>NZ_CALPCY010000001.1:0-308794 GCF_943193115.1 Otoolea muris
ATGTCGCGCGAATATTTCTCCACATGCTCCAGCCGCTCCGGCCTGGGCCCCACCAGGCTCATTTCCCCCTTTAAAATGTTGAAAAGCTGGGGGAGCTCGTCGATCCGGCACGCGCGGATGATACGGCCCACCTTTGTGATCCTCGCGTCCCGCCCCGTGGCCGGGACCGGGGCGCCCTCCCGCTCCGCGTCCACCACCATGCTGCGGAACTTAAGCACCTCAAAGACCCGGCCGTTTAAGGTGGCGCGTTTCTGTCTAAAGAGGGCCGGGCCGCCGTCCTCCAGCTTCACCGCCAGCGCCGTAAGCGCCATAAGCGGGGAAAGGAGTACAACTGCCGCCAGCGAGAACACGATATCCGCCGCCCGCTTCACCACCCGCTGCTCAAAGGTCAGGCCGCTGTTCCTTGACAGCAGGATCGGCGTGTCAAACAAGTGCTGGCTCTCCGCGCTGCGGATTAAGATGTCCGATATCTTGGGGCTCGTATACGTCCGCACCGATGTCTCATAGCAGTATTTAAGGATCCGGTTGCGCGGCGGCGTGGGGATGTCCCCGATCACGACGCCTTCATATTCCCGGATCCGCTCCGCGATGCGTTCCATGCCCTCGGATATATGTATGGTTTCACAGATGATATAGCGGTCTTCACGGCTGTGAAACTTCCGCACCAGCCCCAGGTTCGGGCGGTCGCCGTACACCATCAGCACCCGCCGCGGCGGATAGGCCCGCAGGTAGCACGCTGTGCTGGCCATGCCCCAGAGGGCGGTGAACACGCACTGGGCCGCGGACATGCCCAGCAGCGGGATGAAGGTCTGGAAGCGTTTCGTCAGGAGCGTGATTACCAGGTAGATCACCGCGTTGGCGAAGAGGAGGCTTAGGCTTTGGGACCAGATCAGGTGGAAGGCTTTCAGCGCCCCGATCCGCCAGCCGCTGTACATATGGGCAAAGAGGAGGATGAGCAGCGTGTAGAACGCGGCCATCAGCCAGTTGCCCTTCCGCTGGAACGGGCTCTCCATCAGCCCGTTGTAACAGGCCATCCATGTGCAGTAAAACACCCCGGCCTGCGCCGCTGTGAACAGCAGCGACAGCAGGAACCGGAGCATCCGTTTGTATTGTTCGTATTTTTGCATTTGTATCCACTCCTGCTGCGATTTTGTGACAGTTCTTTACCCGTACAATTCCCTGTAGCACGCCGGGCAGAGCTGGCCTGCGCCTTCTATATAGAAACGCCGCCGGCTGGTTTCTAAGTCCACCGGCACATCCGTTTCCCTCTTACATACCGCGCAGCGCTCGTACCGCAGCTTTTTTCTGTCCTGCATATCGGTTTTTCTCATAACTTACAGCCCTTTATATCGAATAAGTGAATATCCCTTTATATCTCATATTCCTTCCCGTCTTGCTTCACGGATCCCCTTCCAGACGGATCCCCATCTGAACCCGCCTTGCGCTCCCAAGAAACGGGATTTCCACCACGACATAGCGTTTGCGCAGCCTCTTTTTCACAATCCGGTCCGTATAGGCCGTAAGCGCCCCGCCCGCCCATAGGATCTCCCCGTCTTCATCCACCTTAACCGGGGAGCGCCGGATGATAAAGTCCTTATCCCCCTGCGCCATCTCCTTAAGGAGCTGTTCCTCCCCGCTCTCCACGGCCTGGAATACGCAGCTTTCATGGTCCGGACCCGCCCCGGCCGCGCCTTTCACACGGGCCCCACCGCCCGCCCCTCCTGCGCCGTCCGCGCCTCCCGCGCCGCCCAGCAGCTTTGTCAGCCTGGGGACGCGTCTCAGCGCATGGAACAGTTCGCCCGCTGCCCCGGCCTTTTTCGTCTCATCGATTTCCGCAAACACATACGAGGGAAAGAGCGGTTCCACATGGACGCGCAAACGCCCCTCCAGCCGCCAGACGCATTCGCGGCGGATCACGAAGCATTTTTCATAGCAGCTCCCTTCCAGGACCCGGTCGATGGCGTCCGCCGCCTCCTGCTCTTTTCCTGTCATGGTCTGGATAACATACCACATCGAAACGTCCCTTTCCCGCCCGGGCAGGCTCCGCCATCCGGGAAGCGATTCCGGCCCCCGGGCCTTCTTTCCCTCCCCGGCTCCATGGCTGTTTTGTATACGATTCCTTTCCCATGTCCGAATGTATACAAAATCCATGCCGCCCTGTGTCCCACTCTTCCCCCGCCCATGGCATAAGACCACACACGGGTTACCAAATGTTCTTTTATACAATTTCCGCCTCACCCGGCCCGAACTGTGCGCACCGGACAAAACCGGCCGTCCTGCTCCAGCGTCACGCCGAACAGCACGGGCTGAATCCGGCCAAACAGCTCTACCTGCGCCAGCGCAAACCGTTTATGGAGATTCAGCTTTATGATCCGGTTTAAATAGCCGTTCAGAACCCCGTCCGCCCGGACAATCCGGCTGTCCCCGTCCAGGGTCAGCCTGGTCACGCCCATGGGCTGGTTCAGATCCCTGCCGCATACATGCTTCAAAAACGCCAGATCAGCCGGCTCCACGGGAGTGACGGACGGAAACTGCGGAAAATCCCCGGAGCGTTTAAGCTCTTTTTCCAGCGCCCCGGGGCAAGCCGTACGGACAAATATATACCCCGGAAACAACACATCCTCCAAAAAGCGCAGCGCCCCGCCGGAGCGGAATACTTTTACTTTCCTGAGAACCCGGCACTCCTTAAAGAGGCCGGGCGTTACGGCCCGCTGTACAAGCTCAGCCGCTTTCTGTTCCCTTCCCGGGACGGTTTTTAACACATACCACTGCTCCATTTGACATACCTCTTCTGGCATTACAGCCGTCTATGGATTTCGTAGAATAACGTAATCTACGAAAGGGAACTGTGTTGAAATTTATTTAATTGTCTGATTTACTTTTCAGTGATTTTTAATTAAGAAATTCACAAAGAATATTTATAGAATTTTAAAACATTTTTGAGAGAAACTGCTATTGAAATCAGGGGAAAACCGTAGTATAATGAATGAAATTTCTTAGAATACGTTATTCTACGAAGCGCCTGTGATATGGTTTGCCGTATTTATTCCCTTTTATATAAAATCACCAACATCGCTGAGAAAAAATAATCCACAGAATCCTTACAAAAATCCAGGCTGTCATTAGACGTCAAACATCGGTTATGTCCTGCGCTCCGATGTCTTATTTACTTAAGAAACCCCAATAGCGAAGTATTACAGGCCGTAATTACCGCAAAAAAGCAGCGGGCCAGCAATCTCCTACATTGATGGCCCGCACATATCACCCGTTACACCTGCCTATCCGGGCGCTCTCCATAATACGTTTTATACCACTCCACAAACTGCTCCAGCCCGTGTCTAAGCCCCGTATCCGGCGCAAAGCCGAAATCGCGCGTCAGATCCTCCACATCCGCATACGTCTGGTACACATCCCCCGGCTGCATGGGCAAAAGCTCCGTCTGCGCCTTCTTCCCCAGGCATTCCTCCAGAATCGCCACAAAATCCAGAAGCTTTTCCGGGTGGTGGTTTCCGATATTGTAGACCTTATACTGAACGCCGTTCTCATCCTCTCCCGGCGCAGCAAAAAGCATAGCCCGGATCCCTTTCACGATGTCATCCACATACGTAAAATCGCGGTACATATCGCCATGATTAAAGATCTGGATCGCCTGCCCATTTAAAATCTTCCTCGTAAAGGAAAAGTACGCCATATCCGGCCGACCGTAAGGGCCGTAAACCGTGAAAAAGCGAAGGCCCGTGGCAGGAATCCCGTAAAGCTTGCAGTATGAATACGCCAGCAGCTCATTCGACTTTTTGGTCGCCGCATACAGGCTCACCGGCTGATCCGTCTTATCCTGTGTCGAATAGGGAACCTTTTTATTTGCCCCGTACACAGAGCTCGATGAGGCGAACAGCAAATGGCTTACCGGGTAACGGCGGCAGCATTCCAGTATATTAAAAAAGCCGATCAGGTTCGACTCCACATATGCCTCCGGGTGGTCAATGCTGTAGCGCACGCCGGCCTGAGCCGCCAGGTTTACCACAATCCCCGGACGCTCCCGCTCAAACACCGCCTTCACCCCCTCCATATCCGCCAAATTAATCCGCTCAAACGAAAATTCCGGATATTCCCTGAGGATCGCAAGGCGCGCCTCCTTTAAACTGACCTCATAATAATCATTTAAATTGTCTATGGCAGTCACCGAAAAGCCTTCCTCTAAAAGCGCCCTGCTCAAATGAAAGCCGATAAAACCCGCCCCGCCGGTTACCAGAATCTTCCCGTTCTCTTTGCCGCCGTCCGTCCTGCCTGTCTCCATCTGTTATCCCTCCTGAATGATTCCCCTGAAATATGCAATTGTCTTCTCAAGTCCCTCTGTCAGCCCGACTGACGGTTCCCAGCCAAGTTCCTCCTTCGCAAGCCGTATCACCGGCTGCCGCTGCGCGGGATCATCCGGCGGCAGAGGCTTATAGACCAGCCTCGATCGGCTCCCTGTCAGCTCAACTACCTTGCGCGCCAGCTCCAAAATCGTAAATTCACCCGGGTTCCCGATATTGCACGGCCCCGTAAAATCAGCCCTGGAATTCATCATCCGCACCATGCCTTCAATCAGGTCGTCCACATAGCAGAAGCTTCTCGTCTGCGTGCCGTCCCCATAAATCGTGATATTCTCGTTTTTCAGGGCCTGTACGATAAAATTGCTGACCACGCGGCCGTCGTCCGGATTCATGCGCGGCCCGTAGGTATTAAAAATACGGATCACCTTGATCTCCACGCCGTGCGAGCGGCGGTAATCAAACATCAGGCTCTCCGCCATCCGTTTGCCCTCGTCATAGCACGAGCGCACCCCAATGGGGTTCACACAGCCCCGGTAGCTCTCCTCCTGCGGATGGATCTGCGGATCTCCGTACACCTCGGAGGTCGATGCCTGCAGAATCCTCGCATGGACCCGCTTGGCCAGACCCAGCATATTCATCGCGCCCAGCACACTGGTCTTGGCCGTCTTGATAGGATTGTACTGATAATGGACCGGGCTCGCCGGACAGGCCAGATTATAGATCTGATCCACCTCCACGTAAAGCGGCGCGGTGATGTCATGACGGATGAACTCAAAGTACGGATTGCCGAGCAGATGCCGGATGTGATCCTTTCTGCCCACAAATAAGTTGTCCGCACAGATGACGTCATTTCCCTCCCGCACAAGCCGCTCGCACAGATGGGAACCCAAAAATCCGGCTCCCCCGGTCACAAGCACCCGGTTCAATTTTCCTCCCTGCCGATCACCGGGCGCGCGCCAATCTGGTAATATTCCAGGCCGTACCGGGCAATCCGCTTCGGGCTGTACTGATTTCTGCCGTCAAAAATAACCGGCTCGCGGAGCCGGGCCTTAATCTCATAAAAATCAGGGCTCCTGAACTCCTTCCACTCCGTAACCAGCACCAGGGCGTCCGCCCCCTTAAGCGCCTCATACTTGGTGTCGCAATAGGTCACGCGATCATTTCCCTTTAAGTAAAATTCCTTTGCATCCGCCATGGCCTTGGGGTCATATGCCTGCACCGCCGCGCCCGCCGCCGTCAGCTCAGAGATGATCGTCAGCGCCGCCGCCTCGCGCATATCGTCCGTATCCGGCTTAAACGCAAGCCCCCAGATGGCAAAACATTTTCCCGACAGATCTTCTCCGAAACGCCCGGTGATCTTCTCCACCAGCACCCGTTTCTGCGCCTGGTTCACGTCCTCCACAGCCTGCAAAAGCCTTGTATGGTAGCCGTACTGGCCCGCGGTGCGGATCAGCGCCTTCACATCTTTGGGGAAGCAGCTTCCGCCGTACCCGCAGCCCGGGTAAATAAAGGAATAACCGATCCGCCTGTCGCTGCCAATGCCCATCCTCACTTTATTCACATCCGCGCCCACGCGCTCACAGATATTGGAAATCTCATTCATAAACGAGATCTTTGTGGCAAGCATACAGTTTGCCGCATACTTCGTCATCTCCGCGCTGGCCACGTCCATGACAATAAAATTTTCAGTATTCATCACATACGGCTTATAGAGTTCTTTCATCAGCTCAGCCGCGTCCTCGCTGTCCGCGCCGATCACGATGCGGTCCGGCTTTAAGCAGTCGCTTACCGCCGATCCCTCTTTCAAAAACTCCGGATTGGAGATCACGTCAAACGTCAGATCCGAGCCGCGCCTGTCAAGCTCTTCCTGTACCGCCTCCCGCACCGCCGCGGCCGTCCCCACCGGAACCGTTGATTTATCAACCACATACATGTGGCGCGCCATATAACGGCCGATGTCCTTTGCCACAGCCGTCACGTACTGCAGATCCGCGCTCCCGTCCTCGCCCATCGGCGTCCCCACCGCGATAAAGCAAATCTCGCACTGCGCCAGCGCTTCCTCAATGCCTGTCGTAAAGCGCAGATGTCCCTGCTTCTGGTTCCTCGCCACCATATCCGCAAGACCCGGCTCAAAAATGGGGATGATCCCGTTGTTTAAATTTTCAATCTTTTTCTCATCCACATCCACACACCAGATTTTATTGCCCATCTCCGAAAAACACGCGCCTGTCACGAGGCCCACATATCCGGTTCCAATCACTGCGATTCTCACACCAATCTCTCCTCTTTTTGTTAAACGCACCGCCTGTCAGGCATATGCATAAACTCCAGTTGGAATATCGGCGGATTTGGGAGAAATATAAGGATTGAATCTCAAGGTATTCTACGAAACCTGGCATCCGTTTCCAGTCAATAAAAAGCGCCTGAGCCGTTCATTTGACTCAGACGCCTGGCTTCTCCCTCATCTATTCCTGCCCAGCACACACACTCCTGTTTATTGGGACATAAACACGCGCCCTCCTGTTTTAAAACAACCTACGCCGCCTCACTAAAATGACAGACAAAATGTCGCCGTTTCATCCCGGTCGATATAATACCCTCGCAGTTGTGCCAGGAAATCTATAAATACCTGATTGTTGGCAGCGCTGTCGGCCTCGTCAATCATCAAAACAATCGGTTTTTCCGCCTCCCTGCATACCGCGCTCAAATAGCGGAACAACTCAACCAAATCCAGCCCTCCCTCGTCTCTTTGCAGGCTCATTTTAAAGTCTTCCAGAACATTTTTAAATCCGTCCCGCCCCCCTCAATCTTCATTAAAAATGACTTCGCAAACACTGCCGAGCATGTTCATTGCAAAATTTTGCAGCGCTCATCTCTTTTTGAAAATCGAGGCTGATGACAAGATAATCCTCTTTTAAAAAGCGCCCCAGCGCCCGCAGAGTCATCGTCTTCCCATACTGCCTGGCTCGGTTTATGGTAAAATACTGCCATGCATCCACCATGGAGCGGATTTGCTTAAGCCTATCCGTGAAATCTACCATATAGTGAAGTTCCGGCTTACATGCCGCGCTTACATTAAAATATCTTGCCATACAGCGCTCCTTTCAAAAATCATGTTCCATCTGTACAGGATCATTCTGTTTTCAAAAGCTTTTTATACGTTGTGTCTCAATGGCCACAGAAGGATCCTTATGTATGGATTATACCGGCTCTCTATAAGTTTTTCAATAGTAACAGCCCAGATAGTGCGAAGCAAACGGCCCCTTCACGGCTTAACTTACCCGGACATGACAGAATATCATTCCGCAGATCCACAAACTCAGCCGCGCTTGACTTCCGCCTGCATTCATATTATAGTTCATGGAGAAAGTCAACAACCCCGCTGCAAGCAACGGGGCGTCAAACTTGCAGCGCTGCAGAGCAGCGGGGTATTTGACCCTCGCGGCAGTCGCCAAATGTGCATGCAAGCATGCCCACTTGGCTCGTTGCTCGCGGGAATAAAACAGCCAGCGGCTGGAAACATATAAGAAAGGAAGATTTTATCTTGTTCCAAAAGTTGTCCCCAAAGCTCCCAAACCTCAACCCTCTCTCCTGCGCCGCCGCATTCCTGAGCAGCGCGTTTCTGGCCTTTGGGCTCTATCATGTGCATTCGTTTTCCGGCGTCACGGAAGGGGGCGTCCTGGGCATGACGCTTCTTCTTGAGCGCTGGGCCCGCATATCCCCGGCCGTGTCCGGCCTTGTCATGAATATCGCCTGCTATGCTCTGGGCTTTCGTCTGCTTGGAAAGGAATTTATCGGCTATTCCGCCATCGCATCCGCAGGCTTTTCCATTTCCTACAAACTGTGCGAGCAGACCGAACCCCTGTGGCCCTGGCTCGCGGATGTCCCTCTTTTCGCCTCCCTTTACGGGGCCGTGTTTGTCGGCGCCGGCGCCGGCGTATGCGTGCGGATCGGAGGCGCGCCGGGCGGGGACGACGCCCTGGCCATGAGCCTGTCGCACCTGACCAAATGGAAGATTGAGCGGGTTTACCTCCTGACTGACTTCATCGTCCTTGGCCTGTCCTTAAGCTATATCCCGATCCGGAAAATCGGCTATTCCGTCTTAACCGTCCTCTTATCCGGGCAGATCATTGGGTGGATTCAGCGCATACCGCTTCCCAAACAGCCGTCCGGCTGATTTTACCGGCATGCCGTCCGGGATCAGGCGGCGGACCAGCCGTTCCAGAAATCCGGACAGCGGCAGCATCAGCAGCACGCACAGGACATTAAATACCGTGTGGGCCGCGGCGATGCCAGTCAGGGAGGCCGCTTCTGTCAGGAACAGGGGGCTGTAAAGCGCCCGCAGGGCCATAAACACCGTCAGGCAGACCGCTGAACCGATGACATTAAAGGACAGATGCACCAATGCGGCGCGCTTTGCATTCTTCCCCGCTCCCACGCAGGAAATCATCGCGGTCGCACATGTTCCGATATTCTGGCCCATGATAATGGGAATGGCCGCGCCGTAGGTAACGGCGCCTGTGGCGGCCAGCGCCTGCAGGATCCCTACGGAAGCGGAGCTTGACTGGATGGCGGCCGTTAAGAGCGCGCCGGCCAGAAGGCCCAGGATCGGGTTCTGGAACATGATAAAGAGGCGTTGGAAGGCCGGAACACTGCTCAGTCCCGAGACAGCGCCGGACATTTGCTCCATGCCGGACATGAGAATCGCAAATCCGAGCAGGATAAGGCCCGTTTCCTTCTTCTTTTCCTCCTTAAAAAACATATAGAGCAGCATCCCGGCAAATGCCAGAACCGGGGTAAACGAGGATGGCTTGAGCAGCCTCACAAACATGCTGCCCCCGTCGATCCCGGCCAGGCTGAGAAACCATGCCGTGACCGTTGTGCCGATATTCGCGCCCATAATCACATGGACCGCCTGCTTAAGCGTCATGAGCCCGGAGCTTACAAAACCGACTACCATGACGGTTGTCGCGGAGGAGCTCTGGATCACGGCCGTAACCCCCAGCCCGGTAAGAAGCCCGGCAATTTTGTTTGTTGTCAGCTTTTTTAGAAGCGCTTCCAGGCTCCCGCCCGCCCGGCGCTCCAGCGCCTGGCCCATCAGATTCATGCCGAACAGAAACAGACTCAAGCCTCCCAGCATCGTCAGCGCATGAAATATATCCATAAAATCCAATCCTTTCTTTTTTCGTATTTGATTCCCGTCCGCTGCCCGGCCGCAGAGGCCGTCACGCAAACAGGAACCTGATTTTATGGAACCATGGTATCATGCAAATATCAAATTTGTTATCCGGGATTTGTAAAATCTGTGTAAAGTATCTGGCGCAGCATTGCATGAATTCGCTATCCGCGCCCGCCGCATCCCTGTCCCGTAACGGTTCCGGTAACACGAACCGTTACCCATCCTTCGGAAACCGCACCGTCACCGTCGTTCCGCGCCCCGGGGCGCTCTCCAGCTCGATCCGGGCGTGATGCAGCCTTGCCGCGTGCTTGACAATCGAGAGGCCAAGGCCCGTCCCGCCGATCTCCCTGGAATGGCTTTTGTCCACGCGGTAAAACCGTTCAAACACGCGCTCCTGATGCTCTGCCGGTATCCCGATCCCCGTATCGCGCACGGATAAGACGGCCTCCTTCTCCCGGTTAAACACCCTGACCTCCGCCTCGCCGCCCGCCCGGTTATATTGGATCGCATTGTCACAGAGGTTAAAAATAATGCTGCTGATTAGCTGCAAAACGCCGTACACCGGAGCGGCGCTTCCGCATAATGTCAGGCGGATCCCCGCCGCCTCTGCCTTGGGCTTAAGCCTCTGCACCATGCTTTCGGCCAGCTCGTACAGATCCACGTTTTCCCGTTTTACATCGCCTGTCCCCTCGTCTAAATGGGACAGGCTGATAATATCCCCCACCAGGGCAATCATGCGCTGCGCCTCCAGCCAGATCCGCTCTGAAAAGGCGGCGATATCCTCCGGCTTTACAAGTCCTTCCTTCAAAAGCTCCGCATAACCGGAAATGGAGTGCAGGGGCGTTTTGAGCTCATGCGAGACATTGGCCGTAAACTCACGGCGCATCTGCTCCGCGCTCTGTTTTTCCGTAATGTCAAAGATGAGCAGCACAATACCGGCCACCGTCTGCCCGGTGACAATCGGGCTCGCGTTGATCTGATATTCCAGTTCGCCGGCCCGCATTACGGTCTGCGCATATTCACCGGATTTTGCCTGCTCTAACAGCGCCTTAAGTCCGGTGGAAAAGCACGCCGCGAGGATGTCCTCCCCTGCGCAGGACGCCGGAAGGCCGAGAAGCCGGGACGCCGCGTGGTTGACGCTTAAAACTACCCCTTTCCCGTTTAAGAGAATCAGCCCCTCGTTCATATTGTCCGCGGCCGCGTTAAATTGGGCCTGCCGCTGGCGCAGCTCCAATGCCTGGCGTTTTAGCTGCCTCTGCTGGCTGGCAATGCGTTCCAGCACCGGCCGCAGCTCCGGATAACTCCCCTGATCCGCCGGCTCGTCCAGATTCAGATCATTGAGCGGCTTTACAATGCTTTTTGAGAGGCGGAAGGCCAGAAAAAGAGAAAGAAGGACAGCCAGGCCCGCAACGATCAGCACCTTATCCAGGACGCCCGCGAGCAGCATCCATACCGTGTACTGTGTATCCGCCAGCCGCAGCACGCTGCCGTCCGGAAGCCGCTTGGCAGTATAGAACAGGCGTTCCGTTAATGTGTCCGAGTAGCGGACGCTCTCGCCATAGCCGTCGCGCAGGGCGGCCGCGATCTCCTCGCGCCCCAGGTGGCTGTCCATCCCGGCGGCATCTGACCCGGTGTCGTAGAGCACCGCTCCGTCCGGTCCGATCCAGGTGATGCGGTAAATCCCGGCCTCCAAATCCCTAAAATAAGCGGCCCCTTCATGGGCGGCGCCCTGCGCCGCCAGCTCGGTCTGCGCCCGCAGGCGGTTCATCTGGATTTCTGAAAAATCGTCGTACAGCACTCCCAGTATGACCGCGGCAGAGGCCAGAAACACGCTGATGGAGGCAACGCAGATTGACTGGAAAATACGTCTCGTCATCGCGGCCCCTCCATCCGGTAGCCCACGCCGCGGACGGTCTTTATATACGCGCCGGCGTCCTGAAGCTTCGTGCGGAGCGTGCCGATATGTACGTCGATCGTCCTCGTCTCGCCCGCAAACTCCGCGCCCCAGATGCTGAACAGAAGCTCCTCCCTGGTAAATACCCGCCCCGGATGCCTCATGAACTTTAAAAGCAGCTCATATTCCTTTCTTGTCAGATTTACCTCTTCATGGTTCCACTTTACTGTGTGCTCATTCTCGTTCAGCACGAGCCCGCCTGCCCGCAGCGCCTCCTTTTCCGGCTCCGGGCGCGAGCGGCGCAGCACGGCCTTCACGCGCGAAACCATTTCCATCATACCAAACGGCTTGGACAGATAATCATCCGCGCCAAGGTCAAGCCCCATCACCTTGTCATACTCCGTTCCCTTCGCGGTCGCCATGATGACCGGAATCTGCGCCGCGGCCGGATCGGCGCGCATCCGCTTTAAAACCGAGATCCCGTCCTCGCCCGGGAGCATGATATCTAACATCACCAGATCCGGCTTTGTCTCCCGCAGCGCCGCCCAGAATGATCCCGCCTCCGAAAAGCCGGCTGCCTCAAGCCCTGCGCTGCGCAGGGCATAGATCATCAGCTCACGGATACTGCTGTCATCCTCTACACAAAAAATCATCGGCATTCCTCCCCTTTCTCCGAGAGTACATCTGGATGGCTGCGCGTTCGCAGCATCATCTCCCATATTTGTCCTTCAGGTACTGTATATAGTATTTCGGTGAAAAATCCTCTCCTGTGATTTCTCTCAGAAGCTCGCGGCTCGTTTTCAGCTTTCCGTACTGGTGGATGCGCTCCCTTAAATACGCCCGGATCACATCCAGCCTTCCCTCCCGCAAGAGCCGGTCCAGATCCATCTCCTTTTTCATGTGGAAATATATCTGCGCCCCAAAGGCGCTCCCCAGCGCGTAGGACGGGAAATAGCCAAACGACCCCTGCGACCAGTGGATATCCTGCAGCGCCCCTTCCGCATCGTTCCCGGGGCGCACGCCCAGATATTCCTCATATTTCCGGTTCCAGATCTCCGGGAGATCCGTTACCGGCACATCGTCCTCGATGAGCATTTTTTCGATCTCATACCGGATCAGCACATGGAGCGAATACGACAGCTCGTCCGCCTCGGTCCGTATAAGGCCCGGCGCGGTCCGGTTTACAGCCGCCAGAAAATCGTCCAGGGCCACGCTTTTAAGCGGTTCCCCAAAGATCTCTGTCACCCGCCCATAGATCGGCTCCCAAAAGGCCCTGCTTCTCCCGATGATATTTTCAAAAAAACGCGACTGGCACTCATGCATGCCCATAGACGAACCCTGCCCCAGCACGGTCTGCGTCAGATCATCCCGGATCCCGAGCTCATACAGCGCATGCCCCGTCTCATGGATCACGGAAAAGATCGACGAATCGATCCGTTTTCTGTAGTGCGTGGTAATCCGCACATCGTGATTGTGCAGGTTCGTCGTAAAGGGATGGGCGCTCACCGCCATCACGCCCCTGTTAAAATCAAAGCCCACATACTCTGCCAGAAAGCGCGCGGCCTCCTCCTGCGCGTGAAGCGGATAATCCGCTGACAAAAATGAATCGTCCACATCCGCGCACGCTTTCTGCGCTTTTCTTTGCAGCGGCACAAGCGCTTCCCTGAGCTCCCCAAAGAACGCATCCAGCGCTTCCATGGAAAAATCCTTTTCATACGAGTCAAGCATCACATCATAGAGCTTCTGTCCCTCCTTTGCCTGGTAGGAGGCAAACCGCTTCTGATACTCCACGATCGTCTCCAGCATCGGGGCAAACTTCTGGAAATCCTGCTCCTCCTTTGCCTTTGCCCAAACCCCGGTCGCAACCGCCCGAAGCTTTGCAAACTCCCGGTACTCCCCGGCCGGTATGCAGGAGAGCCGCTCCATCTCCTCCTTAACCTCTTTAAGCATAGCCTCTTCCGTCCCTGAAAGACCGCCCTCCCGGCAGCACGCCGCTGCGGCCCCTCTCATCTCCTCTGAAACCATCATCTCACGGTACTGCTCCGACAGTGAACCAATGGTTTTGGCCGTATACTCATCCGCTTCTTTTGGCGCCAGCGTCTCATTATCCCACTCAAACAAGGTCATCGCCGCCTGAAGGGCCATCGCCTTCTCCATCACAGCCTCGAACCTCTCAAATGCTCTGTTCATTTTGTTCATCTCCTTTGATGTAAGTGAATATTAATCGCCATTAGTATATCACATTTCTTAAAAAAAATGTGGAAAATAATCAAACGGCCCAGACGGCCTTAATCGTTACATATTTGCTACAAATCGGAGCGGAAGCTTTGGCTCAATAACAATAATAATGCCATCTCGTCCTAATATATACCCCGCGCCCCTGTCTCCTCCCGGATTGCCAGATCACATGTCCGGGAAGCACGCTCCCCGATTCCAGGAGCCTTCTCGCATTCTCCCAGTTCCTTCCCGTCGGCTCCCTGTAATAATTCCCGTCCCGCGTACACGTATACTGCCCCTTCTGAAACACCACCCCTCTCACCGTATCCGGAAACGAAGGATGGTTTCTCCGGTTCAAAACCACAGAGCCCACGTAGAGCTGCTCCTCATCCGGATAACTCTGGCACTCCCCGGCCAGGACATGCGCCATCACATACAAATCATCCTCCGTATACGAAAGCGCGCCCGTTCCCGCGTCCCCTGCGCCAAAAACCTTGTCAGCTCCTTCGGACGCCCCCTCTCCGGACCCGGCGCCATCCGCCATGCCGTCCACTGTTTCCCCTTCCCCTGAGCCGCCGTTCCCGGCCGCTTCCTCCTGGGCCGCCGCGTTCCCGGCAGGCCCGCTTAACATATCCTCTCTGACAGCGCTCCCATCTCCCGCTTCCCCATCCAAAATCCCATTCTCCGCACACGCCCCGGCCTGCCCGTATCCGCCGTCCTCCTCAGCCAGAATCCTCAAAGGCGCAAGGCTCAGCACAGCCAGCAGGGGGACTGCGCAGATGATGCATATTACTTTCTTTAACATAATTTTTAACATATGGCTCCTTTTCTCTTCTTTGCAACCATCCTTATTACTTTACTGTTGCGTTTTACACACTTTATTATTTCTATTTTTTACTAATATATGTCATTTCCGTTAAAAATATATGTTAAATCGTAATATTTAGATGCTGCGCTGTCAGCGCCCCCGCCTTTTTCACGGCGCAAACAATCCTCCCGCCTGTGCACTCCCGGAATCTCACAAAATGTTACTGTTCACATCCCTGCCGGGCTGTGCCCAGTAACACGCTTCGCGATGCACACAAACCGAAAAAATTCGGATTGTCTGATGTGCGGGCAGTAACCACAAAATCAGGCGCAGCGAGATTCCGAGAGTACATACCTTGCATAATACCCCAAAAAGCGTTATACTTGTTCCAACAGGAACTCACACACCAGGAGGAATTGCAATGATTGAAGCAACGAGCTGCGGCGGTGTGGTTATTTTTCGCGGTAAAATTCTGGTTCTGTATAAGAATTACAAGAACAAATATGAAGGCTGGGTTTTACCCAAGGGAACTGTAGAAGCAGGAGAAGACTATAAAGAAACAGCGCTGCGCGAGGTCAGGGAGGAGACCGGCGTCGCGGCCTCCATCATCAAATACATCGGCAAAAGCCAGTATTCCTTTAATACGTCCCAGGACATGGTGGAAAAGGATGTTCACTGGTATCTGATGATGGCGGACAGCTATTACAGTAAACCACAGCGTGAGGAATATTTCCTTGACTCCGGATATTACAAATTCTACGAAGCATACCATTTGCTGAAATTTTCAAATGAAAAGCAGATACTGGAGAAGGCTTACAACGAATATCTCGATTTAAAGAAGAGTAATCTCTGGGGAAATAAAAAATATTTCTGATCCTGTCAGAACGCGCTCTGCCGTTCGCTTAGGGGGCTGTCAGGAAAGCTTTGCGCACACAGTCCCGGCCGGGGCGGGGAAGATCCCTCTTCCCCGCCCCGCGCGCCGCATAAACAGTATATCTTTGCCGCATGGATCTGTGCGTCCGGGCAGGGGAGACGTTTCCTTTCTTCCCGCTCTACCCGCCTCCTCCCTGCCGTTTTGCAAAGTACGCGTCAAATACAGCCCTCGCGACAGGAGCGGCGACCCGCCCCCCGGAGCCGGCTGTTTCTGCGATCACGCAGATGGCGATCGCCGGGTTATCAGCCGGGGCATATCCCACGAACCAGGAATGCGTCTCTTTTCCCGTCTCAAATTCCGCGGATCCGGTCTTTCCGGCCGCTGTATAGCGATCCGTCTTAAGGGCGGATCCCGTCCCGTTCTCCACGGCCTGCTTTAAAAGTTCAGCAAGAAACGCCGCGTCAGAGGCGGACATCAGGCTGCCATATGCCGAAGGAAGGAATTTGCGGATGGTCTGTCCCCCCACATTTTCCACATGATCAATCATATACGGCTTCATGAGCGTCCCTCCGTTCGCGATCGCGGCGATCAGCAGCAGGTTGTGAAGCGGCGTCATCTGCGTCTTTCCCTGCCCGATCGCAGTCTGTAAGCGCTCCCACTCATCCGCTCCCTCATCCATCACAAAGGAGCTCTCATTATACGGCATGGAATAGGGAAGCGGCGAATTAAACAGGACGCTCTCCGCCAGGCTCTTAAAGCGGCCCGCATCCAGTGAAAGGCCGATCTGCGCGAATGCGCCGTTGCACGAGTTGGCAAATGCCTGAATCAGGTTCTGATCCCCGTGCGCCTCGCTGTGAAAGCATTTGATCGCGTACCCGCCGCTCTGAAAAACGCCTGTGCAGTGGAAGGTAAAATCCTGCCATGTATCCGGATTCTCCCTCATATACTCCAGCGCGGTCAGGATCTTAAAGGTCGAGCCCGGCGGATAGCGTCCCTGTGTGGCGCGGTTTAAAAGCTGGGCAGACGTATTGTCCGGGGAAATGAGCGCTTCCCACATCTCATCCACCTGATTGGCGTCAAATCCCGGCTGGGAAACCATTGCCAGAATCTTTCCCGTATCCGGCTCCATGGCGATCACCGCGCCCGCATGGCTCCCAAGCGCGTCGGCGGCCGCCCTCTGCAGATCCGCATCCAGGGTGGCGACTGCCTGATCGCCCGGGCTTTTCACCCCCTTCAGCTCACGGAACACCTTTTCAAGCAGGTTCACATGCGAGGAAAGAAGATAATAATTCGCCTGGGCCTCCAGCCCGGTCCGTCCGTTTAAGCCGCAATAGCCCACGGCGTGCACAAACAGGCTGCCAAACGGGCAGCCCCGCGTCTCCGTCCCGTCCGCGGCCACGATTGTCTCCGCCAGCGTCTGACCGTCGCTGCTTACGATACGGCCCCTCACAATGCGATCCGAAAAGCGGTCCAGCCGGGCATTATACGGGCTTCCGATCACATTTTCACTCTCAAACTGGATAAACCAGCCGAAATAAACGGCCATAGCGATAAAGACCGCGGTCACCATATAGGCGATTCCCATAATCTTCCCGTCCGCCCTGCCCTTTATCTCCTTTTTTTCCTTTTTTGCCTTTTTCCCCTTAAAGCCCTTAAAACCCGCGAAGCCTGCGGGCCGCCCTTTACCGCCCGCAGCCGTATCATCCCTCTTCATATCCGGCCTCCTCCTCATTGCCCTTGAGCACATACAGCCCCTGGATCACGCCAAACAAAATAAAGGTGGCAAACAGCGAACTCCCGCCATAGCTGACAAAGGGAAGCGTGACGCCCGTGGACGGGATAAATTTGACAACGCCGCCGATTGTTAAGAACACCTGAATCACATAGATAACCCCTAAGCCAAAGGCAGTCAGCTTATAAAACAGGGCCTGCATCCTCGCCGCAATCATCATAAACTGGAGGAAACACCCCAGACAGATCAGAAGGATGCAGAGCGCAAAAACGCCGCCAAGCTCCTCTGATATCGCGGCAAAAATAAAATCCTTTTCCACGACCGGGATACCCTTTGGCATGCCCTGGCAGAGCCCCATCCCAAACCATCCGCCCGTGCCGATCGCGAACAGGGACTGGGAAACCTGATAGCCCTTTCCGGAAATATCCGCCCATGGGTCCTGCCACGCCGCGACACGCGCGCGCACATGGGAGAACAGACGGTAAGCCGCAGCCGCAGCCGCAGCCCCGCAGCCTGCCCCGGCCCCGAGATAAAACCAGTTGGACGTCGCCACAAACAGCATCAGGAGATAGGACGCAAAAAACAACAGCCCGCTCCCCAGATCCTTTGAGAGCGTCAGAATCAGCACATGCGCGGCCGCGGCTGCCGTGGCGGCCGCGACATTCTGAAACGACACAGAGCGGTGGAACATCGCCGCTGCAAAGAACACATAGCTGATTTTCACAAATTCCGAGGGCTGGAAGGAAAGAGTCCCGATTTTCAGCGAGAGCTGCGCCCCATAGCTCTTGTCCCCGAACAGGCAGACCGCCACAAGAAGGCTAAGCCCCAGGCATCCGTAAAACCAGGGGATATACGCGAGCTGAAAGACCCGCTCGACGATAAAGGGAATGATCAGGGTAAGCGCCGCTCCCAGCAGGATAAACACGAACTGGCGGAGGGCCCGCTCAAAAGAAATCCTGGTTAAAACAATCAGGCTGACGCACAGAAACAGGCAGGCGTTATTCAGAAGAAGCCTGGAACAGTTATGGTAAAACAGCTTATAAAAGGCCGGATACAGCGCAAAAAAGAGGAGCTGGGCCCCGTAAAACATGAAGAGCCGTTCTTCCTGCATGCGCAGATACAGCACCAAAAAGGCAAGAATGTGCAGCAGAAATAAAGCCGCGGTCTGCAGCCTTAACACCGTTTTTCTCGAATCCTCCTCCTTCATGGCCAGATAGCGAAAATTATAATACGTATAGATTGCCATGAGGAGGATCATCAGGTACTTTGATAATGCCGTCACAAGATTAACCAAGTTTTCACCTACTCTACTCCACGTTTAAAATGACCTCTCGTATAATCTCCGGAAAGGACGGTCTTCTCTCCCTGGAGAAAACGCCCTGCAAACGCCCGGAGCACGGCCGCGGCCTCTTTTCTGCCCTCTGTTGTGAACATGAGCCTCAGCGAGCGCGGCCCAAGGCGGTCGATCGCCTCCTTTTCCTGCAGCAGGGAAAGCGGGCTGGAATTATAGATCACATTATAACAGAACCGGCAATGATTTTTAACCGGGAATTCCTTGCCCATCCGGTCGCGCAGGCGCAGAAGCTCCTGTCTCCCGCCGCAGCCTTCCACCGTCTTTTTCATGCACTGGGCCGTGACCATCACCGGGAGCGCCCCGTAAGCCAGAAGCTCCGCCCCCGCGCAGCCGCGCTCCGAAAGCTCCCTTTTATTGAGCTCTGCCGGAAGCGTAAAGCGGTTTTCCGGATGCTTAAGCCCCATGCCCCGGATAAAATCCTCCGCGCGGCGGTTCATGGTATAAAGCGGATAATCAAATACCACAGGAAGCCGCCAGCCCCATATCCTCAGAAGCTCAATCTCCTCCCAGGAGCGAATCAGCGCCCCGTCAAAGCCGGACGCAAAGAAGCGCGCGCGGTTTTCCTCAAAATATTCCCGCGCCCGGTCACGGAAGATAAACGGAAGGGCGAGAAAACACGCCTTTCCCGCGCTGTGGCAGCGCTTCGCCGTATCCGCCCAGTCCGAAGCGTCAAATCCCGCGCTGTCCAGGTACACGGTATCCACATCCGGGTGATCCAGAACCGTTCCAAGGATATCCGCCTGCTCCAGAAGAACATTCAGGCGGTACGGGCCGCCCGCGTCCGACGCCTTTCGCCCGCCCGCAGCTTCGCTCTTTTTGCCGCCCGCTTCTGCAATCCCCGCCGCCTGCGCGTCCTCCCGCCGGTACGGAGACAAAAGCTCCTGCAAAAGCGCCTCAAAGGCCGCCCTGCGCAGCTCATTTAACTCCTTAACCGGGACAAAGGCGTTTCCCTCAAGCTCCACCTTGAGATCCGCAAATTCAAACGGCGTGTTTCCCGTCTTTTGCAGGGAGCGCAGGATGCTCTCCTTCGTGGCTGGCTGGCTTTTCGCCTCCTGCGCCGCGCCTCCATATACGGTCACGGCCCTCTCCTGTCCTCCTGACAGCCTGTCCCGGCACGAAAGCGTCAGGGAAATCGGGCTTCCCGCGCGCACGGCGCAGGCGCCAAAAACAGGCGCCTTTACCTCTTTTTCCACAAATGTCTCGTCCAGCCAGGCGTACAGCGCCCGGTTTTCTTCGCGGAAGGCCGGCTTCTCCTTCAAAACTGCCATATCGCGGCCATTGTGCCTGCGGTAATAGCCTTCGGTCTGCCCGCCGCGGTCAAACAGATCAAGAAGCGCCCTCCGATCCGTTTCCTCCACACGGTATCCGGCCCGGCCAAGGGCCAGGTACTGATCCACATATTTGCGGTATATGCTCACCACGCCGGCCGTATACCTGGGACTCTTCATTCTTCCCTCAATCTTTAAGGAATATACGCCCGCCTCGAGAATATCCGGCAAAATGTCGAGCGTGCACAGATCCTTAAGGCTTAACACATAGCGTTCGTCCCTTTTATTTAACGTGTTTCCCGCCCGTTTCACTTCAAAGGGCAGACGGCACGTCTGCGCACAGCGCCCCCGGTTGCCGCTGCGCCCGCCGATCAGGCTGCTGAACAGGCACTGGCCGGAATAGCTGTAGCACAGCGCGCCGTGTACAAAGCACTCCAGCTCCGCCCCCGTCTCCTCGTACATCCGCCGGATCTCCTCCAGGGAAAGCTCCCTGGCGGGCACGATGCGCGAAGCGCCCATGCGCTCTGTGAGCGCCGCTCCAAACGCACCCGTCACGGTCATCTGCGTGCTGGCATGGATGGGAAGATCCGGAAAATACGCCCGGATCAGTGAAAACACGCCCATATCCTGGACAATCGCCGCGTCCAGCCCCCGCTCATAGTACGGCGCAAGGTACGAAGGAAGCTCTGAAAGCTCCCGGTCCTTTACCAGGGTATTGACTGTCAGATACAGCCGGCAGCCGTGCAGATGCGCATAATCAATCGCCTCCAGAAGCGCATCCTCTCCCGGATTATCCGCATGGGCGCGCGCGCCGAAGCGGCTGCCGCCGATATATACCGCGTCCGCCCCCGCCGCCACGGCCGCCTTCATGCTCTCATAGGAGCCGGCCGGCGCCAAAATTTCCACCTTTTTTTTCATTGCTTCTTTGCCCTGCTTTTATCGGGCTCTCCCTTGGCCTTCGCCTGCGCAAGCTCGTCCCTGGCGGACTCCAGCTTCATCTGCGTGCTCACAAGCTCGTGCTTGAGCCGGTATGTCTCCTTCTCAAGCTCCTCCCTCTGGGCCTCCAAAAGAGCCGCTCTCTCCTTCTCCTTGAAATAATCGTCCGCCAGATTTAAGCATATCATCACGTTCTGGTAATCCTCCGCCTGCTTGGAAAAGCCCTCCTGCCGGCGCAGGAGCGAATATTTCTCATTCAGATAGCTCGCCACCTGCTGCAGATAGCTCTCCTCCTCCGATCCTCCCAGCGTGTAAATCTTTCCTCCGATCAGGACATCTGTATAATGTTTGGAATTCATCTCTCCATCTTCTCTTTCTGTCATCCGTAAGTCCTGTCCACATCCCCGCCGGAAAGCGCCAAAAAGCGCCGCCCCGGCCGAACCCGGGCCTGTGAACTGCGCCTGTGCGAATTATCTCGCAAAATCTCCCCGCTTTCACGAAAGCCCCATATGGCGGTACGCCGCCTCTGTGGCCACCCGCCCTCTGGGGGTGCGGTTTAAAAAGCCGTTCATCAAAAGATACGGCTCATAGACGTCCTCCAGCGTCCCGGAATCCTCTCCCAGAGCCGCCGCCAGAGTGTCAAGCCCCACAGGGCCGCCGGAAAACTTCTCAATAATCATGGTCAGGATCGCCCTGTCATTCTGATCCAGCCCCAGCTTATCCACATCCAGGATATCGAGGGCGAACTCAGCCACCTCGCCGGTGATCACCCCGTCATATTTCACCTGCGCAAAATCGCGCACGCGCTTTAAGAGCCGGTTGGCCAGCCTTGGCGTCCCCCTGGACCGTCTTGCAATCTCATACGCCCCCTGCCCGTCGATCTCCACCCCGAGAACCCCCGCGGAGCGCATCACGATCGTCTTTAACTCCTCAGGCGTATAAAAATCCATCTTCTGTATGATCCCAAAGCGATCCCGCAGCGGCGCGGTCAGAAGCCCCGCCCGCGTGGTGGCCCCCACCAGCGTAAACCGCGGAAGCTCCAGGCGGATCGAGCGCGCGCTGGAATCCTTGCCCAGCATAATATCAATTGCGAAATCCTCCATCGCGGGATAGAGAACCTCCTCCACCTGACGGTTTAAGCGGTGAATCTCATCCACAAACAGGACGTCCCCCTCCTGAAGCCCGTTTAAAATCGCCGCAATCTCGCCCGGCTTTTCGATGGCGGGCCCTGACGTCACCTTCATCTTTACCCCCATCTCATTCGCAATGATGCCGCACAGCGTCGTCTTGCCAAGGCCCGGAGGCCCGTAAAACAGCACATGGTCAAGCGCCTCGTCCCTCGACTTCGCGGCGTCAATAAAGACCTTCAGCACAGAACAAATCTTCTCCTGCCCTATATACTCATTCAGATACAGAGGCCGCAGACTGCTCTCGATCCGCTTATCCTCTTCCGTAATCTCTGTTGTAATGACTCTCCTGCTCATCCCTGCTCCGTATTATAAAAACGCCAGATATTTAAGCGATGCCTTCAGCACAGCCTCCGCATCCATGTCTTTCGTCATCTCCACGCTCCGGACCGCCTTCACCGCCTCCAGATTCGTATATCCCAGGGCCACAAGGGCGTCCACCGCCTCCCTCGCCGCTTCCCCGGAAACAGAAGGCGACGCCTCCTTCCCGGCCGGAGCGCCCGGCAAAAGCTGTAACGTCTCGTCTGCCTTCACCTTGTCCTTCAAATCCAGAATCAGCCTCTGCGCCGTCTTGGCGCCCACGCCGGGCGCCCGGGCAATCGCCTTCGCGTCCCCGGTCAGGATCGCAAGCCGCAGCTCCTCCGACCGCAGGGCCGACAGAATCCCCAGAGCCCCCTTGGGCCCTATGCCGGTTACGCTGATCAGGCGCTTAAACATCTCCAGATCCGGACGCGCCAGGAAGCCAAAGAGGCTCAGATCATCCTCCCGCACCTGGAGATATGTATAGATCTGCACTTCCTTTCCCAGAGGGGGAAGGAGCTCTAAGACGGAAACCGGAACGTAGATGCCATAGCCTACATTGGCGGCCTCCACTACAATCATATCTCTGTCCTTGTCCGTGAGAATGCCTTTTATATATGAAATCAATGCGTCTTTCCTCTTTTCCTGCGGATTTACAACGTGAAACGGCGCGCGGCAGATGCGGCGCGGTCAGTGTCTATGTCGAAATTATAACATACGAGGAGGGGCATTGCAACAGGTATCGAACAAATATTCTGCTTAAAAAGAAAATCAGGCAGTATGTTGCTATGGCATATGTAATTATACTCTGGACGGAGGGGAGCGCAAGGGGGCCGCCGGGATCGGGTTTCCGTTGGATATAGAACCCGGCCTTGGCGGCCCCCTCCTCACAATCCCCTGCCGGCCCGCCCTTTACTTTTCGCTTATTTCTATATATAATGTCATTCAAACCACCCCAACTGCAAAGGAGCCCATACCCATGATAACCATACATAAAAACCTCCCGTTTACCCCATCCTACCCCGTAGAGCGGATCGGCCGTCCTGAAGATCTCCTGTTTTTTGATATTGAAACCACCGGCTTTTCCGGCGAACGCTGCGGCGTGTATCTGATTGGGGCCGTCTGCTTTGAGCGCGGCGGCTGGCGGCTGACACAGTGGTTTGCCGACACGCCGGACTCTGAGCCAAAGCTTTTGCGCGCCTTTTTTGATTTCCTCCAAAACTTCCGGATCCTCATTCATTTTAACGGGGACCGTTTTGACCTTCCGTTTCTTTTAAAGCGCTGCGCTTTTTACGGCTTTGACGCTTCCTTTGGCTCTGTGGCCAGCCTTGACTTATACCGGAGCGTGCGGCCGTTTAAGAAGCTCTGGGGCCTTGAAGGGCTTACGCAAAAGGATCTGGAACGCTTTCTCGGCGTCTGCCGGGAGGATCCGTTTTCCGGAGGGGAGCTGATTCATCTGTATGAACAATACCTGATATCCGGAGAGGACTCTCTCTTTGGCCCGCTGATCCTGCACAACGAAGAGGACTTAACCGGGATGCTGTCTGTCCTTCCGGCCCTGTGCTACCGCGATTTCCTCTGCGGTTCTTTTTCGTTTCAGGGATATACCCTCAAAAACGGGGACGCGGCGCCGGCGGCATCCGAACCGGGGCCGGAAGCAGGGGCGGCGCCGGCGGCGCAAAGGACGGCTGTCCTGGCCTATGAAAGCGGGGTCTGCCTTCCGAAGCCGGTAAAGTCCCTCTTAAACGCCGGCCCGGGTTCCGTGCCGATCGGCCTTGCGCTTGACGGTTTTTGCCTCGCTTTGTCGGTTCCCCTGTACGAGGGAGAGCTCAAATACTTTTATCCGGATTATCAAAATTATTACTATCTCATCTATGAGGATCACGCTATCCACAAAAGCGTCGGGCAGTACGTGGAAAAAGCGGCCAGACGGCAGGCCTCCCCTAAAAACTGCTATACCCGCGTCCCGGGTCTCTTTCTTCCTGTGCCTCCCGGATGGCAGACGGACGGGCAGCGCCTTCTTAAGGCTTCGCCGCGCGATAAAACGGCTTATATCCCCTGTCAGGAAGAGCTTTTCCCGGAGCCCGGGGAGGCAGGCCGCTATCTGGCCGCTATCCTCGCAGAAAACGGGCTTATGTAGTTCTCCCGCGGGAGCTTGCGAGAGAACATTTACCTGTGCTTCCGCAAAAGCTTCCGGATATAAGCAAATGTCCTCTCTTCCCCCTGCTCCTTCAGCATCAGCAGCAGATACTCGAGCCGCCGCTTCGTCTGCGGATGCATGACCACAATATGCCTCGCCTTCTCATAATATTCCCAGGGCGAGGCATCCGTGTAATCCGCCCCCTTATACACCTTGGAGGCCGCAATCCGGTCCATCACCATCTCAATCAGGTAACAAAGCGGCATCCTGTTCCCCACAAGCCGTCCCGAGCGATCCGGCGCAAAGTCAATCCAGTATTCAAAATGATGCTTATTGCGCCCCTTGTGGTGGAGCCAGGCCGCGGAATACCCCTTTACCTCCTTTTCCGCCGCGTTCGGGCTCCTGGTTCCCTGAAAATATTTCACCCCTGTCACAAATTCCTCCGGCGAATACTTTGACAAATCATGCAAAAGCCCCTGGCAAAACAGCCCGACCTGAAAGCAGCCTTTCATCACCAGCATTTTATGTTTCGTAATGGTCCGGAAATGACGGACCGCATTGAGCAGACTCATAAGCACCTTTCCTCTTCCATATTTTTAACATTTTTTTAACACAAATCCCCTGTTTCCAAGGGGAAATGACCAGCTTTTTTTATTGTAACTCAATTCAGGCATTTTATCAACCTCGCATATGCTCCTAAAAAGATGTCTGAATTTCCAGAAATTTTGACGAAAAACGTTTGACAGGCCATCCAAACTATGGTATTCTGAGATCAGGCCTTGAATCAGCAGGGTCATAACACTTTTTTCAAATATTTTCGGAGGTATCAGAATGAACAGAGGTACGGTAAAGTGGTTCAACAACCAGAAGGGCTACGGATTCATCAGTGACGAGCAGGGTAATGACGTTTTTGTTCACTATTCCGGCCTGAATATGGAAGGGTTCAAATCACTCGAAGAAGGCGCGCAGGTAGAGTTTGAAGTTGTAAACGGCGCCAAGGGACCCCAGGCAACCAATGTAACAAAGCTCTAATCATCAACTTTCCAGTGTACCTGTTTCCATAATATTTTTATATTTTGTGAATAAGCTATATTGAACTGTAAAATGATTGCAAAGAGAGTCATCCAGGGGGATGGCTCTCTTTGTATCACGATCTACCGCACGGCTTTTTCGTAAAGCGTTTTCAGCTCCTCCACCGAAAACTCATAATTCCGGCTGCAGAAATGGCAGTTGACCTCAATACTCTTTCCTTCCCGGATCATTTCATCCAGCTCCTTTTTCCCGATACTCACAAGAGCCTTCTCCACCCGCGCCTTGTCGCAGTTGCAGTAGAACGCCAGAGGCGCGCGCTCCGAGACCTCCAGCCCGTACCCGCCCAGCGTTTCCTCAAGGATCTGCTCCGGCGTATACCCTGCGTCCAGGAGGGCGGTCACAGGCCGCATACCGGCAAGCTTCTTTTCAAGCCCTTCTATAATTTCCTCCGACGCGCCCGGGAGAAGCTGGATGATAAAGCCGCCCGCCTGGCGCACCGTATTCTCCCGGTTCATCAAAACGCCCAGCGCCACAGCGGAAGGCGTCTGCTCCGACGTGGCGTAATAATACGTCAGATCCTCTGCGATCTCACCGCTTATGAGCTCTGTCTGGCCCACATAGGGCTCTTTTAATCCGATATCCTTTATAACGCTCAGCACGCCGTTTCCCAGCGCGCCGCCCACATCCAGCTTGCCCTCTGCATTGGGCGGCAGCATAACAGACGGTTCAAACGCATAGCCCTTGACACGGCCCCTGCTGTCAGCCGTCACGGTCAGTCCCCGGATTGGCCCGTCCCCCTCGATGCGGATGGTCAGGAGATCGTCTTCTCCCTTCATCATCGTCCCCATCATGGCCCCGGCCGTCAGAAGGCGTCCCAGGGCCGCTGTCGCAACCGGGCTCGTATTGTGCGCCTGCCTGGCATATTCCGCCAGCCCCCTCGTCGAGGCCGCAAAAGCCAGAATCTGCCCGTCAGCCGCCGTAGCCCGAATCATATAATCCATGTTTCCATCCATCCTGTCCATCTCCATCTTCCTTTCTATCACCTTTCTTGTCCCCGTTTCGCCTTTTCCCGCTCTCTGGCAATAAAACATACCCGCTCGCTCGTTTCCCCCGGCGCATCGCCTGAAAACGCGTCACAGACCGTCTCCAGCTCAAGCCCCGCCTCTGAAAGCGCCCGCGCCACCTCCTCAAACGAATACGCCCTCTGAAAATGCGTTTCCTGATATCTCCGGTACAGCTCCCCCTCCTCCCGCACAAACAAAGTCAGGTCATACTCATTGATCCGCTCCTTCTCATCGTACTCATTTTCCCAGATAAAACTTCCCTCCTCGCGTTCCTCGGCGATCGTCCCGCTCCCAAGAAGCTCCCGGTACTTATACTCCGTATTCATATCAAAAATAAACACCCCGCCCGGATCCAGGTAATTATTGACCAGCTTAAATACCCCGGCTAAATCCGCATAATCCAGGATATAGTTCATCGAATCGCACACGCTGACCACGGCCCTCACGGTCCCGTACAGCTCAAATTCCCGCATATCCTGCTGCAAATAAAGGATATCCGCCCCTGACCTCTCCCGCTTTTCCATCGCCGCCTGCAGCATTTCCTCCGACGCGTCCACCCCGATCATATCATACCCCATCGCGGCCAGCCGCTCCGTCACACTCCCCGTCCCGCACCCCAGATCCAGCACAAGCCCGTCCCGGATCCCGCGCTCCTCCAGACAGCCGCGCAGGCAGGCGCACCATTCATCGTAGGGGATATTGTCCATAAACATATCATAAACAGCGGCAAAGCCGGAATATGCATCCATAGTTGTTCCTTTCCTTTCGTTTGATCTGAATTACAGAATAACTGTATAATAACTGTATAGCGAAATAAATTTGTGAGAGGGCCGCCGGAAGCAGGCGATATATCCGACGAACCCCCGCTTTTCTCTGAGCGGGAGCGGGGTTCCGTTGGATATAGAACCTGTCACTGACGGCCCTATTCACAAACTATACCCGGCGAAGCCATAAACAGTAACCACGGCCTTTTCACTCCCAATTTAAGCGATTTTGGCGATTCCCCTCAACCTCTTCTTGATCATTCCCCCCATCTTGGGGTATACTATACCATGACACTCATACATCCCGCTACCGACAACGCGCCTGTTTTTGCGCTGTCTCCACAAGCCTATGAACAACAACCTGATTATAAAAAAAATGCGCAGGACATTCTGCGTACGCCTTATACCATCCGCCCTGCTTTTTATGTTTTCCACAGGGCTCGGCTTCTGGTTTCCGGGAGGGAATTATTTTTTTCCAAGGCCCTTAAACTGCAAAAGCCATTACGAAAATTTTTACAACCGCGACCTTCCCTACGTCACGGTTACGGTTCCTGAGCTCTCCTACACCGGATGCCGCTATACGGTAAACGGCCTGACAGAGGGGTATTATTACTATACCTTACATGACGGCTTCTGCCAGTTCTATCTGCTTGACGCGCCGTACGGGAAGGAGCCGCTCCCCCTGCGCCCGGGCGGGACCTTAAAGGGACGGCTCGTAAGGCTTAACCCCAAGGAATACCGGATGCTTTTATCCTTTATGGCAGAGGATCTCAACTGGACCGTCTCCTCCATGGAGCGCATGGCGGCGCCCTATGCGGTGTCAACCCTGCCCTATCCGTTTTATCTGGATCTCATTTTCCGCCTGGCAGCCGGGCTCGGCGCTGCGATTGGGTTGTCCGATTTTCTTGGCAGCCTCTTTTATCTCCTGCTTCCGGAATATTCCCCGGCCTTCCGCTTTCTGGGCAGCCCGGAAAATCTCCGCCTGCACCTGGCAAAGGCGGAACTGGAGATGCGCCATACCGTCTTAAGCCAGACCCGCGCCCTCTGTCTGACGCCCGGATATGTGATCTCCCTGGATCCGGACCGCCTGCTGCTTTTGCCGGTTTCTTCCATTATAAAGGTACGGCGGCTGCCCGGGCTTTTGACGCCTGTCCTTGCTAAGCTCCTCTGTGCGGCGCGCCTGCCGGTTCACATAAAAGAGACGTTCCGGGTGCGCATTTTCACCGCAGAGGGGCCGTCGTGCGTGCTTGTCTTTTACTCAGAGGAGGACGTGCAGCTTTTACAGGAGCTGCATCACGCGCCTTAAACGGCGGGAGCAGGCGGCAGCGACGTCAGCCCACCCCAAAGTCCGTGATCTCGTACAGGACTTCCACCGCCGGATCGTCTAAGAGCCAGCGGTATTCCTCCATAAACCAGGCCGTCAGCTCTTCGTCCCGCCGGATGGGCGTGGTATTATTATTGTATACATTTACAGTGCCCAGCTTAAAATACCGCTTCAGGCAGTCTATATCATATGCGATCATGTCTCTCGTCTGCCCCCGTATCCCCACCATCAGGCACGGGGAGTCAAACCAGGCCGCCACCTCCTGCGGCCCGGAAAAATCAGCGTGCTTGCAGAGAACCTTCTCGCGAAACTCCCTGTCAAACGTCTCCACCCCGATCTTAAACAGCGCCTGCGCCGGGATGCGTTTTCTCATCTCCCCCAGCCGGTTCCGGTACATCCAGTGCGCCTCGAAAAACACCTTACTCACTGTATTCTTCCTGACCGTTTCTTCTATATCGAGAAGCGTCTGCTCCGGAAGCTCAAAACAGCTCCCGGAATTGATGATTTCCAATGCCCCGAACTCCCCTGTCACTCTGGAAAGCGTCTCCCGGTTCAGGCGGATCATAGACGCCTCGTCCGTTCCGTTATCATCCGTATAATCGCAGAAGGCGCATTTTCCCCAGGCACAGGGGAAGGAGCGCAGAAGACAGATCTCCCTCCTGTTTTTATTGGTGATGCGGCTATACCGCTCCTCCGGCACTCCCATGGCGGCGCCCTCCTTTCCACGAACGCTTCATCTCAGACGGAATGGCGCGCAGGATGCAGACCACTGCAAACAGGCTGATTACGCGATCCAGATAATCCGTCGCAATCTGAACTGCAAAGACGCTGCCCGTCAGCCCCAGCGGCGTTTTGGCGAGAAGCTGGACCAGGATAGTGGAGCCGGAGGAGGTAATCCCCCCGAACAGCCCGGCGCAGATAGCGGAGCTTAAAAGCGTCCCCGGAACGGTTATCACCGCCGCCGGCCATAAAAGGCCGGTCCATTTCACATCCTTTCCTTTAAACGCCAGACCGGACATCAGTCCCACTGCCATTCCCACCGGGGCAAAGTACAGAGAATAAATGTCTGTCGTCATCCCCAGAATCAGGCCGCTGAGCAGGTTCGGGAGCATGCCGAACCAGGGCCCCATCAGCGCCCCGGTCAGTATGGTTCCGATACTGTCTAAATAAATCGGAAGGCGCAGAAACAGGGCAATCTGCCCGCCTGCCATGTTGATGCAGACCGCCATGCCCAAAAGGCATATCTGAAATGCGGTTATACGCGGTTTTTCTCCCTGCCCGGCCTCCCGGATAAGCGGCTGCGGCGTCCGCGGCCCGCGTCCATGTTCCTCTGTCTGTCTCATTGCCCGAACTCACCTCCCATCTGCGGTATCCCGAACCCGCGGCTGACCGCAGGCAAAAAATCAAGCCACTCCAGCTCCCTCTCCCCAATCTTCAAAACCCTGCTTAAAAACAGCTTGAAAAACCGGGGCGGATTCGTTTCTGTAAGGATGAGCGCATTCGGCTCCCGCCTGTAAAAGCCCGCGGCGTCCACAATCGTCTGCCCTGCCGACAGACCGCCCGTCTCCACCTGTGTGTAGGCCCGGATACCGCCGCACAGGCTTCTGTCCAGGAAATACGCCACAGCCAGCGGATCATTGATCACGCATCCAATCAGCTTTTCCTGCTCCCAGTGGAAATCCATATAAAATTTCGTGATTCTCCCGATAAATCCACCTATTTCGGGATTCATCCGCTCCATATATGAGAGGACATTCGGAGTCAGGACAATGCGGCGCGTCACATCAAGGCCCACCATGGCAATCTCCTTTCCGAGCTCCCCCGCCGCCGCGTAAACGGCCGCCGCCGCATCCGGATCCACCCAGTAATTGTATTCCGCCACCGGCGAACAGTTCCCGTGGCTCCGGAAACTCCCGCCCATGGACACAATCTCCTCCAGCATGGAGAACGCCTCCCTATCCCGCTCAAGCATCCTCGCAAGATTCGTAAGCGGCCCTAAGGCGATGATGGATAAACCGCCCTCCCTCGCCCCGGCAATCAGGAAGTCTACTGCGGACTGCGCGTTCTCATAGCCGGGAACCTCCGGAAGAAAGCTCTCCCCCAGCGCATCCGCCCCGTGTGTATCGAGCGCATCCTGATACGCGCGTTTTAGCGGCCTCTCCTCCCCCAAAAAGACCGGGATGTCGAGGCGGCCCATCTGATTTAAAATCTTTTTCGCATTCCCAAAGCCCATATCCACCGGCCCGTTGCCGCAGACAATCGTGATCCCCCGTATGTCCAGCTCCTCCGAGGAAACCGCAAGCATCAGGGCCAGGCTGTCATCAATCCCCGGATCACAGTCAATAACAACCTTTCGTTTGATCTTCTGTTCCATACATCCTCTCTCCTCATTCTGTTTTGCGCCGGAACCTCCCCCACACGGCAAGAACAGCATTCCCCGGCATACGCCGGGACAGCAGGACCCGCCGCGTGCAAAAAAATGCAGTGCGGCCCTGCAGCCATGCATATCCATAACAGCTCAGATGTACAGACTGTGATACCTGTTTCATGCGCCTGTTTTTTTATACTGGGAGGTCCTCGAACCAGTTATCCTGAAACATGTTTTTATATTATAGCACCCGGTTATTATATTGTAAAGAATCGGGTTGAGAAATGCTGTTCAAATATCTTCCCATGTTTACATTCCCCTTTCACAGCGATTCCATTTATATCTTACACATGCAAAAAAATTCATAATATCATTATAAAAGATGACAGATTCCAAGCCAATCAATTCATCCGCAAAACAGCTTGTAATCCCACATTTTTTCTGATATATTTGTTATAATTGATTATTTAAACGTCTATAAACACAATAAAGGGGGATTTTACTATGAAAACGTCCTGGAGAAGAGCATTCTCAGCCATGATCGCATGCGGCCTTCTGTCTGCAGCCCTTGGCGTTTTACCTGTTCACGCAGATGTAACAGAGGATTCGGATCCTCCTGTTTGCTTTGAGTATTGCGCGATTGGCTTCTCAGAGGGCAGAACCGGGCCGGACGGCGTCCCATATCACTGCCTGAACAACGACCTGTTCTACATCGAATACCCCGGAACCTGGTATTTCGGCTCCAGCGAAATCTGTCCCATCGTCTTCTACGATGATTCCGAAGTGCAAAAAACTATCCACAACTTTGAAACCTTTGTGGATGCCTCTCTGTCCGGCTCCGGGAAGCAGGTTGACCGGTACGTGCGAAACGGCGGCCTTGATCCGTATCTGAAGCAGGTTCTGAATATCCGCAGCAGCTCAGGATATCAGTTTGATAACCAGACAAACGATGACGGCATTCTCGTTTATTTCCTGCGAAAGGATGGGGAAGCCGTGGCTTCGATTATCATCTGGACCTCCTTTGGCCAGGTCAGCATCCGTGACGAGCGCTCCGACGCAGCACCTGACCCTGCCAGAGATTACGGGAGCATCATGGTTATGCCTGTCGCGGATTCAGAAGATTTAAGCTCCCCGGAAGCCATACAGGCTTTTGTGGACAGCGGGAAACTGAATGACCGCCTGAAGATGGATACAAGCATCCTCACATGGACCACAAAAGCATTCCAGACAGAACATCACAACTACCTCCTGTGTGAAGGCGCCGGCGACTTTTTAGACATCTCCGTCTACATTCCGGTTGCGCCCGCCGGCTCAAAAAAGTGGCTTATCTGCTTTGAAGCCTGCAAAGAGAGTGAAATCAGCTACAATGCATACCATATCCGCGATGATATCATCAAGACTTTCCGGGTTTTAAAATAGCTGCATTGCAACCGTTCCGTCTGTCGAACTTATTGCACTGAATTCGGGCAGGAAAGAGCTGTCCCTGCCCGATTTTCACAAGCTTCTCCAGATACGTTACCGGAACCTCCCCTGTCAGCCTGCTGTTCCCGGCCTGCGCCGCCATATCAGGCTGATAAATCCCTGTGATTCCCTTTCAAAAACATCCCCTTCTTTAAAATACGGAGCCCCTGAAAATAATCTCCGCCCCAAACGGCATCAGGGCCAGCTTTGCCAGTTTCAACTGCTGTAAGCCAAACGGGATCCCCACAACCGTTACACAGAGAGCAATCCCGATTACCAAATGTTCCAGCGCCAGCGGCAGCCCCGACACCAGCAGCCAGATCATATTCACAAGAAACGATCCCGTCCCGCCGCTGTATACCACCTCTTTCCCAAAAGGGAAAAAACTAAGCGAAGCAAACTTAAAGCACTGTATTCCCACCGGGATCCCCACAACCGTAATACACCAAAGGCATCCTGCCAGGCACCAACTCAAACCGCTGAGCGCGCCGCCGCAGATAAACCAAATCAGATTTCCCAGACATCCCATATACACATCTCCTTCCCGAACCTCTCAATTATTCCCATGCTGTGACGCTGAAAAAACGCCAGCAACAGTTCTTTTACCCAATGCAATCATCCCCGCTCAAAATTCGCACAATTTTTGTGCAAATTTCGCACCGATTATTATAAATCGTTTTTCTGTATCCTATGGAGGAGAGCCTGCGATCGCTACCTATGCCTGCATCGCTTATGTTATCTGCATAATATATCTGATACTGCAGGGAGTAGGCGACGGATGCCAGCCGCTACTCAGCCGGCATTACGGAGAGAAACCGTTTGACAGGCTGAAAAGCACAAGGAAAATGGCGTATGAATTTGCATTGTTCCCGTCCTGTGGAGTACGATTTTCGCAAGGATCCTATCGGCATTGTCAGCCGTTCTCCTGAAGAACTTTGTGGATAAAAAAGAAATGCCCTGATAAGCCATAAGCGGATGGGATGAAGCAGGGAGAACCACACTGTGCCGGGAACAGGCCGCTCAATGGGGGCGACGCCCCCATTCTGCAATGTGGCCGGCAGATGGTTCTCCTTACCGCAAACAACTTTTATAATCCTGCAAATATCATGGTAAATGCCAGTCGCATATACCTCTTTTGCACCGCTGTATGTTCCGCCAGATGCGCCCAAATTTAATTAATGTATGCCTCATCAATCGCTTTCCCGATATCGTGGCGCATGTATTTATTTTCAAAATCGACCCATTCCGCCGCCTCATAGGCATTGGCCCTGGCCTCTTTCAGATCGCTGCCAAGGGCCGTTATCCCCAGAACACGGCCGCCGTTTGTCACAATATCCCCATGCGCGCCAAATTTGGTTCCCGCGTGGAACGCGTACCGGCCCTCTTTGCCCTGAAATGCCTCCAGGCCGCGGATCGCAAAGCCTTTTTCATACTTCACCGGATATCCGTCCGAGGCCAGGACCACGCAGACCGCCGCGTTGTCCTCAAACGCCAGTTCAATCTTGTCGAGCGTGCCGTCCACACAGGCTTCAAACACCTCCACAATGTCGTTTTTCATCCTCGGAAGCACGACCTGGGTTTCCGGGTCACCGAAGCGGGCGTTGTATTCCAGCACCTTCGGGCCCTGCTCGGTCAGCATCAGGCCAAAGAAAATGATCCCCTTAAAGGCGCGTCCCTCGGCCCTCATGGCGTCAACCGTGGCCTGGTAGATGTGCTCCCTGCAGAACGCGTCCACCTCGTCCGTGTAAAAGGGGCTCGGTGAAAAGGTCCCCATCCCCCCTGTGTTCAGCCCCTGATCGCCGTCCATGGCGCGCTTGTGATCCTGAGAGGAGGTCATGATCCGGATCGTCTCCCCGTCCACAAAGGACAGAACCGATACCTCGCGGCCGGTCATGAATTCCTCAATCACTATCTTATTGCCGGCCGCCCCGAATTTCTTATCTGTCATGATCTCCCGCACGCCGGCCTCGGCCTCCTCCCGGTTCTGGCAGATGAGGACGCCCTTTCCCAGCGCCAGGCCGTCGGCCTTGAGCACCGTCGGCATAGGGGCTGTCTTCAAATATTGAAGCGCCTCCCCGGCGTCGTCAAAGACCTCATACGCCGCGGTTGGAATATGGTATTTTTTCATCAAATCCTTGGAAAATGCCTTGGAGCCTTCGAGAACGGCCGCACATTTGCGCGGGCCGAACACGCGCAGGCCCCTTGACTCAAATACATCCACCACGCCGCCCACCAGCGGGTCGTCCATGCCGATCACTGTTAAGTCGATCTTCTTTTCCTCTGCAAAATCGGCCAGCCGGTCAAATTCCATGGCGCCGATCTCCACACACTCTGCAAACTCCGCGATCCCGGCGTTGCCCGGCGCGCAGTATATCTTATCCGCCTTCGGGCTCTTTGAAACCTTCCAGGCAATGGCGTGCTCGCGGCCGCCGCTTCCTACTATCAATACCTTCATGCTATGCTCCTCTGTGTGTTTATATCCGGCCATTGGCAATCCGGTCGATCGCCTCCGGGAGAATCACCCATTCAGCTTCCTCCATCACGCGCCTCTGAAGGCTTTCCGGCGTGTCGTCCTGCCGCACCTCCACGGCCTTCTGCAGTAAAATCGGACCGGTGTCCGTCCCTTCGTCCACATAGTGGACCGTAGCGCCCGTCAGCTTGACGCCCCGCGCCAGGGCCGCCTCGTGAACCTTTAACCCGTAATAACCCACGCCGCAGAAGGACGGGATCAGGGACGGATGGATGTTAATGATCCGGTTTCTGTATGTTTCGATCATTGGCGCCGGAATCTTTACCAGGAATCCGGCCAGCACGACCAGATCCGGCCGGCATGCGTCCACGGTCTGCAAGAGCGCCTCGTTAAACGCCTCCCGGCTCTCATACGCCGCCGGGCTCACGATAAAGGCCGGGATACCGTGCCGCCTGGCCCGCTCCACGGCGTACGCGCCTGCATTATTGCAGATCACAGCCGTCACCTGCGCGTTCGTTATGGCCCCGTCCCGGATCGCGTCCAGGATCGCCTGGAGGTTCGTACCGCCTCCGGACGCCATCACTGCCACTCTCAGCATAGGGTCACTCCCTTTTCTCCTGCCTCCACATAACCGATGATGTACGGAACCTCGCCGGCCGCGCGCATGGCCTCCATCGCCTTATCCGCGTCCTGCGGCGCAACGGCTGTCACCATGCCGATTCCCATGTTAAATGTATTGTACATCATCTGCTCCTCGATCCCGCCTTTTTCGGCCAGAAGCCGGAAAATGGCCGGAATCTCATAGCTGCTCTTTTTAATCACGGCATGCGTGCCGTCCCGCAGCATGCGCGGTACATTCTCATAAAAACCGCCGCCTGTGATATGGCTGCACGCCTTGACCGTCACGCCGGCCTCCTTCACGGCTCTCAGGGCCTTTACATATATCTTGGTCGGGACAAGCAGCGCCTCGCCCAGCGTCCCGCCCAGCGCGTCATACCAGGTATGCAGGCCCTCCCTTGTCATCTCCGTTTCAAACACCTTGCGCACCAGCGAAAAACCGTTGCTGTGTACGCCGGAGGACGCCATGCCGATCAGCGTATCGCCCGGGGTTAAGGCGTCCCCGCTGATCAGATCCTTTTTGTCCGCCGCTCCCACGGCAAAGCCCGCCAGATCGTACTCGTCCTCCGGGTAAAAGCCCGGCATCTCCGCCGTCTCGCCGCCGATCAGGGCCGCCCCTGCCTGCCTGCAGCCCTCTGCCACGCCGCTCACAATCGCGGCTATCTTCTCCGGCACATTTTTTCCGCATGCAATATAGTCCAGGAAAAATAAGGGCTCTCCGCCCGCGCACGCCACATCGTTCACACACATGGCCACGCAGTCAATCCCCACTGTGTCGTGCTTATCCATCAGAAAGGCGAGCTTGAGCTTTGTTCCCACTCCGTCCGTCCCGGACAGAAGAACCGGCTCCTCCATGCCCTTAAGCGCCGCCGCGCTGAACGCCCCTGAAAAGCCGCCCAGTCCGCCCATCACCTCCGGACGCATCGTTTTCTTCACATGCTCCTTCATCAGCTCTACAGAGCGGTATCCGGCTTCAATATCTACTCCAGCATTCCTGTAATCCATCCCTGTCCTCCAAATATGTACAGTCCGCAACCGTTACAGTCCGTTTTCTGTACCCTGCTTATTTCATCTGTGCCGTATATTCTTTATATCCGATCCGCGCAAGCGTCTCGTCCTTGCCCGCCACCTCATTCTTCATCTCTTCCGAATAGGCCTTCAGCTTTGCCAGAATCTCCGCATCCGAGACGGCCAGGATCTTCGCGGCCAGGATGCCGGCGTTCTTTCCTCCGTTGATAGCCACGGTCGCCACCGGAATGCCTGACGGCATCTGCACAATCGAATAAAGGGAATCCACCCCGCCTAAATCCGAGGTTTTCATCGGAACCCCGATCACCGGCATCGGGAACAGCGCCGCACACATGCCCGGGAGATGGGCGGCCTTTCCGGCCCCGGCTATGATCACCTGAAAGCCCTTAGCCTCTGCGCTCTTTGCATATTCAAAGAAAATATCCGGCTCCCGGTGCGCCGAGATGACTCTCATCTCAAACTCAATCCCCATCTTCTCCAGAAAATCCGCGGCCTGAGCCATCACCGGCATATCTGAGTCGCTTCCCATTACAATTCCTACCTTTGCCATCGTTTTCTCTCCTTTTTCGGTTGTTTTTCGGTTCTGTCACGGACAATCAATCCGTGTGGATTATACTAGCTTTTTGGCGGCAAGTCAATAGAAAAGCCGGGAATCCGAAAACCGATCCCCCCTTCTGCGGCGCTGTTCAGACGGGGCGGCTTTCCGCCCGCCTGCTGCGCTTCTATTATGCTCCGCACTGCGCAGGGCAGAGCCCGCTGCTGTGCACAGACCATTACTGGATAATGTCCATCAATTTGCCCGCAATATCCGCCATATGGGACGACGCCTTTTGTGTATCCTGCGAAATCCGCACATTTTCTTCCACAACGCCGGAAATCCGCTCAATCTGTCCCACTGCGCTGGCCACAATATCCACATTGCGGCTGACCATATCCGCGATCTGTTCCACATTTTGGTTCGCCTTTCCGACATTTTCAGAAACAATGCCAAACGCCTCGGCCGTCTGATCCGTAATGAGCTTTCCCTCTTCTGCGGCCCTGATCGAATTTGTGATCAGTTCATTCGTTTCCTTTGCAGCCTGCGAGCTTCTGGCGGCAAGCTCCCCTACCTGGGCCGCCACGACCGTAAAGCCTTTTCCCATCTCGCCGGCCCTGGCCGCCTCAATGGAAGCATTCACGGAAAGCAGTTTCGTCTGCTGTGCGATAGAGTTGATCTCATCAATAATTTTTTCAATCGCCCTTGACATATCGCTCGTTCTCTGCATCGCTTCTTTCAATAATCGGATCTGGGACCTGGTTTCCTCCATCTTTTCCGTCGTCTCCCGGGTGGCTGCCATCACCCCGTTTGATGTGTTCACGCTGTCGTTCAGCTCCTGTGTGAGCTGTTCCATGATCTGCTTTAAATCCCCGACCGCTTTCTCCTGTTCGCCCGTCCCATAATAAATGCTGTCCGCATTTTTCTGGTTCTTACCTGATACCTGATTCAGATCAAGGCATGCGTTCTTCACATTCCGGATCATGGCGCGGTTATGCTCCACATCCTTTTCCTGCTGTTCCAGAAGCCGCCCGTTCTCCTGCATGTTCTGGCGGATACTCCCCACCATTTTATTGATGCTGTCCGAGAGCTGCATGAATTCTGCATTTCCCCGTTCATGAACAGTCATATCAAAATTCCCGTCTGCGATCTCCTTCATGGAGCTTTTGATGCGGTTGATTCCCCGGACGATCTTTCGGTCCACCATGAGATTGATCATGAGCAGAAGCACGCCGAAAATAACCAGCATGCTGAGCGACACGACCAGCGTCTGCTCCTTGCGCGCATGGTAGTATTCGTCAGACGGCATAAAGGTTCCGATGATCCAGTCTCCATATGCCTCTGCCACATAATAGCCCCTGACCCCATCGATCACCGCCTTCCCGTTTCCTGTAAACCCGGCGGGAAATCCGGCTTCTGTGGCCGGCGTTCCGATCAGCCCTTCGTTCCTGTGCGCTGCGATCACCCCGCTTTGCGCTTCGATGGCATAGACGTAGCCATCTGCGCCGAAATCGATATCCTTTAAAACCTCATGTATCTCTGTCCCGGCCAGCATAGCCTCCAGAACCTCGGGGCGCACGCCTGCCTGTATAAGCCCCCCTGCATCCTTTCTCGCCACGCCGATATACTGCATGACAACCCCCTCCGCCACATTGACCTGGGGCTCCTGCACAATCTCGATCGAAGGATCATCGACAATCACCATAAAGGCATTGGACTGTTCGCCGCTTTTCATATCAAATCCAATATAGGCATCGATTGTACTGCCGGTGATGATCCCATTCTCATCAATAATATGCAGTTCATTCACCATCAGCCTGTCCTTAATCTCATTCAGTTTTTCAGCATCGCCATTGATCGACGGATCGATGGCAAGCATATCTGCAAAGGCCCTCGTCTTCGCCAGATTATTTTCGCCCAGATTTTCAGTAAGGCTTGCAATATTCGTTTCATTGCTCACAATCTTTGCTTTTACCATGTCCAGCTTATCCCGGCTGGAAGCCATATTCTCTTCCTGGCTGCTCACGGTCTGCAGTACAAAAATCGTGCTGATGGTGATAATGAGCGCTGTCAGCATATAAATGAACAAACGCCTGGTAAACATTTTTTTCATTGTATTATTTTCCTTCCCCGGTGTATGTTTGTGTTTTGTCTTTTGACTGTCTGAAATAATGCAATTACCTCCCCCAACGTCTGCTCTCCGTTCCGGCAGCTTATGCGGAAAATGTTCTCTTTTTATTAATCGTTCATCCCCCTTTCCCCTCAGGCTTTCGAGCGCGTCTAACATGCGTCCTGCCGGATGTGCGTTCCGCTTTGTGGGAAACCTGCGCCAAATGAACGCGGCGCAGAGAGCTGCGTTACGTGAATTTTGGCCAGATACACCGCAAAGCAAGGCGTGCAGATGCATCCCAAAACAGCGGACAGCAGCATGGTCATCGGATAGCATCACGGCGATCCGCATTTATATTTTACTGGTTCAATTGTAACATCGAAGAGATGAGGCGTCAATGAATTGATCCATCTTTTGTATAAATTTCCGTACATCATCAAAATTTCCATATATCATCAATATTTCCATATATCATCAAAAAAAGCCGGGGGCAGCTTCCATATCCCATGAACCTGCGCTCAGGGTCTTGAAAGACCCTGCCAGGCGCCAGCGCTTTCTGCTGGTTCCACATAGATATAGAAACTGCCCCAGACTGTATTACTCAAACACTACTCCAAACTGCCCGAACACCTCTTCGCACACGTCCATATTATAGGGGCCTGTGCTGGCCAATATCTCAGCTTCCTCTTTTGTCACGGCTGTCTCTCCTTCCCGGCTTTTGATCCGCTCCCGCCAGATGCGCTCTGCAATTTCCATTCTGCGGCTGTCCATGGAACCCTGGATCCGGTAATACTCCATGGCCTCCTCAAAAGGCATCATCTGGGACGTGAGGATATCGCCTCCGTGCAGGAGCCATTCCTCCTGGGAGTCATGGGAAAAAACCGCGCCGTCCTCTCCCCAGAATCCGGCGGTCACATAGGGCAGATCCCTGTCGCCTGCCTCAAACAGTATGGACAGGGCCTCAGCCATCTCCCGCGTTTCCTCCGGCGCGCCCGCGTAATGGAACGCCGCGTACTCGTCGGAGACAACCAGCTCGCTCCGCTCGCTGCCAAAATCGCGGAACATTCCCAAAATCAGGTTATGGTTTTCGTCAAACACAAGCGCTCCCTGCGCTCCGCCGCTGCCGCGCGTCACATAGATACCGCCGGACCACTCATGCTCTGTCAGGATAAACGGATACTCCGGAAGCATCACCGCATTCACGCACGATGCCAGGATACATCCCTCCCACAGCGCCGGCCCATTGATGGAAAACCGGCTTATGGGCCTGTCTTCAAAATCGCTCATTGGCTCCTCCTTTTTGATTACAATTAAGTTTATCATCACAAGTGCCGCAGAGCTCAGCAGGCAGCTTGACCGTTCCTTTAGCCAGATAATAATCTATGCGATCATAATAATCAACCGTCCACATTATATCTGGAAGCCAACCGCCGTAAGGAACCCGTTCTCCCGGCGGAAATTTAATATTATTTTTCCTTTCCTTTCACACCTGCGGTCTTGTTTTCAACCGGCATCCGCCTCTGCCTCTACTGTCTCTATCCTCTCAAGCTCCATATTTACATAACCGCGCCTCAGAAGACTTTCCGCCAGAGGCAGATTCACCACATACGATACCTTTTTATAATTGGGAACCATGAAAATGGGCGTCAGTCCCATCGGCCGCACCGCGCAGACCGATCCGTCCGGCGAAAACTGCGCCTCCTCCGGCGGCTGCTCCTTTGGATGGAACATCCAAAACCGGGGTTCTCCCGTCTCCTCTTCCACGCATGGGATAAATTCCATGTCCGGCAGGTACTGTTCCAAAAGTTCCTTAAAACGGTTGCTGATTAGCGGGCGGGGCCGCATCGTAAAATCCGGCGCGTCCCCTTTTTTCGTAACTCGAAAGACCATGACTTCCTTATCATGGTTCACTTGCCGGATCGCCTGTCCTCCCTGATACGGCTTCATTAAAAAGTATTCCATACGGCCCTCTCCCTCTGCTCATCATCCACCTCGTAATAGGTTCTATGCGCGTCGTTAAACTGACAGCCCTCCAAATCCGCCCCAGAAAAATCAGCCGCCTCAATCCTCGTGAATGTAAAATCCGCATTTTTCAATTTACATCCTGCAAAGCTCGCCCGGTGATAGTCCGGTTTACGCCAGACGTCCTCATTCGCCCTGCACATACTGTATGCCATTGTAAAGACAGCCCCTTCAAGGTCCGATCCGTCAAATTTCGCTCCTGTCAGCCAGGCATTCTGAAAGGATGCGTTTTTAGCCGAGCTATTGCACAGCCATGCGCCGGACAATGAAGCATTCTCGAAGCAGCACCCGTCCAGCACACAGCCGGAAAAATCGCATCCAGCCAGATCAAACCCTGAAAAATCCCAGCCTGAGCAGTCATATCCCCTGTAATCCCGGTACTGGTAATCCTCCCCCGGGCCTCTCCCGAACCATTCTTTCAGCTCCCCGGGCTTCATTCTGGGCATATAGCGACGGCATATAATCCCATACCCCATATATTCACAGACCCGCACCTGAAATTCATCCGTGATAGCCGCTCCCGCCGGCTCAAACCCCATGACTGCTCTCCTCCCGGCCATGTAGGCGTAATTCCAGAACAGATCTGCCGCTGTACACATACAGATCTCCCCCATGCGCTCCGGAAGCTTTGAGCGGTATTTCTTAATAAGCCCCTCCGTCTGCTGAATCAGAGATTCATAAAACGAAAAGAGCCCGCTCCCGTCTGCCTCCCCGGCTTGGGCCTGCTTAAGATCAGCATACCAGTCCGTCCCATAAACCATAACGGGAAGACGGTAATCGCCCTTTATAAGCCTCGTGCGCAGCATCGTGATCTCCATATACTCCATCGCCGGGAAACCCTTTTCCTGCATTTGCACCACGCGCGCGCATGACTTCACAAGCGCCTCCCTAAAGGAAGCCGCCATCTCGTCCGCATGAGAAAAATACCAGTTATTCGCCGCGAAAAGCACCTCGTTTTTTATCTCAAAATACTCCTTCTGAAACTGTTCATCCATCGCCTTTTCTGTCCCCCTCTATTCCTATCCATGCCCGTTCTAACGCCTAACCGACCACATATTCTTCCGGCGTATACGCAGGCTGTCATGCTTCCGCCGCTTTTTTGGGGGGCGGCCATTCGCACGGATTATCCAGTTTGCAGTCACGCGCAGGATCGCATATGCCGCTGGGCTTATCCGGCAACCCTTTCACATTGTTTTCCCTGGCCAGAAAATACTCCGTACACTCATAAAGTTCATATCTTTTTTTATTCCACTTCTCATGATTAAGCACCTTCTGGCCGTCTCCCGGCGTCTCGTCTTCCTTAAGGGGACAAATACAGGGACATCCCGGCCCTTTGTCACTTTTTATCTGATTATCATAAAAGGTTATGACCATCGCATTGCAGAAACGGTTACACCCCCCTTTTGAGCGGGTACGTATATGGTCAACCGACCACATATCAGGCGTATATTCACCGCAGTACGGCAATAGTTCCTTTAACTTAACAGAAACCTCTTCCTCAATATCCTCGTCCGGATCCTCCTTCATAACCATCCCGTTCCTTACCAGGTTTGCGCGCAGAATCATGGACTTCTGGAAATTTGTAAAATCAGCGGTGTTATGAATATTTTTAGCAAGACTACCCATGTTTCTTTGAATATACCCCTCATTGATAGCTGGAAACACCATCACTTTGCTCTTCTCCTGCGTATCAATAAGGTCGCTGAGTTCAGCATAAAACGGAAGCCTTCTTCTCTTCAAAGCCTTCTCCACCTTAGGTTTGATCTTGCTGTTGTCTATGACACATTTCTTCTCGCTGTATGCGATACACCCCATAGCCTGACTCTTCTTCGGTCCGCTCCACACATCCACCCCATAGGGCTGCCGCATCATGCATTGTTCAAACGTCTCACAACCGCATCCCCCGTTCGGTTTATTTCCAGACGGCTTTACAGGCGGCTTTTTTGCGGGTTTTGCTCCCTTTACTGCTTTCTGCCCCATACAATCCACCTCCAACTCCATTTAAACCATAACGGTTCTGAAAGCCTAAATCACAGCCTTAATTCTCCTTAATCTTCGACGCCTTCAGATCCATCGCCCCGTTCAGCTTGATCGAACTCGCCTTACACGAAATCCCCACCTGCGATTTGGCGCTGATATTCATCTTCTTATCCGAGCTCTGGGCCATATCCCCCTTGGCCGCGAGGGAGATCTTCTTCTCGCTGGCAATGGTCATATCCTTATCCGAATTGACCACCAGCTCCTTTTTCGTCTCCATGCCCATCTTCTCCATGGCGGTAAACGTCATCTCCTTGCCGCTCTTTAGAACCGCGTCCGTCCCGGCCGTCATATGGATCTCCTTGCCGGCCCTGGCCCCGATCCCCAGGCCGGAATTAATACTCACGCCCAGCCCGGAATTCAAGATCATGCTTCCCCCGGCTGACAGCGAGATATGCCCTGCCGCCGTCACGTCAATGCCGGACAGCGTATTCACCATGATCCCGTGCTGGGAAAACACCTCGATCCCGTTGTTCTCGTCAAGCCTTACATAAAGCCCGCCCGTCTTGGCCGTAATCAGGATCTCCGTCTCGCTGATCCGGATCTCCTTGTCATGGGGTGTCCTTAAATACTTCACATCCGGATTCACCGTCCGGTCGCTTCCCGCCTGACGCCATGAGGACAGGGCCACAGCCATGCTCTCATCCTCCGTCGGGAACTGGATGCAGACCACATCGTCCGGCTCCGGCATCAGGTAAACGCCCGTGTGGTTTTCCGCGCTGTAAGGGGTAATATAGGGAAATGCATACGCCGCCGCCGTGTCCTGGCTCTCATCCACACACAGCAGGACCTTTACGGTGTCATCCTTTACCTCCAGCACGCGCCCCGGCAGCGTAAGCCCCGTAATATGCCGGTTCCAGGCAGACGGGACCTTTAAGCCGTTCTCCGGGCACAGCACATACTGACAGGTCAGCACCGCGTCCGCCAGATGAAGCCGCGCCTCCCGCACAAACAGCGTATTGTCCCCGTAATCCACCGTATCGCCGATGGACAGCACGGAATCGTCGGCTGTCACCATGTATTCAACCGAATCCGCCGGAGCCACGTCCACCCCCGCCCCGGAATGCCTGCGGTAGCGCCTCAGATTCTTCCCCACGGAAAAACGGTAGGACAGGAGGCTTCCCTTCTGGTTTCCCTTCGGAATGCCGAAATAAAAGGCCGGCTCCGTCACGGACGGCAGGAGCACGCTGCTGTTGTGCGAGGCAATCCGCCTCAAAAACTCCCAGTTCGTCTCCTGATACTGGAGAAGAAGATTGCGCACGGACAGGGCCTCTGTCTCCATACCCGCCGAAAGGCCGCCCTCGGCCGCCAGGCTGTCCGCAATCTGCTGGTAATTCATGCCCGCATCCTGGAACGAGCGCGAAACCACCTCCGTGTCAGCCTTAATGCTGAAGGAAACGGCCCACACCTCCAGATAATACACCTGCCCCTCAAAGGAAGCCCTGATATCCTGCACAAGCCCCTTAAAAATCACCTCCCCGGATCCGGAAACCGTAATCTCCGTCGAATCATCCGTGTCTGTCACAACCGAGTCCCCGGCCCCTTTGGGAATGATGCCTTTCAAATACATGGACGCATGCTGGTTCAGGGACTGCTCCACCTTCATCTCCACAATTCCTTCCACAGCAAAAGGGCTGACGCTCAGCCTGGTCACGTCAATTATCATCTTCCTCCTCCTCTCCCTCGTCCTCTTCCTCTTCGCTCTCAATCAAAACCGCCATCCAGGCAATAAAATCCTCATCTCCGTACTCCACGATCCACCCTCCCGGCCTTACAAATGTCCGCTTAATTTCACCGCGCCCATTCTGCTGTTACTGTCCGTCCTTCTGTATCTTAATAATCCCGCCCCCGCAGGAGCAGATCGCCATCGAATCACTCATCAGCGCCGGCAGGCCCCCCACGGTCACATTCGTCTTCCCTTTCAGCCACACCCCGGCCACCATAGGCGTACACGGCACAGGCGGGGCCATCTTCGCGCACGTCCCAAAGGGCTTGATATTCACCATCGGCTTACAATCCCCGATATTTGCTTTTGCCTTCCCGTTAATCTCCACCCGGTTTACCGGCAGCACCGTCAGCGTCGAAGGCGCCGCCCCCAGCATACACTTCAGCGTGGCCCCATTCACCACATACGACTGTCCCATACCAAACTCCTCCTTACCTATCTGACCGCTTTGCACAGCATACGGCGCTCTGCTCACGCCCGCTTTACTCAATCAGCGTCTTCCCGCCTGTCTGCTTTGGCCTGCGGCGCGCCCCGCCGCCGGACACAAGCCTTGCATAAATCCCCGCCAGCCCCTCATACAGCTCCCGGTTCCCGCCGCCGCGCCCCGCCGTCTCTCCCTTTGCCGACAGGTACTCCCGGATCGCCTCGCCGGACACATGCCCCCCGTTTAAACAGGCCAGTCCAAAGGCAATGTCCGCCATCTCTGCCGAGGGCGCGCGCAGCACGCCTTTCCCGTACATACGCATCACAAGCGGTGAAAGCGTATGCCCGCCCCTGCAGGCATAGCGGATATGCACCGGATTCAGCGTATTGAATTCCGTGACCAAATCGTGAAAATCCCTGTAATCCTCCCCGGCCCTGAGCCTTGCCCCAGACTCCAGCAAAAAGCGTCCCAGCTCATACTCCCCCTCCCCGGATTCCCTCACGGGCTCCAGAGACAGCTCATAGCGCTCCTCCCTGAAATCTGCAGACATATGCTCTCCAATCCTTCTCAGCACGATCCGCACCGCACGGCCGTACTGATCAAACGAAACCGCGGCCTCCCGGCGCATACAGAAAAAGGAATCTCTGTCCTTTAAGATGCCGGGGCCCACAAAAACCGTTCCGCCCTGCTCCCGTATGCGAAATCCGGCCATCACCCCGCTCCCGTGCTCCTCAAACAGAAGGGAAGCGAATTCCGGGGCATAATCGCGGAGCAGATCAAGCGCATCCCGCTTGAGGATACGCCCCTCTTCAAATATGGGAAACACCTGTTTCAGCTCCATGTCAAACCTCCCAGGCCAGCGGTCCCTCCTGCCGGGTTCGTCCGCTGGCGCACTTTACGCTGGCCGGCAAGCTCTGCGGACACCTCACAGCCACCCGCCGAAATAATCGGGACTCTCATTGTCAAACAGGAAACGGGACACCTCTCCGACGCTTAATGTCCCGCCCTTCCTCGCCGCCGGAAGCACGCAGAAGTCCCAGTCCCTCTCCCGGTACACAAACAGGCGGATCTCATCCTCCCCAATCGAGTCAAAATCCCCCTGATACGGGAGGAACGCCGGATACGCCCCGAAAAGTCTGTCATAGGTGGTTTCCTCAAATAACCGGATATCCAGGGAAACCTCGCGCTCCCCGGCCGCATTTCCCAGCGCGTCCCGGATCGCAAAAACCACTCTGCGGGTAGCCGCATGACGCGTCACGCAGCCGAACACCTCCCGGCCTGCGTCCCTGTCGGACACGATCCTCACCACGGAGCCGTCGTGGGCCTGCGTGGTAACGGAATATGCGATCGCAGCCTCCTCCTTCTCAAGCGCAGGGATCATCCGCCCGCTCTCCTGCATCTGTCCCCGAATAATCGCCCCGTTTAAGGCGCGCAGCTTCAGCTCGTCTGCCCCATTCTTTACCCTGGCCCTGCGCCCCACCGTGAACTCCCGGAGCGCATCGCGGAACAGCGGGATCTGGCAGCTCATCCCCGTAAACCGGATCCCATATCCCGACAGAATACCGTCCTCATCGCACAGAGGCTCAATCAGACGCTTCACAACACGGTAAATCTCCGGGGCCAGCAAAAGCTCCAGCGCATCCTTATGCACCGTGAAATCAAGGCGGCGCTCCGCAAGCCCCTCCGGCGTGCGCACATGCGCCGCGCTGATGGCCGCAAAGCGATCCGGCAGCGCAATCGTGTTCACAGGCACGCCGGAGAAAAAAGCGGTTTTCAGCCCTTCCGCCAGAAGCCAGAGCCGGTAGAAATTCTGGCGTTTATATTCCGCTGACTCACGCAGCCTTCCGAACCGGGTGGGAACCGTCTCCTCCGCCCGCTCATAAAGGGCCGTAAAGCGCTCGTAGATCTTCTCCGTGCCGCCGTACTGATCCACCAGGGAATACGCGTCCAGAAAGCCCTCGTCCAGCGCTTCCTCCTCTGAACCCGTCACGGAAAGCATCACCCTTATTTTCAGGTACATGAAAATGAGGCTCGTCAGGCGGTTTCCGCCAAAGCTGCTGTCCCCGTTTAAATACCGTTCCTTTAAACAGACCCGGTACGCCACGCGCGTGTTATCCGTCTCATACTCGCAGGACGTCAGGGACGAAGAACCGGCTCCGCAGTGAAACGCCAGCACCCGGGCAGAGCCGGCGTCCGCAGAGCCCGCCTGCCGGGCGATCGCATCATACACACTGTTCACGGATTCCGAGCAGACGCCCTCCACCTCATAATCCGGCAGCAGGGCCCGGAAACGGTCAAGCGCCAGTCCCGCCCGCTTCTCCGGCAGCAGAAAGCAGATTTTTTTATATTTCACCCCGTGCTCCCCCTGAGCCACGCCGACCAGATATTCCAGAAATCCCTTCAGAAGCGCGTCTGAGGAGACAAGAGCCGCATTCCCGTCCGCATCGCACACCTCCAGCGTCCTCTCTTCAAACAGATACCGCTTCAGGCTGTGGAAAAATGTCATCCCCCCGGCGCAGCCTCCCTGTTTCAAAAGCCGCCAGGCCTCATATCCGAAGCAGAACCTTACCTCCCCGGACACGCAGCGCCGGACAGCCGCCGCACTGGGGCATAAACGGCTGCCCCCCTCAAACACGACCGCGCGGATCCCGGCCTTACCCATGCCGGCCGGCTCCCCGGACGCGGCGCAGGTATATCCCGCCCCGAAATCGATCGTCAGCGGTTCGCCGCAGTCGCCCGGCTCCTCCACGGTCAGAATCGGAAGCCTCGCCATGGCCGCCGCCAGATCCCGCTCTCCCGCCGGATTGGCGCGCTGGCTGTTGTAAGCCCGTATCACCCGCAGGCTGGAGGGCGCGTCAAAGAGCAGCACGCTCAGATCCCGGTAAACACCCGCGCCCAGGGACGGCGACACCCGCCGCGGCGACAGCGTCAGCCGGTTCTCCTGAACCTCAAACACGGCCAGGACCGCGCCGTCCCCGTCCGAGATGATCCCCACAAAATGCGTCCCGGAAAAACCGTGCTCCAGAAAGATGTCCTCCGCCTCCGAAACAGGCGTTCCTCTCTTCAGAGCCAGACGGCCCGGCGCAGTCAGACGCTCCGGGGCCAGCTTTGCCCGCGCCGAAAGGCTTTTTATGATGCTTACAGAATCCTCGGAAAAATCATCCGCCAGGAGCTCCTCCTCCTTCCCTCTGTAGCGGAACAGCAGCTCAATCAGCTCCTCCCGCTTCAGGCGCTTCGGATCAAGGCCCGCTGATCTTGTCATAATCCGCTCGCTCACGCAGAGATCCCGCAGCATAAAGGTTCCCATCTCCCGAAGCTCATCCAGCGTATAACGCCGCCCGCCCGTCTGCCTGCCATCCTTAAACAGCCTGTACCTGTACGACACACCCCGTCCCCCTCAACTAAACCAAAACTGCCATTTCAAAACCATCATTTACCGAACATACTTTCAAAACAATACAAAGCCGCCGAGCGGCGTCTCCTCACACTCCACGATCCCGGGAGGGATATCCCAGAAAATGCGGCACGTCCTCCCCGCCTGCAGAAACACGCTCCGCAGCGCCGTCACTCTGCGCTCATGGAGCGGCGAAGCAGGCTCATTCACAATCAGCACCAGGCTCCCGTCCTCCCGCATATTCACCCATGCATTCCTGTACAGGCGGCAGAGCGCATCGCAGAAGCACCGCTCATAATCCCCCGTCCGGCACAGCCTTAAGTAATGCCAGGCGATCCGGCGGATCTCCTTTTCCGAAAAATCCCGGACCAAAAATTCAGGGCCGAACGCCCCGTTTCGGATATCCTCCGCCAAAAAACGCACATAAAACGCCTCCAGATCCATGCCGGCGCAGGCATCCGTCTCCCACAGATGGCGCAGGATCAGATCGCACAAAAAGCGGGTAAGCTCCGGGACGCGCCCCGGCTTCAGCAGATGGGTAAAAATCGCCTCATAGCTGTAATACGGGTTCACAGCCACAGTTCCCACATCCGGCCCAAAGGGGCTGTAGGCGTTCTTCACTGTCGCCTCCCCATAAGGAGAACTGGTGTCCGTCACGTCAAAAAACAGATCATTCTCCCGTATGCCGTTCTCCAGAACCTCCATCGCCGCCTGCCACAGCCGTTTCATGCCTGACCTCCCTTTCCCGTCCCGTGTAAACCATACGCCGCGGCGCTCTGCGCCCGGCTGCCCCTATACGATCTCCCCCGTAACCGCAAACTGGGGAAAAGCGCCCTGCACCTCCTCCGCGAGAAAGGAAACCTGATCCTCTGTGAGAAACCCGCGTTCCTCTGCCCGGAACGCCAGGCACAGGCGCTCCCGGCCCGGCGGGGCAAAGCGGTAACGGCCGCCTTCCCCCTCCGCGCTCCCCTGTCTGTCCTCCCGGATTTCCACCAGCTTAAGGCCCTCCGACGCCTCATAGACAGAGGCGATGCGGCCTATCTCCGCCCTGGTACAGAGCCGGCCCGCCGCATTGTCCGCCTGGCGGTCAATATGGCGCATCCGGCGCATGTTCGAGGTCAGGGGATAATGGGGAACCTTCACATCCCGGCGGACCGCGATCCGGTACAGAGCAAACTCCTTCTGCCCCCGCTCCTCTGTGATGACCTCCATCCCCCGCGCGCTCATATACATGTTCCGGATCCCCCTCTCCCGGCGGACCACATAGCCGTCCTGCGGGAAAGGCAGGCGTAAGGTATGGCAGAAATACCGCTCGTCAATCGCCGGGATGGGGAACACCGTGCATTTGAGCTTTACCGGCTCCACATTCCACAGAGGCACAAGGCCGAGACTCAGAGGAAGATCCAGATCCTTCATACGGATGAAACGAATTTCACCTTCAGGCCCGGCCCCCTGCTCCTCGCAGAAGACATCCGCGAACCGATCCACATACGGCAGATACGGCGTCCTCCAGTAAACGCCGTTCTCATAATACACATCGCGCAGCTCCCCGATCCTTCTCTGGTAGCGCCTGCACGGCGCAAAGCGCGCCTTTCGCGTGACGGTTCCCGCGTCCGTCTGAATCTCCAGCTCATGAGGCTGGCCAAACAGCTCCCTGAGCCGGCTCTTCGCGCATGGGCAGAACACGGTGGCCAGGCTCTCCGGCTCGCTCCCTTCATCCATGGGAAACAGAAAATCATTCACAATCGGCGTATCCCCGGCCGCTGCCACGGCCCCGTACAGATAAAAGCGCTCTGAAATATCCCGAAGCTCCTCATTCAGCTTCGTCTCCAGCTCCCTCAGCGCCTGTCTGTTATAGCGGACGACCTCCTCAAACGCCTTGCTGATGTCCCGGTAGCCCTCCCGCTCCAGGCCGCCGCTCAGCGCCTTTAAGCGCTCATAGATAAAGCTCTCATCCATCCGTGTCACCTCCCGGCCCGGGCCGCTTTTCATCCGCGCCGGGCGCGTTCTTACGCCCTGAGGCGCCCGCCCGGCCGGCTGCCTCTTTGCCCGCGCCCCGGGCCGGGCCATCCCCTGTCTCTCCCGCGGGACCGGCCGCTTCCCCGTCCTCTTCCCCGCTGTCCCCGGGAAGCGTATCCTCTCCCGGATCCTGGGCATCCTGCGCCTTAAGGGAAGCGATCATCTGCTCCATCTCCGCCGCGCCCTCCGCATCCTCCAGCTCTGTATATGCATCGCGCGCCTTCTCAAGAAGCGCGAGCGCCTCCTGCGTATCTCCGGCCAGGATCGCGTCAAAAGCCGCCTGCCTGTCCTCCTCGATCGCATCCTCTTTCAGATCCTTTTCCTCCATGGCCTGCTTCTGCAGGGACAGAATGAGCTGCGTCGTCTCCTCTGCCTTCTCATTGTCCTCCAGGGCAATATACGAATCCCTGATCTTCGTATACTGCGCAATGGCCGTCTCCAGATCCCCTGCCAGGATCGCATTCAGAGCCGCCTCCTTATCCGCGTCGATGATGACCTCATCCCGCGCCTTCGCGCGCTCGGCCTTTGCCTCCTCCCTGGCCTGCCCCTCGATCCGCAGAAGGGCGAGCTGCGCCTCCTTTAAGAGCTCCGGATCCTCCACGATCCGCAGCATCGCCTCCGCGCGGCCGTACAAAACAGCGGCGGACTCCAGATCTCCCTCCGCCTCCTTAAGGGCCGCGGCCTGCATATAATTGTCAATCTCCATCCCGGTCCCGGCAAGCTTCATCCGCCTCTCAAGCACGCCTGTCAGGGATGACAGCTCCTTATACTGCTTCGCCCGCTCCAGGACCTTCTTATATCCTTCGCGGGCCTGGGCATAGCTGCGGGCGCCATAAGCGTCGTCCGCTTCCTTCAGCATCTCGCTGAGCCCAATCTTTTCCGACAGCTCCTTTTCCTTTGCAAGCCTCTCTCCATTTTTACTTATCTTTTTGCTTTCCTGCGCCGCCTTCTCATACTCCTGCTTCGCCAGCGTACAGCTCAAATCAGCCATATACTGATCCCCTGTTTCTTCGTACACGGCCACCGTATCCTGTACCTCCCGCTGCTTTCGCCGCCTGACCCGGAACACCACAGCCGCGATCAGGGAGACGGCCAGAAGGATCAGGAAAAGAATCAGGCACCACGTAAGGATCTTCTTTTTCAGGGCCCTGTTTTCCTTATACGCCTTTTTGACCTCCACCGCGGCCAGGCAGCAGCAGGGAATCCCCTCCGTGCTGCCCCTCAGATACAGCTCCTGCAGATCTCCCAGAAACTCCTCCACGGACTGGATGGACTCATACGCGTCCAGAACTTCCACCTTATTGATACGGCTCCAGAAGCCTTCCGTGACGGCTAACAGCACATCCCCGTCCTCAAGCCTCAGCCTGCCGGAGACAGCCGTCCTCCCGCTTCCGCCCAGATAATGGACGACATTCCCCGTCTCCTCCTTCGGTCCGGTTCCCTCCTTTGCCGCCTGCCCGGACATATTCTGGTACACCGTATGCGTCACGCTCTGATGGTAGATCCCCGCGCTGCGAAACGCATAAAGCATCACATTGCCGCACACACCGTACCGGAAGCGGGTATAATCCGAGACCAGCACAAGGATCCCGGCCTTCAGCCGGATGCGCACGCTCTGTTCCGCCAGGCATCTGTGCGCCCTCTTAAGGCAGGCCCGGATCCGCCCTGCCGACATCCCGGGCTTCTGCACAAACGCCTCCATCGCCGCATCGACCGCCAGCTTCGCGCTTTCCCGGCCGCCGTCCCCGTCATAGCCCTCGGCCACAGCCATGCAATAATAGCGATCCATCTCCACAAAGCCGTAATATGTCCCGTTCTGCCCGTTTAAGCCTGCCTCTGATACAAATGTGGTAATGAACTGGCTGTTCAACTTTCTCATATGGTTCCTCTTTTCCATCCGCAGGTAAGCCGGCGCGTATCACGCCACAATCACCGCCAATGCGCTTCTCTGATCCTTTAAATTCCGGCGGTTCACCGCTTCAATCATGTTCTGGGCCTTCCTGTACGGATGCGCCCTGCCTGACAGGAGCTTTTCCACATCCACCTCCGTCAGGGCCTGCCATACGCCCTGGCTGCACAAAAGGGTCGTAATGCCTCTCCTGTCCAGCCTTCCGCTCTCCTCCTTTGCCAGGGACAGCTCCCTGCCGTTAAAGCTCGCCAGGGACAGCCCGCCCACGTTCCGGTAATACATATCATGCCCGATAAAGCAGGCGGCGAGCAGGGAAACCCTCGGAGGGCGGCCCTTATAAATCCGCTCATGCAAAAGCGCGGCGGCGCGGGCAAACTGCGCCGTGAACTGGCCTTCCACATCCTCCAGGGAAACAAACCCCCTGGCCACTGTCTCACACGCCAGAATCGCGCCGTAAGCCCCTGTCACGCTGTCGATCGCGCCGTCCGCCAGCACAGCCAGAAACCCCTCCCCGACCTGCTTTGTCATAAAATACGTATTCTGATGCACAAGGCTGCCTATGGTCTGGGCATTGCCGTAACGTCTACTCATCTTCCTCTTCCCACTCGAAATTCGCCCCGCAGAGGGGGATAAAAAGAAGCTTGCTCTTTCCCAGCTCAATCTGGTCAAAGGCCTCCATCTGTGTGGGCGCATAGACTGCCTCCCCGTTCAGGTAGACAAGCCCCTGCGCGTCGCCGGGCAGTAGAAACGTCGCCCGCTTCTTTCCGTCATAAGAGACAATGGCATGATTCTTATAGGAAATATGATTGTCCCCCAGGATCCGGATGTCCATCTCCGGACTCCTGCCGATAAAATTCTTCTCCGCAATCATCCGGTAATCCCTGCCCTTGGAAGGCCCCTCAATGCAGACAAGCCATCCGACCACAGGATGCATCACCTCCAGCTCCTCCAGATATGTGGTGTCCCGCAGGACGCCGTCCACATCCTCCCCCTTCTTCCTGGCTATATTCACAGCCGTACTGCAGTACGGGCAGATGGTCCCGTACCGCTTTTCGCTGAATAAATGTCCGTTTTCACACCTGATTAAGCCCATGTCAATCCCGCATCCTCTCAAACGTCCTCATTGAATCACAATCTTCTCATATGAAATATATATCGTATCGCCTCGCTGAATCCGGTACAAAATCCCCTTCTGCAGCTTATAGACCGGTTCACCGCCCTTTTGCTTAAGCCCCACCATGCCGTTGTTCGCCCTTGCGCAGACATACCAGTATGCGCCGTTTCGCACAAGAGCCGCGTGATCCTCCTCGATCGAGGCGGCGTAGGCGGAATCAGAAAAGTCAATATTTACCAGATTCGCAGGCGCAGATTTCCCTATCAGCAATTCCTTCTGTTTTCCAAGCTCATGCTCGTCCCGCGCCTCTCCCCGGCTGTCCAGGATCACAGCCCTCATCCGGGTCCGTTTTTTCAGATATTCCGCAATGTGAATACCCGTAAGGCCAGCGACCATCACCCACAAAGCAATCATGGAAACCACCATAAAAAGGTTCACCGCACCCTGGTCCGCCATATGGCCCTCCCATCCTTAACCGCATTCAGGAGAGAATTCATAAAGCGAAACCCTCTCCTGTGCTGACTAGCCTTCTATACAACTGTTCCGCGGCGGCCCAGCCTGGCTGGGCTGCCGCGCTTTCCAAAAAATAAATGCCCCGTCTTATGAAAGCGGCGGCGGCTCGGCTTTCCTCCCCGCCGCCGAAACCGGGCTGCCCGCCCGTCAGACACCGCCCGGAAGCACCGGACGGCCGCGTTCTCTTACTCTACAACAATATCAGCCAGACGATCCTTCTTCTGCCTTACCACCAGGGTGAATCTCTTCTCCTGATCCGCATTCTCCTCTTTGTAGGAAACCGGGAAGGCGTGGCTGAATTTATACTTGGTCGTTACGTCGTTATGCGTATAGGATACCTCCACTGCCTTGTAGCAGTCCGCATGGTTGGACGCCACCAGAGACCACTCCAGCATCTTCTTGGACTCGTCGCCCAGAATCTTCTTCGTGGAATCCATGTTGATCACGCCCTGAATCATCAGGGTGCAGTAGATATCCGAAGAACGCGCATAGGAATGCTCGTCAATCGTGGATGTGAACTCCACATAGGAAATGCCTTCCGTGATCTCTGCGATATCCGCAATCTTTAAGCTGTTTGCCTGCACTGTCGTTAAAGCCATTTGAATCTCCTCTCCTTATTTACCTGAACTATCTATCTACTCGCTGAAGCTTTCACAAGCGGGGCTTAAAACTCTCTGCTGCGCCTGTCCGGTCCACAGGCCTATTCATTCTCCGTAATATTGATCGTAAAGCTCTCGGACACGCCCTTGGACTCGATGCGGATATCGCACAGGCCCTCCGCGATATTCTCAAGCTCCACGCTCTCTCCCTCCCGTATAATCGAATTATCCCAGGTCCCGAATTTCATCCACTCGCTGATCTGCCCGCTCGGCTCAAAATACGCGCGGATACTGCGCTCATCCTTGCTGCGGAGCTGCGCGGCCATCATGCGCTCAATGTAGGTGCGCCTGGTGGTCTGGAAAACGCTCCGGTACGTGCGGCGGTCCATATGCATGCTTCTGGCGCTCATGACCGTAATGCCGCTGACAATCTTGCCGTCCAGCGTATAATTATCAGAGGAGAACACAAAGCCAAACTTGTTCTGGTCAATCTCCTCCTTCACATCATTCGTAAAGCCCGATATCTCCTTTGCAAACACGATCGGCAGGCGCAGCGCATTTTCATTCTCCTCCAGGTCGAACCGCACGCCCGGGAAATCCGGGTAAACCTTCTTTAAGTATGTCTTCAGGAAATTGGGGCACTGGCACGCGGCCACGATCCCGGCCGCCACAAACTCCGCGCCCACATAAACGCCCTTCATCCAGAACTTCACGTCATTTTCCAGGCCCTTCGGGAACTCCACGGTCCCGTTCTCCGAAAGCCTCGCGCCCCTGGAGGTGACCACTCTCGACTTGTCCTCCGGGACCACCGTCACATTCGGGAAACAGGCAATGGCATATTCATCGTATACATTCCCCGCGATCTCCTCCGCCTTATCCATATAAGGGGCAGCCCCGTCCGTGGCCATCCTCGAAAACGTAGACTCCTCCCCTGTCTCAAACCCGAAAAACGTCTGTATCTTATATTTCTTAATCCCATCCAGGAGGTTCTGCAGCGTGTCCATGGAGGAGAAGAAGACCGGATCGTCCTCGTCATACTCGCCGGAATAGCCCCATTTTTCCGCAAAATCAAGCGTCATCTCCGTCGTATAATCGTCGAGCGGCATCTCGCGCTGCAGCTCAATCCTCGGCACGATGCCGAACCAGATGGTATCCGTATAATCCGTCTTATTGTTCACCGTCTCCAGATACAGCTTCAGCTTCTCCATATTCTGGGACTCCACCAGCTCCTCTATGGGCAGGTTCGTCACCAGCAGGGACGGCGCCATGCCCTTAATCTTCGGCGTATAGGAATCAAAGAACGCCTTTACGCCCAGGATGCGCTCAAAGATGGGCTTCGCCACCTTGATAAAATCCTTCTGCCACGTATTGTAAAGCGCGCTGTAGTTGTTGAACAGCTCCACCTTCTTGCCGGTCTCCATCACTGCCAGCTTGGAGGACATCTTGTTCGTGAAGGCGGAAACCACCAGCTCCTGCATCAGGGAAGACACCCGGTCCGCACCGCTCTCCTGCTCTGCCGGAGCGCCCACCGCGTTCTTGCGCCGCTGTTCGATTAAGTCATACCGATCCTCGATCTCCGAGACCAGAAGCGCCGTCGCCTGATCATCGGCCTCCAGAAGCGGAACCCCCTCCGCCGGGTTGAACGTAATGGTCTTCATCTCGCCCTCGCCGTCAAAATAGGGAAGAGCCGGAACAGGAGTTCCCCCGCCCTTTTGCCCGGCCGCCTCTATAGCGACCAGATTCTCCCGGATCGTGCCGATCATCAGGGCAATCTGCGTCGGGAATTCATTATAAAAATTCTCCGTCTCATTGATCTTCTTGGATAAAAGCTTTAAGCGCTTAAGCCTGGCCGGCGAATCGCTCTCCAGCTTCATGCTCTCCTTCGCCAGATAATTCACGTCCTTGCTTAAGCGCTTCATATCGCTTAATGTCTTCTGAGGAGACAGCATCTCCAGCATGGAATCATAGTTAAAGGTCACGTTCGGTTTATTCGAGCTGCGCTTCTCATCAATCAGCCGCATGAAGGTCTTTAAGAAACCGTTGTTCCTGTCAATGACAATCTCCTTCACAAACTGCGCCGGAATCCCCATGGGACGCTCCAGCGTATAAACCATCCGCTTGCTCTCCGCGTCAAAATAACTGTAGATCGTCGGGGCAAACTTCTTTAAGAATTCGTCGAAGCTGTGGACCAGCAGATGGCTGTGGATCTCCTTGATCTTCTCGTCCGTCAGGCTCTTGCCCGTGGTCTCTATCCCTGCCATGAGATTGATCAAATCCAGGCGCTCCGGATTGATCACGTCAAACAGAATGGTCCGGTTGGTCTGCTTAATAATTTTCATCCTTTTGTTCCTCTCCCCTGCTGGCTTTATGGAGCGCAAATATATATATGAAATATGCCAAAAAAACGGCGCAGCCATCAGGTAAAATTGTGGCGATTCGCATTTATGTATTATAAAAACATTTTAACATTGAAGTTATGTCAAGTCAATTTATTTATCCATTTTTTTCCATATATTGATAATATATCATACATGATTCGACTAAAAATAACATGATTCCGGGAAAAATGAGCGCCTGATGTTATTTCAGCAGCAGAAAATGCTGCACGATGTGACTCTGCCGCTCCGGATCGCCGGCGCGGCGGCCGGACAGAGATGGGGCAGACGGATCCTTAAATTCAGATCCGCCTGTCCGTATAGTGTGTATGATAGGATATAATATGCTGCGTAATGATATGATGTACTCTCGGAATCTCTCTGCGCCTGCCTTTGCGGCTGATTTTCCGCCAGAGGCGCCCAAATTTAATCAACGTACGTTCCACGTACGCCTCATAAATTTGTGCACATCTGACAAAAAATTATCTCACAAAATCAGGCACAGAGAGATTCCGAGAGTACATTATGTAAAAAGGGAGGAGCAAAGATACGGCTGCTTTGTACGCCTGGCCGGCCCTCCCCCGGAGCGTGTCAGAAAAACACTCTAAACAGCGCAGTTTTGTTCCTTTTCCCACTGCCGGATAAGAGCCACCGAAAGCTCCGCATAATCCGCAGCTTCCTCACAGGAGAGGCCGTTTTTCAGCATACGGAGCACCATCTGTTTCTTGGCCCGCATTTCGCCGCGCGCCTCTCCCCGCGCTTCTCCCCGCGCTTCTCCCCGCGCCTCAATTAATTCTGATAAATTACACAAATCTCTTACCCCCTTCTTAATGCCGTCATCTACACGAATGCCATATTCTCTCAACCGCTCAAGCTTCTCATTCCTTCCGATTACGTTGCTGCATATCGTCTGCAGCAGGGATAATACTTCGTCCTCAGCCCTGATACGGTCGTTGATGCGCAGCACGATAACATTCAGCAGATCGTATGCCTCCCGCCCACGCTTCACGCTCCCGATGATATCATGCTTTTCCATGCGGTACAGGCTGGCCGTCCCCGCTTCACGGTCAGGTACCTCTCCCATACAGATCCAAATCGAATATACCTTCTGAAGGCATCCATAGTTCGTCTTATTATTGATGCTTTTTAGCTGCGAGCTCAGACGGCGCGCCGCATAGTATACGCCCCGCATTTCGATCGGATATCCCTTATAGTATGCATTCTGCGCCTCCACTATAATGTACATCCCGATCAATGTCCCCGCGTCTCCCGGATAGCAGGCGCAAAAAAGAATATCATAGAAAATCCGGCCTTCATTTAAGGAACTGTCCTCATTCGCAAGGCCCTCTATATTCGTCAGGTTTTTCTCCACTCCAACCTTCGATACCGTCACGCTGCCTGGCTCAATGTATTTGTTTTCTATATCTTCCAGCGGATATTCCGCGAATTCCGGGACAAAGCGCTTCATAATCCGCGCCAGGAACTGCCTGTTGGCCAACAGTTCCTTCAGCGCCGCGTCATATTTTGCTTTTCCTTCTTCTGTGCTTATGATTGTATTTCCTATCTCGTTCATCTGCGCCTTTCATCAATCTGCATTTATACAGTTACGATCCGGTCAGGCGGAGTGTTGCAGGAACTGCCAGACCATACAGATAACCGTTTATCTCCTTACTTAATTATATTAGAAAAGAGGGGGGGATGCAAGATGATTTCTGACAGAGTCAGTTTTGACGCTTTAATTTATACTTGTTCTCTCTGAGCACATGGGATCCTGTTTTTTCATACTATGTTAGCGCCATCATTGTTTTTTATCCCTCTTTTTCTTAAATGTATTCAGTATAGTTATAAAATCTTTTCGATTAACGATCAAAAATGATATCGTTCCAAGAATTAAAAAAATTAAATTAAACCAAATATTTCCCAAAATTGAGAATATGCAAATCAACAGATCGGTTTCCAATAACAGCCAAAACTCCTTCCAACTAATAGTAATTCCAAGTTCCGATCGATTCTGTTTCTCTCTTATCATCCACATTCCCAGAAAGGAAATAAACGTCGAAACAGCCGCTGCATGCAAACCTAGCAATTTTATTGTTCCAATATTAATTGCTGCATTTATAACAGCGCCGAAAATACTGGACGAAAAAGCTCCTTTCGTATTTTTTGCTCTTAAATATCCAACCCCATAAAAAGAACAAAACGCCTGAAATACCGCTCCAAGATAATAAAAAGGAATATAGTCACTTGCAATTTTATAGTTTTTCCCCATAACCAGCCAGACGAATATTTTTGTCGCAGGAATAAGAACCCATAAAAACATAAATAATAAGCGATACAGTTTTTGAAACACCACTTTACAACTTATGTTAGAAGCTACATTGATACCGAAGCTGCTGTTTCAGTACCTTTGTAAAGACACTTGATTTTATGCCTGTTTCGACATTTTGCAGGAAAGTGGCATAAAATACCTGCCGGCGGATCTCCTCGCTTAGGACGAACCAAAATTCCTGTACGCTTTCACCGCGGTATTTTGAAAAAACTTCATCCTGATAAGGCAGTATTTTCATTGCGCAGTATGCGACATTGATTAGGTTGACCAGTGTTTCAATTCCTTTACTGCTGCGAACCATGTAACTGCATAAGGATCAGAACGTTTTCTGTTCGTAGTAACTGACCTCTATGTTCCACCTGAAATAGTAACACAGCAGCGGAATATACTGCATGCGGCTGCTCCCAGTCTGGTTCAATGGCGCCTTTTCCTGCCAGGCGCAGAATATTTCCATCTGACAGGGGAAAACTGTGCTGAAAAATAAACGCCGGGCACTCTGTTTTTTTTCGGATGCTGTCACATAGGCAAGGACTTCTCTCTGTCCAAAAAGGTTGGTGAGGACCCGGCGCACACCAAAATAATAATCTCCAATTTTTTCATCGGAAAAGGTAAAATCGGTTTCCGTTGAAAGGCGTCTCCCATGTTTGGCAGGCCGGCCCCTTTTGCCTGTGGGCTGCGGTGCAAGATCATAAATGACGGAGTCATTGCGGGCATTGCAGATAACATCCAGGTTGGAATACTCGTCCACAACACACACCAGGTCTTTTTTGGCATACCAGCTGTCGCAGAGGATAATGACATTTTTCTGTGCAGAAAATTCCGGTTGAAAGCCCTGAAAACATGTGGTAAGATGGTTACAGCCATAGAATCGATGTGGTATTTGTACAACATAATGCGTATTATGTTGTATTTTTTATGCACAGGGACGCACGGGACATCCCATTTCTGCCGTATGATGTGTTTCTGCCGGGAAATTCCTTATGCCCTGTCCGATTTTTCCCGTTTTATCCGGGCCGGCAAGCCTTCCGAAACGCCCCCTCCGCTCTCAGAGCACCAGCCCCAGTTCTTCAATCTTCCTCCTGCACTCCTTCCCCGATGAAGCCGTATAGATCCTTGTGGTCTCAATGCTGCTGTGCCCCATGATATCTGCCAGCCGCACGACGTCCTTCTGGGCCGCATAAAATGTCCTGGCAAACAGATGCCAAATGTGAAAAAGCTGTTGAGCGCCGCCAGCATGGAATTCACACTCCGCGGCTGGTAGCACTGCACTAACTGTTCCTTAAACGCCAGTACCTCCTCCCTGGATACCGGACGCGGCTCCGGCCCCGCTGAAGCCTGCAGGTTTAATCGCTTTGCTGCGCGCTCTTTTGTCTTCTTTCCTGTCCCGCCTCGGTATTCCAGAAAAAGCCGGATATCATGAAGATATTTTGAAATCGTCGCAGGCGCGCGTTCCTCCTGTTTTAAATACCGCCTGTACCTCTCGACCTCATCGGTTCCCAATAACCTGTTTTCATCCATCGGTTCCTTCATCGCCTCTTATCTCCTTTTCGTAATTTCCCATATCCATACTATACCACAGATCCCATTGTTGAACAGGTAAAAATTCAGGCGTTCCCAATGCTTATGCAATCTGTCTGTGAAAATCTCTCCATGGCGGGATGAAAGGGGGCGGGACGTTCTGTCAGAGGCAGGAATCTTTATATGAGCAGGAAATGCGAAATCCGATTTGGAGTCAGAAACGTATATAAAAAACGAAAAGCTGCGGGCCCGTCCGGAATATCCCTCTGAACCCGCAGCGCAAAAATGTCAGCCGTCCCTACAGCTCCTTTTTCCAGATCCCGTGAAGGTTGCAATACTCATATGCAGCGACCGCGCTGTCGCTGTCTGCCAGGGCAAACACCGCCTCCGGCTTTGTATCCGGCTTTAAATATTTGATCTGGACGCCTTCCTTTGTTTCGAGAGCCACCCACTGGATATAGTGCTTTTCCATCATCGGATGCTCGGCCTCTCCCACATTGACCGTCACCTTTGTCCCTTCCACTTTTACAACCGGGACATGCTTTTCAAACGCGCCGTCCGTAATTCCCGGCAGCAGCTCCTTCATCTTCTCTCCGCAGCACATCACCGGGACATGGTTGTCCTGAACCATGGTAATGATATTGCCGCAATGCCCGCAAATAAAAAATTTCATAAAAACCTCCTTATTCGGTTCCTTCCAGCCGCGCCCGGCCTCCCCGGCCGCCGGCCTATTTTCGTTTATCTCTTTTCATTATACGCATATTTTCCACAACAGTAAAGGACTTTCCGCTGATTCTTCAAATTGATTCTGCAAATCTGTGCGTTTCTCTTCCTGTATCCTAAAAATCAGTCCCGGCCTCCTCAGCCGCCGAACGGCTTCTCTCCTCAAGAATCTCCCTTACCTCCCCCGCCGGCACGCCGAGCGCGACGGCCATCTCTTCCTCCAATGTCTTTTCCACCAAGCTCATCATCTGCATATCGCGGGAAGGCAGCTTCTTCCCGGCGCGGCTGCGGCGCTCCCTTCTCTGGTAGAGCTCCTTGGCAATCCGCACCAAATTGATGTAGTCCTGCGAGTAAAACGCCTCCTTGTATTCCTGCGCGCGCTGCTTCTCATCCTGAATCTGCAGCGGCTCGATCTCCCCGAAGCCTGCGATCAGGGCCTCAGCCGCTTCCCTTGAAAGCACGGGACGCAGCACGCCCTCTGTCTTCTCTATCGGCACATAGATTTTCTCCGACTTGTCCCGAATCGGCAAAAGCACAAGGTACTGCCGCTTTGCTCCCGTGAAATCCATCTCCGCAATTTCATCCACCCTGCACACCTTCCCGCTCCAGTGTACCGTATAATCTCCTTTATTCATGCGTATTCAGCCTCCTTTTTCTGTGCAGACACGTCAACATACTCCCTGCGGACTTCTGTTCTGATCCGCCCTCCGGCGTTACAGCGCCGGGCCGCGGGCCGAACCGTGATATTTCCTTGTCTTTATTAGCATTTCACATTCTGATAATAGAATACCACCTTTTCCCAAATTTATATAAGGTTTTTTTTATTTTCGTGATTATTGCCCAGATTAGGGCGGGGACTATTTGTACATTTTTACCAATCCATATGAATGATGTACAGAAATTGTGCCTGCTGCTCCCGGGTTTGACCCAAGGAGGACCGCAGTCTGTGACCCTTGCTCACAACAAAACCGCTGCGCCGGGGGCTGAACGGTTACTAAATATTCCGCAATTTTTCGCCCGCATTGCTATTTTTCCTTCAACATGGTAATATTATTAGATATAGAGCCGCGCTGTTTTCCTTCCTGCCCGGAGCTGACTGGAGGTTAATACATGATTGGATTTCTTCTGCAGTGCAAAAAAGTACAAGAAGCGTTTGTCAGGGATGAGGTCACGGTTTACGCCGCGCAGGCCTCCTTTTTCGTCGTTCTCTCATGTTTTCCGTTTCTCATGATCCTGCTAAGCCTGATTCAGATGATCCCCTCTGTGACGCGGGCGGATCTGCTTCTGGTGATTGCAAAGCTCGTTCCGGAGCGGATCTATCCGCTCCTGGAGTCCATTGTCCTGGATCTGCACACAGCCTCCCCGGGCGCGATTCTGTCTGTGACCACGATCGCGACGCTCTGGTCCGCCGCGCGCGGAATGCTGGGCATTGAGCGCGGCTTAAACCGCATCGCAGGCTGCAAAAAGCGGCCGAACTTTGTGCTCAGCCGCCTGATTAATTCCATTTATACGATTGTGTTTCTGGCAGTCTGCATCGCCTCGCTGATCCTCATGGTGTTCGGCTTTGCCCTGCAGCAGCTTCTGCTGAAATACATCCCGCTTTTAAGCTTCATCGCCCGGCATCTGATAAGCCTGCAGACGATCTCCGCCCTGGCAATCCTGATCGTCTTTTTCATGGCGCTCTACACCTGGCTGCCCTATGAGCGGCAGATCCTGCGAAAACAGCTTCCGGGCGCGCTGTTCTCCACTGCCGGATGGATCGTGTGCTCCTTTGGCTTTTCCATTTATTTCAACCGTTTCAGCCGCTTCTCCTCCATGTACGGAAGCCTTGCGGCTGTCGTGTTCCTGATGCTGTGGCTGTATTTCTGCATCTGCATCCTCTTTCTGGGGGCGGAGGTGAACCGGCACATGCATATCTCCTTCGCCGGCAGGCGTCGGATGCGCAGCGCCGATCCGCCCCGGTGATCTGGCCTAATTATGGCAGATCACCGGGATCCCCGCATAAAGCTGGTCATATAATTCCCTGGTACGGTTCGGGGGCAGGTTGATGCAGCCATGGCTTCCGGCGTACTGGTAGATCGTCCCGCCGAATTTTTCCCGCCAGTCCGCGTCGTGCAGCCCGATCCCGCCGTTAAACGGCATCCAGTAATTCACATGGCTCTCATACTCATAGCTGCCGTCCGCCTGCTTCTGGCCGCGCAGGATGCGATCCTCCTGTTTGTATGTAAGGCTGTAGATCCCCTCCGGCGTGGTATGGCCCTTTTCCACATTTCCGGTCACGCACGGCGCGTCCCAGACGCAGGCCCCGTCGCGGTAGAAATATACGTGCTGGCCTCCCAAATCGACCTCCACATACGTATTCCCCCAGTCAGGCGCGGTGCGGCTGGCTGCTTCTTTTGCGTACTGCGGCTGCCTTTCCTGGCTCTGTCCGGTCTGGATCATGGCCAGCAGAGCCTCCGTCTCGGCCGCCTGATCCATGCTCCAGCCATACGGGCCGCTGAGGACCGCTTCCGCTCCGGCTGTGGTATGGAAGCTCCTGGCCGTCCCGGCCGTGTCGTATGTACCGGCCAGCCAGGCAATATACGCGGCCGCCTTTTCACGGTCAATGGATATCTGCCCGTTTTCCGATCCCGTCATCCACCCTGCTATCTCGCCCCCTGTGAGCTCCTGCGCCTGCCCGCCGAAGGTATAGGTAATCGTCATGTCCCGGCACGCATTCATCCGCTCCAGAAGCGCCGCCAGGGAGGCATCCTCCTTTGTGACGCGCACCTGCTCATAACAGCCGGCCGCCTCCAGATCAAGCTCCGAAGCCCCGGACGCGACAGCGGCCCGGACAGCGGCCTCGGTCCGCTCCAGATTCAGGCTGTTGCCCTGAACCTCCGCAAGGATGGAAAACGGCGCTCCCTCCCGGTAAGGGGAAATGGACGCGTCCCTTGTCTGCACGATATCCGCTCCGCTGATGCACGCCAGCGAACGGATCTGCGCCGCCAGGGCCGCCTCGTCATACGAGATATGGACAGAAATGGAATAGGAGTTCGCCGCGGACGGGCCGGACTGGCGGCCGCCCGCATTCTGGCTGCTGAGCAGCTCATTTAAATGTTCCGGAACCGAAACGCGGCAGCCGATCGCAGCGCCGCTTATCACCTCGCTCTTACCGCCCTTTTCCTTTACGGTGAGCTGATATCCTGCCGCCAGGGCGTTTTCCAGCGTCTCTCTGGCCTGCGCCTCGGTCAGGCCTCCGATCTCGATTCCGTTTATATCCGTTCCCTCTACAAAACGCGAGGGGTCATCTGCCAGTGCGGAAAAATGGAGCGCCATGGACAGCGCCGATACGGCTCCCAATGTCTGAATTACTGTTTTTTTCCTCATCCTTTAACCTCAATCTCCTTTGACCGCAGCCGTGCGCAAAGGCCAAACGGCTGCCTCTCACCATCATTTACACTCAAGCTGCCTCTCCCGGGCCCGGACGCCGGATGCGCCGGGCTGTTATCTGCGCGTAAAGCCGCCGTTTCAGCGTATCTGCCGAAGCACAGGGGCAATCCTGGCCGCTGCCAGGGCTGCCAGCACACACAGCAGCAAATCGCCTCCCACGGTCAGGAGGAAGCAATTCACAAACACAATCCCCCATGTGACAGGCATGCGGATCACAAAGTTGCTGATCACATAAAAATAAATCATCCCTGACGCATACATCGCCAGAAGGCCGCAGAAGGCCGCGGTCAGAAGCGCGGCAAACGAGCCGCCCCGCATGCGTTCGCTGACAAGGCCCGTGACAAAAGCGGCAAAGACAAAGCCCAGAAGGAAACCGAAGGTCGGCCGGATCAGATACGCCATCCCGCCGCCCGCGGCGAAAACAGGCACTCCGGAGAGCCCGATCGCAAGATAGCACAGCACGCTTAAGGCCCCCATCCTTTTTCCCAGAAGGAAACCGGACAGAAGCACAAAAAAGAACTGCATGGTAAAATGCATCGGAAACGGCTGAACCGGGATACTGATCTTTATAAAAGCCCCCGCGGCAATCAGCGCCGTAAACATCCCGCACAATACTGTCTCCTCCATGGAGCGCGTCTTCACTCTCATCCGTCCTCTTCTCCTTTTCTCCGGCCCTGCCGGCCGCCGGCCTGTAAACAGTAACATTTGTTACGGCTCGCACGCCCGCCAGTCAACGCGAAGCGTGTTACTGGGCACATCCTGGCAGGGGTGTGAACAGTAACTAACATTATAACAGAATCCGCAAAAAAATCCACCCCCTTGATCAGAAGACGGCGAAATGCTACAATAGACAGTGGGTAAGCGGCCGGCGCGGCGCCCGCCGCCGCCTGAAAAATTAAAAATGGAGGAATCACATCATGAAAAAGTATATCTGTGAACCCTGCGGCTATGAGTACGATCCCGCGGCCGGAGATCCGGACAACGGCATTGCGCCCGGAACGGCATTTGAGGATCTGCCGGATGACTGGGTATGCCCCGTATGCGGACTCGGAAAAGACGTGTTCGTCCCCGCCGAAGGCTGACCGCACAGGAACCGCATGGCAAAGCGCTTCAGAGCGTGTCAGAAACACGTGTTCTGCCGCATGTGCGTTTGCCCTGCGCGCGATCCGGGCTGAATGAGCGCGGCGCAGCAGGCTGCGTTACGCGAATACAGCCCGGATATACCGCAAAGCGGGGTGTACAGAAGAGGCCATGATGTTTCAAACGCGCCTGCCATTTACACCCTTCTGAGCGGTTGCACATCTCTTTCGTTTCCCCCTGTAAGCCCCCTGTTTCACAGCCACGGAATATTGCATTCTGTTATATAATCTTTCAAAATATGCAGTAAATATTTCAATTCTTCCCCACAATCCCCGCATTCTCTCAGCAATAGGTACATCACCCGTTGTAACAGTTCAGACAACCTGAACTGCTACGGCATCCGCCCATGAAAATCACTTCGCGATGGGGCAGATGCCTGCTGCCGCTATGTTTTCGTACGGTCAGCGCAACAGGTGCGCAGACCTATCTGAACTGTTACCACCCGTTCCTTTCTGTCCTTATGAAAATTTATATAGGGCTTGACAAACCAATTTATTTCTGTTAGCTTATACAATAGTTATCGGAGGACTTATAAACGTAAGTATAAGACCGGATAAGATAGCGGATATGCGGTTTGTCGGAGGGTTACTCTTGCGTATGAGAGCGCCGGATAAGAAAACCGTTCCTGTCCGTTTTTCTTATCTGGTTTTTATTTGCAAAATAAGGAGGAAAAGGCAATGAATTTGCTAAATGGAAACATCAGGCCCATCTATTTCAAGTATTTTTCTGCTGCCTTTGGAAGTGCAATTATTACTTCGGTATATTCACTTGTGGATATGGCAATGGCCGGACAATATCAGGGGCCGGACGGAACGGCGGCATTAGCTGTTGTTGCCCCTGTATGGAATATTATTTACAGTCTGGGGCTGCTCATGGGAATTGGCGGTTCTGTAATTTTCAGCACAGTCAGAGGACAGGAAACACAGAAAAACGGAAACGAAAATGAGTATTTTACTGTTGCGGTTATAGGCTCTGTCATTCTTGCTTTCGTGTCATGGGCGGCAATTCTATTTTTTGACAAGCCAATCCTATTGTTTTTTGGTGCGGACAGCAGCTTGCTTTCATTGGCTGAATCTTATTTAACGCCAGTAAAAGCAGCTATTCCGCTGTTCCTGCTTAATCAGATGCTGGCGGCGTTTCTGCGAAACGACAATCACCCCGAACTTGCAACTGCCGGCGTATTAGCCGGGGGATTGTTCAATGTTGTCGGCGATTACGTTTTCGTATTTATTTTTGATATGGGGATTTTGGGCGCGGGGCTTGCAACGGCAGTTGGATCCGGGATTTCGTTTGCGGTTATGCTTTCCCATTTCTGGTCTGAGAAAAATACGCTGCTTCTCCGAAAACCGACTGGAATTGTGGGAAAATTGAGGGAAATATCGGTTACCGGCTTCCCAACATTTTTTATTGATATTGCAATGGGGATACTGACAGTGCTTTTCAACCGTCAGATTATGAAATATTCAGGCAGTAATGCACTTGCTGTTTATGGCCCGGTTATCAATGTAAGCACGATTGTTCAGTGCTGCGCTTATAGTGTGGGGCAGGCTGCACAGCCCATTATTTCTATCAATTTTGGCGCAAAGAAATGGCGGCGTATTAAAAAAACTCTGCGGTATGCCCTTTATACTGTTGGAGCGTTCAGTATATTTTGGACTGCCCTCAGTTTGATTTTCCCTAATTTGTACATTTACATTTTTATGAAGCCGACAAAAACAATATTGGATATTGCGCCCGCAATAATCCGTTGTTATAGCATTTCGTTTATATTGCTGCCGCTGAATATTTTCTCCGCTTATTATTTTCAAGTGCTGATGAAACCAGGAGCCGCTTTTTGTGTATCTGTTTTCAGAGGCTGCATTGTCAGTGGAATTTTAATTATGCTGTTACCGCTTGTGGCCGGGGCAAATTCCATATGGTTTGCAATGCCAATCACAGAATTATTAGTTGCTGTATATGCTGTATTTATGATAAATACATATACAAAAGCGTTATCATAAGGAGGTTACTTCCATGAAGCCAAGCCCTTACCGCTATGTCATCTGTGCCTGCGGCACGGCCCTGATCTTTATTTCTGTCGGACTTTTAAGCAATGTATTTCCCATTTACTTTCCCTTTATTATGGAAATTCGCGGCTTCTCCAACACGCAGGTGTCGCTTCTGACCACCATGCGCAGCATAACCGCTCTGTTTTCCATGTTTGTCTCGGATCGGTACTACAATCGGCTGAACTTAAAAAAGGGAATCGCCCTGGCGCTGTGCGCCTCTGTCTTTAGCTATGCGATCTACGGCTGTTCCTCCTCCCCGGCCCTCTACTACCTTGCGGCCCTGATCTCCGGGCTCGGCTACGGCCTGGGCGGCATGATCCCGGCCTCTGTCCTGATCCGGCGCTGGTTTCCGGCCCACACAGCGACAGCCATGGGCATCGCGGCCTCCGGAAGCGGCGTCGCTTCGATCATAGGCCCTGTGCTCATCACATCCCTGATCCGGCGCTTTGGCCTTTCCGCCGCTTTTCTGGCGGAATCCGCGCTGATGGCCATATGCGCCCTGCCCCTGGTTCTGCTCATTAAAAACGAGCCCGAACTGCCCCAGGCCCAGGCGTCAGGGCAATCGCAGGATCTCCGGGAAACCGCCTCCCCGCGCCGGGAGCTTACGCGCGCTGAGCACCTGCGCGTTATCCTGGGCGTATTCCTGATCGGGACGCTCGGCCTGACCAGCTTTTCCGGGCTTTCCCTGCTTTACACGACTTCCGGGCGCCCCGTAGAAACTGTATCCCTCCTGCTCTCCTTCCTGGGCTTTGTCCTGATCGCAGGAAAATGCCTCATGGGCTGGCTTTCAGACCGCCTTGGGAGCTTCGCCGCCGTCTCTGTCTTCGGCGCCTTCTTAAGCTTCGGCCAGCTCATGTGCTGCTTTGCGGGAAGCGCTCCCATGTCCCTGATCGTCTGCGGCCTCATTTTTCTCGGAACCGGCCTGGCTCTCTCCACCGTGGCCCTCTCCGTCATAGCCTCCGATTTCTGCTCCGCCGGGCGCTATACGACGCTGCTGAAAACATACCAGGTTACATACGCGCTCGGCGGCCTTATATCCAGCGCATTTCCCGGCATGACGGCTGACATAACCGGAAGCTATCTTCCGGCTTACGCCCTGTTTTTCCTGTTTTCCGTCCTCGCGGTTCTGCTGATCGCGCCGGTATATAAAAAAATCCGCCAAATCCATTGTGCTTCGCCTTCGCACCGGAACGCACTCTGATCTCTTTTAAACACATGCAACCATTTTAATACGGAAAAAATCCCCACCTATATTTCCTTCCAAACTCCTCATACTATAACCGAACCGAAAAAGCTTTCCGAAACCGCATCTCTTCGATTTTCCGGAAGCTTCGATGAACAACCGCACAGGAGGTGAGCGTATGAGTCCAAAGGAACTGAGCTATATCGACGACGCCCTGGGGCATGAGTCATTTTTAAAAACCCAGTGCCAGGAAGCGGCCCGCAATTTGCAGGATCCGGAGCTCTCTGCCTTTTCCCGGCAGATTGAGGAAAAACACAAGCAGCTTTTCGACAATTTCTATCATTTAACGTAAGGAGGCGAACCCAATGGATGACAGATGTATTATGGAAAATATGCTTCTGACCACAAAGGGCGTATGTGATCTGTATCTTCACGGCACGATTGAGTCCTCCACATCCAATGTGCGGGACGCCTTTGATCAGGCTTTAAACAGCAGCCTGGAGATGCAGGACGAGCTCTATAAAAAGATGTCCTCCAAGGGCTGGTATAACATGGAGCAGGCGGATTCCATGCAGATTCAGAAGGTGAAGAACCAGTATTCCGGAATGGCTTAAGCGCGGATTAAAGAAAAGCGCCCGCTTCCCGATACGGCTGCAGGGGAGCGGGCGTTTTCCGTTATTTTTAAACACGCCCCGGCATAAAACGTTTTCCTCAATGAAATAAATTGACCTCAAATTGAGAATGTGGTACAATAAAAGCATGAAAAAATCTTCCCCAAAGAACGTTTTGGGCATCATTGCGGAAAACCGTCGCAAAATTTCGTACAAACAAACTATTTACATATAAGGAGGATCTATACATATGGATTACAGAGCAGAGTATCAGAAAAAACTGACTGCCGCAGCGGACGCGGTCAAGGTGGTTAAATCCGGCGACTGGGTGGATTACGGGTTTTGCGCCAATCATCCGGTAGCCCTGGATAAGGCCCTGGCAGACCGCATGAGCGCGGACGCCGGCTTAACCGGCATCAATTTCCGCGGCGGCATCGCGCTCTGGCAGCCGGAGGTTACGAAGATTCCGGATGTGGAAACACGCATCACCTGGAACTCCTGGCACACCAGCGGGATCGAGCGCAAACTCGTTGACAAAGGGATCGGCTTCTACAATCCGCTCCGCTATTCCGAGATGCCGCGCTATTACAGGGAAAGCATCCGTCACGTGGATGTGGCCATGATTCAGGTTACGCCCATGGACGCGCACGGATATTTCAATTTCGGCTTAAACGCCTCCCAGCTTGCGGCCCTGTGCGAGGTTTCCGACACGGTGATCGTGGAGGTAAACCAGAACATGCCTGTCTGCTTCGGCGGCCATGAGGTCAGCATCCACATCGACGACGTTACCATGGTTGTTGAGGGCGACAACCCGCCAGTGGCGCAGATGCCTTCCGGAGCCGCTTCCGAGGTCGATCAGGCCGTTGCGCGCCTGATTCTTCCGGAGATCCCGAACGGCGCATGCTTACAGCTCGGAATCGGCGGCATGCCGAATGCGGTCGGCTCCCTGATCGCGGAGAGCGATCTGACGGATCTGGGCGTACATACGGAGATGTACGTGGACGCGTTCGTTGACATCGCCGCAAAGGGCAAGATCACGGGCCGGAACAAATCCATTGACAAGGGACGCCAGGTATTTACCTTTGCCGCAGGCACACAGAAGCTCTACGACTATGTCAATGCGAACCCGACCATTATGGCCGCCCCGGTTGACTATGTAAACGATATCCGCGTGATATCCAGCCTTGACAACTTTATCTCCATCAACAACGCCGTAGAGGTGGATCTCTTCGGGCAGGTTGCCTCCGAATCCTCCGGAACCCGCCACATCAGCGGCGCCGGCGGACAGCTTGACTTTGTGCTCGGCGCATACCTCTCCAAAGGCGGAAAGAGCTTTATCTGCTGCTCCTCCACGGTCAAAGGAAAAGACGGCAGCGTAAAGAGCCGCCTGACCCCCTACGTGACACCGGGCGGCATCATCACCGCCACCCGCGCGAATATCCATTACCTTGTTACGGAGTATGGACTCGTGAACTTAAAGGGAACCAGCACCTGGCAGAGAGCGGAGAAGATCATCTCCATCGCCCACCCGGATTTCCGCGACGAGCTGATCGCAGAGGCGGAAAAGATGCACATCTGGAGGGCAAGCAACAGGCGCTGATAGGAAGGAGTTTTTATGGAGTACCGTAAAAATATATATGAAGTAAACGACGGCATTGCCTCCATAACCATGAACTGGCCGAAAAATCTAAACGCCATCGATATGGATATGGTTAATGAGCTTTTAAGCCTTCTCGATAGCTGCGAATCGGATCCCGCCGTAAAGGTCGTGGTCATCAAAAGCGCGGCCAAATCCTTTTCCGCTGGCGGGGATATCGGGTATTTCTACAATAATATCCACGCAGGCGGCGAGATCAACATGGATGATCTGATTGAAAATGCGGGAAAGGTATCCCTGAAGATGAAGAAGATGAGCAAGATGGTCATCACTTCCGTAAACGGCGCGGCGGCCGGGGCCGGGGCGAACTTAGCGCTCTCCGGCGACTTTGTTGTGGCCGCTGATAATGTAAAATTCATCCAGGCATTTATAAACCTGGGGCTCGTGCCCGACACGGGCGGGACCTACCTCTTAAGTAAGTCCGTGGGCTTTGCCCGCGCGATGGAGCTGTGCGCCACCGGCCGCCCCATGGGAGCCGAAGAGGCAAAAGAGCTCGGCCTCGTTTATCAGGTCTGCCCAAAAGAAGAGCTTGACGAGCAGACCATGAAGCTGGCAAAAAAACTGGCCGCCGGGCCCCTGGTTGCCTATAAGAGCCTCAAGCAGCAGTTCTTTGAGGCCAATTTCCGCGACTATGAGCGCTATCTGACCGAGGGCGAGGCGCCCACGCAGCGCGTCTGCATCTCTTCCGAAGATTTCAAGGAAGGCGTCTGCGCATTTATGGAAAAACGCAAGCCGGAATTTAAAGGGAACTGAGCATAAAAGCTGACGTCATATAAGGAAGCCGTTTGAAAACATAATTCAAATACAGCTTATGGGCGATCGCAACGGCAGAAAGCCGGCGTAAAAGGTATTTTTACGCCGGCTTTCTTCACAGATGTAACAGTTCAGACAACCTCTGAACCGTCACTCACAGATAACAATGCCATATACCCCGGGCAAAAAATTACTGAGGCTTTTTGCCCAGCATTTCATCAGACATGAGCTCCAGTTGCTCAGCCTTGCGATAGCGGTCGGCAAGGGAACTGCTGACGGCCGGTTTCCTGGCCTGACCGCTGAAACACAGCTTCAGCAGAATTGGCGTCAGCACTGCGCAGCCCACCACGGTAATGACAATAGGGGTCATCATGGCCTGGCTGAGCACCCCCATAGACAGGCCGCGGTTGGCCACGATCAGCGCCACCTCGCCCCGGCAGGCCATTCCTGCGCCTACCTGAACGCATTCTGCCCCATCAAAGCCGCACAGCCTGGCTCCCAGGCCGCAGCCAATCACTTTCGACAGAATTGCCACAGCCAGAAGCAGCAGGGAAAACGCGATCAGGCTTCCGTTCATCTGGGGCAGCTCTACCTTGATGCCGATCCCTGAAAAAAACACAGGCGTCAGCAGCAGATAGCTCAGGGGCTCAAATTTTGAGCGGATGTAATCGGCTTTTGGCGTACAGGCCACCACCAGCCCGGCGGTAAAAGCCCCGATAATATCAGCCACTCCGAAAAACTCCTCCGCACAGTAGGCCAGCAGCAGGCAAAGCACAAAAGCGAAAACCGGATACCGGCGGAGATTTTTCTGATGGGCATGCGCGATCATCCGGCGAAACAGCCAGATACCCCCGCAGGCGGCGGCAATGGCAAAGACAAAGAACAGAGTGATTTTCAGCAGTACCAGCGCCAGGCCGCTTCCGTTTCCAGCCATGCTGGCCACCACCGTAAGGGCCACCAGGCCCAGCACATCGTCAATGAGGGCGGCGGCCAGGATCGTGCTGCCCACGCTGGTATCTAAATGTCCCAGTTCTTTAAGTGTCTCTACCGTGATGCTCACAGAAGTAGCGGTAAGCACGGTACCCAGGAAAATGTTCTCCAGCAGGGTATTATCCGGCAGCCAGCCCAGCCTGCCAGCCATCCAGCCAAAGCCCGCGCCCATAAGCATGGGGACGAGCACGCCGCACAAGGCCACCAAAAAGCCCGCCTTTCCGGCGTTGCGCAGTTCTCTTAAATCCGTGCCCATTCCGGCGGTGAAAAGAATTACAATCACACCCAGCTCACTCAGCCGGGAAAGGAATTCTGTCTCTGTAAGTATGTTCAGTACAGCGGGCCCCAGTATCAGCCCGGCCAGCAGCGCGCCCACTACACGCGGCATTTGGAATCTTCCTGTGGCAATGCCCAGCAGCTTGGTACTCAATAAAATCAAAGCTAAATCCAGCAAATAGTGATAGGACATCTGTAGTTCCTCCTTATGGTTTTCCTTTTGCGGCCGCGGCGTTTCAGTCCGCCTGAACCGTCCGGACAGAATCTAATAGCTCCTGTATCATCGCGCTCCAGGCGTCCTTATCCCGCGCGCCCATCACGCCCATCCCGACCTGTTTTCCCTCTTTATCCACAAAAATGGTGGTGGGCACCGCCTGAACCTGCATCATAAGGGATGTAGCCAGTGTTTCGCCGGGAATGATATGGAGATAGGAAGCTCCTGTCTCTTCCACGATCCGCTTTGCCTCCTCAAGCTGGGATTCATTCACTGCTCCGTCAACCCCCGCTGCGTCGATGCACAGGCCAACAATCTGAACCCCCTGGTCCTTATATTCCTCAGAGAGGACTCCAAGCTCCGGCATCTCGGAAATACACGGCCCGCAGAAGGTGGCCCAGATATTGATCATCGTCAGATCATGCTCCGCAAACAGATCCTGCGTAACTGCGTTTCCCTCTAAATCGGCAGCTTCAAACTCCTCAAACAACCCCCGCGCTTCCTGCGCGCCCGGCTCTCCACCGGCGCTTTCAGGCGCTTTCTCCGGCTCGTCCCCGGTGCTTCCCGACTCCCCGCCCTGCTTATCCGCCGCGGCTTTTGCCCCTTCGTCCGCCTCATCCGCCGCGCCTTTTACCGCGCTCTCCTGCGTCTCTGTCCCTGTCTCTCCGGAGGTATCCGGTTCCCCCTTTGCGGCCGCGCAGCCTCCCAGGCACAGAACGCCGGATAAGAGCAGCGCAAACACCAGTTTCTTTCTTTTTCTCATTCCATTGACTCTCCTTGATATTAGTCGCTGCAAAGCGGGCCGGGAGGAGGTTTCTCCCTGCCCTCCGCGCGGCCCGCGCGCCGCATTCGCAGCATATTTTCCGTTACGGGTATGTATAATGTACTCTCGGAATCTCTCTGCGCCTGCTTTTGCGGCTGATTTTCCGCCAGATGCACCCAAATTTAATCAACGTACGCTCCACGTACGCCTCATAAATTTGTGCACATCTGACAAAAAATCATCTCACAAAATCAGGCACAGCGAGATTCCGAGAGTACATTATAGAAAAAAGGCTGAATCACAGCTATTCAGCCCCTTTTCGTCACTGTGCCGCCCAACGGGCCTGAACACAGCAAGCCTTTTATCCTCTGTTATCCATTCGTATATCCAAGCTGATCCAGCACACGGCCCGGCTCGTCCAGAATCACCAGATCCGCACCCTTGTCAGAGAAATGGCTTTCCTTGTGGATAATCACCAGAGCTTTTCCGTTAAAATAGCGGATATAATTGGAAAATACCTCAGACTGCATCGTGGTCCCTAAGAGGAGCAGCACATCCGCCCTTCCGATCTCCTCTGTGGTTCTCGTCATTACGCGGCTGTCGATCATCTCTCCATATAATGAAACCAGCGGGCGCACCACGCTGTTGCACTTCCTGCAATGCGGCACGCCTTTGGCGTCCCTTATCTCTTCCATCGCATAATTCTCGCCGCAATGCGGGCAGCGGTTGGCAAAAACGCTGCCGTGCAGGTTAATCACATTTTCACAGCCCGCTCTCTGCTCCTGCTCAAAGACGTTTGCCGTAATGATGCACTGCAGACGCCCCGCCTTCTCCATCGCAGCCAGAACACGGCTTCCGGCTCCCGGCTCCGGAACCTTCTCAAGCATCTCCTTTTTATAAAAATTAAAGAACTGCACCGTCCGCGTGTTGTAATAACCGCCCGTAAAAATCTCTTCCGGCGACGCCCCATAGGCCCTCTCTATCTCATAGGCCCGCTCCGCCATCTTAAACCCCAGAAAACCACTCTCTGCCGCCATGCCTGAACCGCACACTGCAACCGTATAATTGCTCCTGTTCAGAATGTCTTTTAAACGGCTGATATCCCTATCCATGCATACACGCTCCCTCCCATATTTTTATGTTCCAATACATTACATTAATTATTATACTAGAAAAAATATAGGGTTACAAGTGTTTCCGGAATTTTATCAGGATATATTGCATATTCCGGGTAACAGTTAGACGGCGGGGAATCCGGCGGGAATTTAGGCGTTAAGCTTGCTTATAAGCCCAAATTTCTGTCAGATTCCACATCGGATGGACATCCGATGCTTCTTGTCCGGCGCAGACGGGCAAGAAGATGCCCCGTCTGAACGGTTACCGGAATAGTAACCGTTCAGACAGGTCTGCGCAAACAGATGCGCAGACCATACGATTACGCGGCGGCAGCAAGCCTCTGCCTCAGCCCTCGATGGCAATATACCGCTTCTCCTCTGCCGCGGGCCTCTCCTCCTTTTTGGGGATCAGGAGCTTCAATGTCCCATCCTCAAATCTGGCCTTAATATCCTCCTGCCTGACGGCTTCTCCTATATAAAAACTTCTGCTGCACGAGCCGCTGTAGCGCTCCCGGCGGATATAGCGCCCCTCGCTGTCCTTCTCATTCTTCTCTGAATTGGAGGACGCCTGGATGGTCAGATAGCCGTCCTTTAATTCCGCCTTCACATCCTCCTTCTTAATTCCCGGAAGGTTCATGATCATCTCATATCCCTGGCCGTTTTCCTTCACATCCGTTTTCATCATCTCATTCACGCTTGTCTCATAGCTGTGGGTGCGGAACGGGGAACCAAAAAAGTCGTCTAATAAATTTTCTCTGAAAATACTCGGCATTAACATATATCATCTCTCCTTTTCTTTGAATGGTTTTGATTTTTGTGGGAAACAAAGGGCTCATGAAAACCTGGATGCAATCGCCCTGGTTTCATTTCTTTTCCTTTGCTATACATGTAATATAACACATGTTATTAGCACTGTCAAGCGGTGAGTGCTAATTTTTTTGTGAAGAATTTGTGAAACCTTGATTTGCTTTCTCCCTCTGTAAATTGCTCCGTTTTTCCGTCCCTTTCGATTTTTACCTAAAGAAATCAAACTCATCCGCCGCAAAGGCGATGTCTATCTGGAACAGCTCGCGCTGCGGCGCCTGCAGTCCCTGTTCATCTGCAATTACCAGATAATACGCAGCCGTATTGCTGTATTTCAGCGATTTCAGATTGAACTGGCAGCGGAACGTACGCTCTGCGCCGTTGCCGCTGGTCTTATCTGCAATAATCTTCTGAACATCACTGATCTGCCTGCCGTTTTCATCCGTAAAATAAACCTGATAGGCAGCCGCTTCACGGTTTGCTCCCACCGCATCCTTCTGATAAAAGTTCAGGGAGAAAATCATATTGCTGATCTTGCGGCTTGCTGACAGCAGATGAACCGTCACAGGCTTTGTATCATACTTCTGCTTGTTACGCTTATATTCCATAGAATCATTGCGGAGATAGTGATACTCAATCACCGGAACCACCATTTCCTGCAGGCTGATACCGCCATGCACAAAGTTCATGCCGCCGCCGTTCATCTTGATACGGATGCTTTCTCTCGGCGCAAACCCGGCGAACTCTGTTTTGCCATCCAGGAACTTTACCGGCAATAGATAGTTTGGCTGCGCGCCTTTCTGCATGATTACGTAGCGTCTGCCGTATTCCACGCATCGTCTGGCGCTTTCTCTTTTCAGAGCGCCGGCATTTTCCTTATCCACATCATAAAATTCATTTCTGCCAACCTTGTCATCCTCTGTCAGCGGACTGTATGTATAAAGGAATCCATGGTCAGCCGTAATTAAAATATTGGCGCCGCCAAATTCATTTACAATAATGCGCACAAGGTTCTTCAATTCAGAAATTGCTTTATCGCAGGCGGCGAAAACTGCCGTGTCAGACGTATGGCTCGCTTCATCAATGGTATCGTGGTAGATATAGACCACATTCATCCCCTTTACCAGCGCGCTTCGCTCGGCGCGCTTCATGGCAATCATATCGTTGTATTTTAAGGCTGCGCTCGCCGGATCTTCCATTTTCAGGATCTTATCCCGATAGCCGCTTGCCGTAGGCCGGCCATCTGCCAGAACCGTCAGCAGATTGTTCCGAAGTTCTGCTGTCAGTTCTTTATGCGGCAGTAATGCCGCCATGCCGAACTTTGTGATAGAGGGAAAGATGCTCTGCATGCTGCTGACAGAAACCTTACTCTGCGTCTCTCTGCGAAGCTGGTCTGCCATAGCGGCCGCCACTTCATAACGCATCGCATCCGAGATAATCACAAATACTTTCGTATCCAATGTTTTAACGCGGGAACGGTAAAATTCTTCCTGCTGGGGAACTCCCAGAACCTTGCCGCAGGCCGCCAGCTCCTCTGCGCACACATCCGACCAGTTGCTGCCCAGCTCGCCCAGGAACCAGTGGGTATAAAGCCCTTCCACCTTATCTGCAACGCGCTTAAACAAATCATCCAGCAGAGCATTGGAAGTCTCCAGGCTCTTTTGGAAACTCAGGTGGAACAAACGGTAATAGGTGTCCATCTGATAATAGCTTTCCGTGTATTCGTTCCAGATGTCCTTTGCTTCCGCGGCATGGAATCCGGCAGAATGCTTTTTGAAGAAGCGCTGCATATTCGCCGCCTGTAAAATACCGTTGTAGAAATTTTCAAACGGCTCATACCAGGCGCAGGTTCTCCGTTTTTCCACAGCCGCAGTAATCGCATCCACATCAATGATCTGGTCGCTGATTTCTGTCATCAGCTTTGTTAGAATTACCTCGTTGATACACGGGAAGCACTCAGTTCCCGCCAGATCGTCCACTGTGAGCTTCGCAAAACGCTGACGCAGGCGTGCTTCATCTTCCACATACCGCGCCACATCATAAAGCTGCCCTATATCCCCGCCATGAAGCCATTCAGAAATAAAATCATAGCAATATGCCTGATGCGGCATGGAAATGAATCCGTCCAGCCCGGCAAGATATTCCTGCCGCATCGTGCGGGTGGCGGCGGTCAGCAGCACATGAATGGCCAGCCGCCCAAGATCCGGTTCTTCTTCGGCAAAGCCGCATCCCTGGCGAACCATTGCCCAGAATGCGCCGTCCGCATGGTATTTTACGAAATCCTGACAGACCGCATTGTTATGCAAATCCAGCCCTGCCCGGAACACACTGAGAAGAATCCTGTTCGGCTGCGCGTCTTTCAGTCCGCAGATTGCCGCCATGACTGCCATGTGAAGCTGCGCCGGAGTTGCCGGAACCTTATTCTGCGCGCGGACTTTCAGGCGGCGGTCTTTTGCGTTGAAATAGGCGCGGTAATTTTTGGCCTGCTTCCTCATGGCCGGATTCGGTGCAAGTCCCATCTCGTCCATCCAGATAGAAATCAGATCTGCCCGGAACTCCTCGCTGTAAAGCTGTATATCGAGAAGCCAGTTGTCATCCGGGCGGTTATATGTTAAAGGGCTGTAAACCAGATAGTTTGTGGTCAGATCCTCCACTGAGAGCAGTTTTTTCACGGAAAATGCATTGTTTCCGGTCAGGGCAACGACTTTTGCATTTTCCAGAACTACTTCGTCAAGCTTATCCGCAAATTCCTTATCTTCATCGCGCCAGAAGATAATACGACGTTTATAAAACTCCGGCAGGGGCGCCGCAAACCTGCGGTTTAGGTCCTGTATGACTTTGTCTGTATCCATGCTGAATTACCTCCCTTCCGTGTTCTTTACATAAATCGTGCTTCGTGCCGCGCCTTCTTTTCTCAGATAATCACTTTCAATCATATTCGATAAAACAGTCCTTGCCCTGCGTTGTTTCACGCCTAAAAGCTCCATTGTCCTGGCAGTTGTAATCGAACCAGTTTCCAATACATATTTATAAACCTGTTGCTCCTGCTCATTTTCCGGCAGCCTTTCCATAGTATACGGCACTTTATCCGCATTATCCGGCGTTTCTTTAATAGTATCCGGCACTTTTTCAATAGTATCCGGAACTTTCTCAGCACTATCCGGCGCTTTGTTGGCATACTCCTGTCCCAGTTCTTCAGCCAAGTACGCATCACTCATGCAGTGCATATCCGAAACGCCGTCACGGATCAACGGATAGACCTCGGAATGATAAAAGAAATCCAATGCCGCATCCAGTGAAATTCCCTGCTGCTTTGCAAAGCACTCTATGACACGACTGTATTTTTTCTGAAGTAAAATCGGATTCGCTGTCATATCAGAATGTTTTGCTATGCTTAAAGAGTGTAACTTCACCCCCTTTTCCTCCATCACATCAAGGAGATCCTCTACGATATATTCCCGGCTCTGGGTATGCAGCGCTTCATATTCCGGTACGATATAGCCGTTCAGAATATCGCTTTTTTCGGTAAATGCCTGATAGACATGTTTCGCATCTGCACCCAGCCTTGACGCAACATTTTCAATACAGAATACGACAACTTCCAACTTACTGGAAGTTTCAATTTTTTCATCCGTCATCATAAGCGAACTCTCCTTTACTTTATTATGTACTCTCGGAGTCTCACAAAATCAGGCGCGGCGAGATTCCGGGAGTACATGTTACTCTTCACGGGGCGTAGTTTGTCGTGAGAAGGCCGCCGGCGCTTAGCGAGGTTTTTAAAGGGCTTAGCGTCCGCTGCGCTTTTCTCCGAGCGGAAGCGGGGTTCCGTTGGATACAGGAGCTGGCGACGGCGGCCCCCTCACAATGAACCATAGCTCACATACACTTAACTAAATAGTCCTCAATAATGCAAATCATCATTCTTTCAAAAATAATCACGCAATTCAAGGTTCATGTTTTTCTTTAATGGCGCGATATCGGAATAAATTTGCTTCTTTTTTCATCCGGACAGTACATAGCGCCAAGAACCATAACCGAAGAACTGTCATTTTGCAGGTGACAGCTTTCATCACAAAATACAGTATATAACATTTTATTCTTCTTACTTTATTTTAGCCAAAACATCCTGGAAAATTGCATAATTCTTCTTCACGCCGTCGTCCAGATCAATTGAAATCATCTGATCCGCAAGGTGATGAATCATTTCCTCATAGGTTCTGATTTCGGTATCCTGTGCCTGTAAGGCGGTCAGCTTTTTATTCAGCTTCACACGTTCACTGGTGGAAGCATTGGCAATACGCTGTTCCAGATCACCAATGGCAGTACGGTAACGAGCCTGCTGTTCATGAACATAGTCGGTACGGATACGGGCGATAGTGTCCGGCTGATAGCGGTGCATATAAATCAGGGCTTTGAAGCCGTTCTTCCTGCCGCTGTCAAACAGCCAGTAAATCGGTCGTTTCTGATAAATCCTGCAATGGTCAGAGTAGAAATCATTCAGGAAGTAGTTACGAATTACATCCTTCGGCTGACCTTTGCCGCCCAGTGCATCGGCAATGAATGTTAGATTTTCGTCAAGCGTGTCTGCACCGTAGACTGTTTTCACGAACTCTGTAAACAGACCGACAATATCATCCTTAAAATATTCATCATCGCAGATGGGGATAATGTTATCTTTGTCAGCCGGGAAAGAAACATACTTGCCGTTGTCCCATTCGCCGCCTGCATAGGCAAGTCCGTCCACATCCAGAGAGTAACGGCCAAACATACAGCCAACTGCATAGGAAATGAACGAACGAATGTCTCTGCCAAGGTCAGCCTTGCGGACGGTAACATCCTTATCCTCAACCTCCGGGGTCAGTTCTTCCTGCAAGCCGTAAATGTCGATGAAAATGCGGTTCAGCTCTTCCTCGTTGGCTTTTAACTGATTAAAACGGTCGTTACATTCTGTCTGCCACTGGCCAAAGGCTTCGGTAATGGTAGGAATTTTGCGAAGCAGTGGGTGGCGCCGGAAATCCCATGAGGTTTCAAAGGAATCCCAATCTTGCTTTGATAATTTTATATTTTTTTGCACAATGTCAGATATATTACTATCTTCTGATACAATTACTGGCAGTGAAGCTATATGTCCTGACTCATAATTCAGAGTCGGACTTAAAACTCCTAAATACATAAGTGCTACAATGGAATTTAGATACGCAATATAGAAATCACCTTTTCCCTTTGGCACTATTGCCTTAGCACCACTGCCAAAAATAGAATGGTTTGCAATACGCATGGAAGGCGCTCCGCTTGAAATTCCAGACCATGTAATTACACTTTTAAAATAACTTTCGGTATTGAACAACCGCCTTGACCAATGTTTTGTATTCGGATCTTTCGGATTGTGTGTAACCCAATACTTAATCTCCTCTCCGTTATTTCTCCATTTAACTACATATTCATTATTGCCATACCATTTACGATAATCGCCACCTTTTGTCATCGGATACCATGTATATCGTATTTCTTCTGTTTCTTGCATTGAATTCGTAGCAAAAGAAATTATTGGCAGATTCACCTCAAACCATAATCGTAAAAATCTATCATTATCTCCAGTTGTCAACCCACCACATACATTTTCTAATTTTCCAAGTGCTTTTCCTTTTTCAAAAGCTGCGACTGCCTTTGATGACAACCAGTAAGCCACAGGACTTCCAGGAATTTTAGAAAAGTCATCTGTACTATGCTCATAATAGAATCCACAATCATGGTTCTCAATTGCTTCCAGAGTTTTCTGACGCTGAATTTCCATACCACCACGAAAATCCACTAAACGCAAATAGCAACCCTTTTTCTGTATATGGCGATTCTGGAAAGCAAAAGTACATACGGGAACTGTTGCTTCCTCAAAAGCAGAATATTCAAACTGAATCAAAGTCTCAATCGTTGTTTGATTGTACAGATAATTACGCATTTTCTCATAGCTCTGAATGAACATCCAAACATAAGGTGTGAAAAATCCGCAATATCCAGATTTTTTAGCCATCTCAGAACAGTGAATCACAAATGCCGAAAAGAAATCGCTCTTGTAGCCCGCATAATTCTTTTTAATAAAATCATTCAATTTCGGATTCATATTAGATGCACCCATATACGGCGGATTCGTCACAACCGCATCATACTTCTGTGACAATGCCTCCGCTGCCTGCGCCAACGGCAAAAGCTCTCCCAGCGCCGTATCACGGAACATATTTATATCTTCCGTAATCTCCGCAAAACGGCGATACAATGCATCCCAGTCCTGCTGTGTCACAGTCAGAATCGAACCATATTCCTTTGCATCATGCAGTTCACTGATAATCGTATCCATAGCTTCTTTCAGCTTCGCATCGCCGTTACAGAAATAGTCCACAGCAAGCTTATCAACATGATTGCTCTCCGCAATGGCATACACATGAGGCTGAATGCCACGGCTGAAGAAGCGGCGGTCATACTGACGGGCTTTCATCATCACCGCGAAATAAGCCATCTGCGCCGCGCGATCATCGATATCCAGACCGTAAAGATTGTTCTCTACAATACTTGCCACCGCTTCACGGGTAGTATAACCGTAGGATTCATAGATCTTCATCAGCACATCAAACATATAGGCAAGGATATGACCGGAACCGGCGCATGGGTCAATGACTGTTATCTGATCCGGTGTCAATGCGGCATATTCTTTCCGAATCTCTACAAGCTGTGCCTGCACATCCGGCGCCTGTTCGGCTTCTTCCAGATAGTAGTGCCATTTGGTATCTTTTGGATCACGATTACCGGCGGCATAGGCGGACTGTTCTTCCTCCGTCGGCAGGAGCTGTTCTTTGGCGTCCGGGTGTCCCTCCAGCCACAAACGGCCAAGGCTGTTCTCTACCATGTAGCGGACAATCCAGTCCGGTGTAAAAAGCTGGGTTGCCGCCGGAATGTTTTCTTTTGTGATTTTCACATTCTTTTTCAGAGCCGCGAAAACATTGTCCTTTTTCTCGCTGTTGTAATACTGATACAGCCAGCCGATTATCTGGATCGCATCTTTCCAGTCGTCCTCCGGTATCAGCTCAATCATCTGCTGAATCACGCTGCCCTCTCTCAGCAGATTGTCCGGCAGAAGAAGCTCGGTATAATCCGCAATCTTCTGGAACATTCCAGGCAGAATCCTATTCAATGCATTGCACTGCACGATCAGCAGATATTTATACAATTCTTCGGTTTTCTCTGCTTCTTTCAGCTCATAGACCTTTTCCATACTGAGCCCATCCAAATCCAGATGAATGGCTTCGGCTATGATCTGCGGCTTAAAGTTATTTTCCTCGTCCGTAAACACACGCACATGGGAAGGAAGATAGCCGTTGACCTCCATAAAACGCAGGGCAGAAAACCGATTGAACCAGGTATAGGCAGCCTCTTCCATGACCTCCTTATACCCTTTATCATGAATCCTGGCAATCAGGGCCTGACGCTGTTTCTTTTCATCCACGGTAAGGACTTTGCCGCCAACGCTGTCCGCATCGGCATCCTCCATTTCGTCCTCTGTGATGCCGTATTCCACACCTTTCAGGGAAACGCGGGCGATCAGCTCGGTTCTTGCCCTGACAGCAAATTTTTTTATCGCATTCTTATCCATTCTCGTCTCTCTATACTCCTTAATTCAGCCTGATCTCATCGCAATTCTTCAGCAACTGTTTCAACTGAGAACGAATCTTCTCCACATAAGCATCTATGTCCGCCTCTGACTGCAGCGTCTTTGCCTGGAATACAACCTGCCGGCTATAGGCGCGGACCACTTTTTTCTTTGCCAAAGCCGGTTCTTTTCCCGGCTGTGCCGGCTGTACCTGCGGCTTCGGAGCCGGAGGGGCAAGAACGGTTTCGATATTGCTGACCGTATCATCCTTGTACTGGCACATGGGCAGGAACATCGCATCCAAAAGGGCAAGGCTCTTTAATTCTGCGATTTTCTCCCTGCACTGGCTGAAATATCGATCCGATTTTTCAATAAGATGAGACGCCCTGGAATCGCCGTTTGCCGCCGTGTGGGTCGCCTCCATACACTGGCGGACCGTTTCCAGGACCTCGGCGCGTTTTTCTTCCAGCATCCTGTCATGGGCGGTGCGAACCGTATCCATCAGCGGGTTCAGTTCCCGAATCCGGTTATAATTGAACCTGCTTCCTGTCTGAACCATGGTAATCAGACGAATGGTATTCAGGGCTTTATGCGCTTCCTCGTTTTCCGCAATGCGATCCCGATCATCCTGCAGGGATTTCTCAAACTGCACTGCCTGGTCGAATACTGCTGCCTGTGTTTTGAAGAAATTCTCAATGCCGTTACTCACAGATTCTTTGTTTTCAAACAAATCGTCCTCTTTTTTAAGAATACGCCCGATAAGGGCGATATTGTCTTTTTTCTGGGAAAGGACATCGTCCATCAGGCGAATGGCTTCCTGCACCAGCGCGCGATCCGGATATGTATGCCCTTCATAACGCTTATCGAGAGAAGCATAGTAATCACGCTGTTCGCTGAATTTCTCTGTCACAAAGCGGATCAGGCCATCTTCATCATCCGGCACATCCATGATGTCAAAATACTCACGGAGCATTTCTTTTACATCGCGCATCATCGAAACGGAAATGGTCTTACGCTTGCTGATGGAAGTCTTGCCGATCTCGCTCTTTTTGCGGAGCATATCCGGCAGCTTCGGGTCGTCCGGCTGAATGGTATTGCCTGCATACTTGACGGTTACTTTCTGAGCGTAGATCAGTTGTGCCGCAACCGAGGCAATGTCGATTTCTTTCCAGCCATACGGAATGGCGCTGTACCTGCTCTGAACGTCGGCCATGGAGGTCGGCAGTTTCTTCGCATCCTGCATTTCCAGATATTCTTCCATCGCAGAAGCGGCGCCACGGTTCGGCTCCATGCCCGGGATCATGGTCACGGTTCCTGTCAGGATGGCAGTAATGTCCGCGTCACTGCCTGCATGTTCTGTGATCAGGCCGAGCTTGCTATATACATGGGCAACCAGATAGTCAAGAGACTGGTCAATCTTGCTCCCGGCATTTCCGGCTTTGATTTCCAGATGCTCGCCGTCTGCATAGAACTGCGCCCCCTCAATGGCTTTCTGCAATTCAGCCATGGCGCTCTGCTCATATTTTCCGGCTTCATCCTGCTGGTCACTGATAATTTTCTGTACGCTCTTTGGAAGCTGGCTTACATTTCTCTGCTTTACATACTTGCGAATCTTCATCGCTGACTCCAGAGATTCATAGTAAGGCGTATCGGCCAGAACGACGATTGCTTCATTGCCTTTGGATTCTGTCATCAGACGGAACTCTGTTTTTTCGGCGGCATCCGCTGCCACTGTCAGAAAGCGCAGGCGCATACCGCCTGTCGCCATGCCGACTGTAACGCCGTCTACCATCTGGTCAAATGCGAAGTCATATGTTCCATAGCGGAACTTCCTGGCCGTGAATATATCGCCGTAAATCATCTGCGCGATACGCCCCACGATTGAAGCGGTATCCACATGGGTGTCTCTGATCTCACGCTGGATATCCTGTTCCTCATCGGTCAGGAAGTTATACGTATCGCCTGTTCTGCCGATGTAGTTCTGGCTCATCAAGCGGCCAAGGCATCCGCGGACCGCTTCACGCATGATAATCTTATCTGCACGGATATCGTCTGCCATGAGGATAACGATATTGTCCAGGTTGGAGGGAATATCATCAATATAACGAATGAGATACAGCAGTTTCAGCACATCCACATCCTGCTGTTCGATGCCGTCGCCATTGTCCGCCGCTCTCTGGCAGCGCTCGATGACCCGGCGGATCGATCCGTCCAGGAACGTATGTACAGTATCATAAAAGCTAAAGAACGGAACCAGCGCATACTCGTCCTTGTCCTGAATCTTCTGTGCGGCTTCCTGGAAGCCGGACAGCATGGAACGCTCGCCGCCGGACAGATGCTTGCCGGAATTTCCGTGCTTGCGGATTTTTACAAATACCTGCTGCATGATGATAAACTGATACGGCACAAAGGGGAAATTTTCGCTGAACTCCCCCGGGCCGGAGTAACCTTTCATATCCAGAATGGAACCGCTGAAGCTGAACAGGTTGCGCAGAACAGAAGCATTCTGCCCGTATACGGCTTCCAAATCTTTGGCAGCTTCCGGTTTCTTTTTCAGAATACGCTTCTGGATGACTTCATCCACAGAGGAAGAAGATAAGCTCAGCCTTGTTTTGAAACGCGCCTGAATGCGGGAGAACTCATCGGCGCGGACTTTGATGATTTCATCAATCGCTTCCTGTCCGGTGCAGATCACCCAAATCCTGCCCCCGCACTCACTGCCGATTTTTTCTGTCAGGGACTGGAGGTTCAAAAGCATATCGGTATCTGTGCCGACATACTGGCCGACCTCGTCAATCATAAATAAGAGACGGAAATCCGCCGGCTTTGTATCCACATAGGCTTTCATATCTTCCACAAGCTGTGCGATGGAAATTTCGGTTGCGGTTTTGTCATTAAACCAGGTCCTGGCATCGTCCTCGCTCATATCCAGAACTTCCATTAAAGCCGGGATGATAAACTTGCCGTTGAACGCAAATGCACGGCGCATTTCCAGCCAGGACCTGCCTTTCTTTTCTTCAAAAGCTCTGCGAAACTCCCCGGTCTTGCCCTGCTGGTCAATATAACGCTCCAACATGGCAACTTTCAGATTTTCACCGTAATATCCCAGATGATTATAGAACATTTTTGCAAATACACGGAGAACCGCCGTCTTGTCCTTGTTGCTGAATCCCTCAATGTCGATATTGAACAGAATCGTCTCTGTCGGCCCTTTGGCGGCGCGGTCGATCCGCATAAATGTCGCCGGGTCGTCCTCAAACTTTTTGCGGAAACGCTCCACGCTGCGAATGCCTTTTACCTCTTTATTCTCCAGAAGATAAGAAAGCATTTTCAGAAAATGCGATTTACCGCTTCCAAAGAAACCGGAAATCCACACGCCCATATCAGCGGTCGGCTGTTCAAAGGCATCGCCGTAATAGTTGAAGAATGTAATAAAATGCTTTTTCAGCTCCCTGGTGATGACATATTCATTTAACTCCTGCTCGATGACATCACAGGCCGCCTGATCGACTTTAATAACGCCGTTGATTTTGCGGTTGATGTCATCTGCAAACATATCTCGGATTATCATGGCTTTATCCCCCTTTATATTATGGACTTCGTCCATAATCGTCGTTCGCCGCTCGCCAAATATGCAAGCATATTTTTCTCGCTAACACTCACTCTATAACACTGAATGCCCGGTAGTAATCATTTGGCTTCAGACGATTGAACAGCTTTAGATGACGTCCATCAAACTCACCCGGATACATGACCAAAATCGGGACATCTGAAAAATACGGCTGCAAGGCTTCCAGTAACGTATGGATTCTCATAAATGGAAATACCTCTCCCACGCCCGTCAGCATCAGTACATCGCCCGGTTCATGAGGCTCGTACTGGATTTTATCAATGAACTCTCTGTTGCCGATGGCAAAGCTTAACTGTTCCAGAAGATACGCGCTTCCGTCCGCTTCCTCCATACCGGGAATCGCATCTGTGATGTCCATATCACCGCAGACAGAGAGAAATGTTTTATATAAATTACAGATCTTTAAATGGCCGTCCAGGGACGGATCGGTTTCCAACTGATTTACAAAATGCCGGACCATCATTTCGTTCTCCGGCTCATAACAGAAAATTCTGATATTGACCTCGTTGCTCAGTCCTCTGCCTTCCAGAAACTCCGGTTTCTGAATCAATGCCCGTACTTTGTCCAGGCGTTCTTTTATACGGCCCGGGCCGCCTTCTGCCCCGGGGCGCTTTCCTGTCCCAACAGGTTCCCCCTGCCTTTCGGCTGCGCCGAAATTCACCTTGTCACTCATTGGCCGCCTCCTGCGAAAAGCAATGAAACGCCGGCAGTACCGCCGTATCTCCATTTCTTCTGATGGCATTCTCCAAAACAGGATGCAGCCATACCGGATTCAGATGATCTGCCTTGATGTTGTCGAGATAGTCTGTTTCGACAAGCACTCTGGCAATAATCTGCTTTAACTTTGTTATCGTGGTATCGCTCCAGGAAGCTACGGTATCACTCTGCTCCTGCAGGCGCATAAAAAATGTATTTATGTCTATCTTACCAAAAGATGCGTCCCTTAAGCGGTACTTTTCGCCAATCACTGTCACCATAAATTCCCGGAGCAGCCGGCTCTGCTTCATCATCGCATACAGACAAATCTGTTTTGCCGCATCGGCCGGCCGGGATGCAATCGCAGAAACTAACGTTTCATCTTCCAGGGCATGAAGCCGTTTGATACAGGCTTTTGCCATCCGTGCAATGGATTTCTCCGTCGGATACTGGAAAAGATTCTGCTCCACAATTTCTTTTACAATCGCATCATCCGAAATGCCTTCTGACATCCGTTTTGCGGTCGCGCGCATTTCATAGAACAGGAACGGCTCTCTGGTCAGTGACGCCATATATGGATAAGAATGATCCATGCCGCCGTACCTCCTTACGGTTCCTCTTTTTTATCAGGAACAAACTCCATGATGTCTCCGACATCGCAGTTTAAAACGGAACAGATCTTTGATATCATCTCTGTGCTGACGTTTTCATCTTTTGATAACCGGGACATGGTTGTTGTACTGACGCCTGTCAGCGCACGCAGATCTTTTTTCCTCATGTCTTTATCAATCAACAATTTCCACAATTTCTTGTAACTAATTGCCATTTCTTCACCTCAGTCCTGTTTCCTTTAAAATAATTGTTCATATCGTATTTATTATCATATCATGAGAATGCGTTTTTGGCAATCTGATATATTGGAAATCATATTTTAATTCTTAAATATCGCATTTTATCAGTTATACTGTGAAAGGGCCGCCGGCGTCCGTGTATTTGAATACCACAGTCTGCACTGCCGGATATACGTATACCTGTGGGACAATCAGAGACAGCGGTTCAGTGAGGAACCTGTTGTGATTGAAAATGAATATGAATTGTACCCTGAGCAAAAGCTTATAGAACTGCAGGAAGTACATATTACTGGCTGCTGGTCCGGATTTTTCCGGATTGAGGGGAATGAGCTGGCTTTCAGGGGATCTGTAAGTCTTGAACATTACGCGCCGGATATAACGGGTATCCGGGCCTGCGACAGTGAATCGAATATACTATATAACGAAAAGCGAGAGGATCCGAATGACAGGGAGCGGTATAAAGAATGGTGGAACATCATTTTTGAGCAGGCGGCCCGCCCCACAGGAGAGTAGACGAGGGAACTGTTTTAGCGCCATATGACTGTTCCCGCTTTTCCTCTTCCTCCGCCGCCTCCGGCCTGAGCGACCGCGTCGGGCAGCAGCTTCGTATATGGACGGGCGGCGGATTTGGTATAATTGCGGCAAGCATCGTTACTTTTGATATACCCCCTTCTCTGGAATCCATCAAGGAATTGCAGACTGAATACACCTATATGCTGACATCTACTTTTGACCCGCTGAAAGGTGCAAAATATCTGTGGGAAGTAAGACCATCTTGAATAACCATATCACTTTCCAATTTGGTACGTACAAACCTTCAACCGATTTCATCATGATGGAGATATTTTCGCTATCCATTCTTATGACATTTATTTGCATGATTCTCTAAAATATATTTTATTTTTTGTTTTTCCAGCGCCTTTAAGGATATCCAGCTTTTCCGCTTTCAACAACAAACGACTTGCCGTCTTTATTTCAACTTCCAGCAGCTTCGCTGCAACAGAACTATTTATTTCTTTATTTGCTTCCAAATAAATCAAAATAACCTGCATTCTTGCTCTTTCCAATTCAGACATTGATTCGGACATTGATTCGGACATTTTCTCTATTCTTTCAAAACCTTCTCTTATGCGAATAATCGCATTCAAATAGGTTCTTTCCTCATCCATATCAAACTCAGGCGCTGGCGAACCATTTTGTTTCAGTTCTCTTAATATTTTAGGAATACCTGTTCCCTTTTTTTCAGATAAATCAATCTCTTTAAACAATTCTCCAATTCTTCTGTTACGATATTTCCTTCCTTTCACTTTGCCTGATGCAAAGCGCTCAAGATTAATCCATTTAGCAAGTCCTGGATAATTAAGTATCTGAATACTATCTACATATATACGAATTTCCACCGGTTCCGGTTCACGATAAGATTTATGAAACACTGCATTTACCAATGTTTCTTCCAATGCATTATATGGATAATTAAAATATCGTTCTGCTTCAGCCCGACCCTGCACTTTTACAACTTTTTGCTCAATCACTGTTGTCTTTATATAATCCAAAGCATCCTGAACTTGTTTCCATATTGGTCCTGTAAATGTTTTTTCTGTAAAATTATCAGATGCCTCAGCTTCTTTTGAATGAAATCTGATCAGCTCAATATATGCCCCCGGAATCAGCTTCTCCGGATGTTCCGCAAACATCAATACACCAATATTTCTGATATCTAATTCTGTATCTGTCTCATTTGCAACTTCCTGTGCAAGCAGCAGTTCTTCTAATGAACTGCTGTTCAACTCCATAACCAGACTACTGTTGCTCTTCCTGATAAAATCTTCAAGATAGCCTCTCCTGATATTATCAATTTTTGCTTTTCTGTTTACACGGTCGTCAAACGGAACAGAATTAAATTTATCAAACAGTTCAGATATTTCATCTTGTTTCGCATCTGTAGTAAGCGATGCCGGTCTAATCCAATATTTCAAACTTTTGTCTGCTTTTTCACCATTTTCAACATAGACTGATTTAGGCGCCTGGTAAGGACCGCTATCACCTGCTGAACACCACAGATATATTAAATAAGTTCCCTCACTCTTATAATCAACCACCTCTATCCTTGGAATGTATCTTGGAATAATCTGATTACAATACTGAAATATTTCCTGTTGTATGGAATCTAACTTTTCCTTCGGAATACCTTCTAACGGAAATATCGGCATACCATCGCTCTCTTTTACTCCTATGACGATATATCCGCCATTAGGTTATCATAGTCATTTGCAAAAGCACAAATAGAATGAATAATATCATTAGGATTCCAGCCTGTTTTATACTCTACACGGTCATGTTCAACAACACGTCCCTCCAGCAAAGTTTCTATCTTTAATGGTATCATTCAAATGCCTCTCTTTCCGCTATCGATTGCTTACGGTAATTTTGTTATACGTTACAAATATTTGCGTATTTCTTATATTTCTATTACCTTTCCTCATTTTAGAAAAATTCCTCCTGGAACAAATCACTATCTGCGCTGTACGGCGGAGATTACCATCCACCCTACGCATAACGGCAGGCGTCCACACACCTCGCCGTATGCCCGTTTCCGAAATCTGAGACCTGCGGACGCCCGGCCATACAGGCGTCGCTGCGCCTGGGACAGCGGGGATAAAAGGGGCATCCTGAAAAGCCGGCGGGCAGTCTTTCACCGGCGTCGGCCAATCGTTCACGCTTTGCCTCTTCTTTCCCTTCTCCCGCCTCTTCCCCTTTCTCTCCCGCCTCCGGCCTGGTCTCCACGATCGCGTCGAGCAGCAGCTTTGTATATGGATGGGCGGGCGCATTATATATATCTTCGGAAAGGCCCTCTTCCACGATCTCTCCCTTATAGATGACCGCCACCCTGCGGCAGATCCGGCGGATGATGCTCAGATCATGGGAAATGAAAAGCATGGTCATGCGGTGTTTTTCGTGCAGCGCCAGCAGCAGGTTTAAAATCTGCGACTGGACGGTTACATCCAGGGCGGAGACCGGCTCGTCTGCGATCAGAAGGCGCGGTTCCATGAGAAGCGCGGCCCCGATGCTGATCCGCTGGCGCTGCCCGCCGGACAGCTCCCGGACGCGCCGCCCGGCAAAGGACGGGGCAAGGCCGATATCTGTGAGCATCTGCGCCGCCATCTCTTTTCTCTTTTCCTTATCCCGGATTCCCCGAAGCTTTAACGTCTCCTCCAGGATCCAGCCGATCTTCCTCGCCGGGTTTAAGGAGCTGAACGGATCCTGAAAGACCATCTGCGGCCGGCTGTCCTCTTCCATCCACACGGTTCCCGTGTACTGGCTGTGCAGGCCCAGTATGGTCTTGCACAGCGTTGATTTCCCGCACCCGCTCTCGCCCACGATCCCCAGGATTTCCCCCTCATACGCGGTCAGGCTGATATCATGGATCACATGCTTTTTTCCTTTTTGCCGGAACAGGCCGCTGTTTACGTCGTAGAAGACGTCCAGATGCTCAAGGCGCAGAATCTCGCGCCCGGACGGCTCGAAATGCTTTGCTTCCGGCACAGAGGCCACGAGGCGGCGCGTGTAGCTGTGGCTGGGGTGATAGAGCACATCTGTCACATCCCCCTCTTCCACCAGACAGCCCTCATAGATCACCAGCACGCGGCTGCACAGCTCCCGGACTACGTTTAAGTCATGGGAAATAAAGAGGATCGAGGTTTTATGCTCCTTGTGGATCCGTTTTAACAGCTTGATAATCTGCGCCTGTAAAATGACGTCCAGCGCGGTGGTCGGCTCATCCGCGATGATTAGGGATGGCGCGCAGACCAGCGCCATGGCCAGCATCACCCGCTGGCGCATGCCGCCGGAGAGCTCATGCGGATATTTTTTACACAGCTCCTCCGGATCCGGAAGCTCGGCCTCCGTGAGCGCCCAGATCACCTGTTCATGGATTTCCCGCCTGTTCAGATCCGTGTGCAGGAGCAGGCTCTCTTCCACCTGCTTTCCGATCCGCATGACGGGATTTAAGGAGGTCATCGGTTCCTGGAATACCATGGCGATCTCATTGCCTGTAAACTTTCTTCTCTTTTCCGGGCTCATTTCAAGCAGATCCTCGCCGCGGAAACGGATCCTGCCGCTTAAGATCTTCGCCTCCTTTGGCAGAAGGCCCATAATGGCCAGGGCAATCATTGATTTACCGGAACCTGATTCGCCCACAACGCCCAGGATCTCGCCTTCCTCGAGCTTAAATCTCATGTTGCACACCACTGCAAAGCCTTTATTTCCCTTTGGCACGCTGATATTCAGACTATAGATATCCAAAAGCGGATCGTTCTTTTTATTTTTCGGCTTCCAAAACCACATACCGGCCTTCCTCCTATTCCTGCAGCGCGCGCAGTCCCTCGCTTACCATGCTGAACCCCAGTATAATCAATATGATCGTCACGCCCGGAAAGATCGCGTACCACGGCGCGTTAAACAAAAAAGACTGGGCCTCGGAGAGCATCCGGCCAAGGCTGGGCTCCGGCGGCTGGATGCCAAGGCCCAGATAGCTCATGCTGGCCTCCGCAAGCACTGCGTTGTTAAAGCCTATGGCCGCGGCTGTCAGCATGCTCACCCTGGCGTTTGGCAGGATATGCAGAAAGATAATCCGCAGGCTCCCGGCCCCCATGATGCGGGCGCTCTTGACATAATCCAGCTCCCGGCAGCGGATGACCTCGCTGCGCACAATCCTGGCAAAGCTGGGGATAAAGAGGATCCCCAAGGCCAGGATGATGTGATAGCTGCCGGGCTCCATGAGGCTTACGAAAATCAGGGCTAAGAGGATGCTGGGAAACGACAGCAGGATATCATTAAAGCGCATGATGAGATTGTCCGCCCATCCGCCGAAATATCCTGTCACAGCCCCCACGATGGTTCCGAACACGCCGCCGATCAGCACAGTGCAGACCGCCACAAAAAAGGTGCTTCCGCTCCCGTTCATCACGCGGCTTAAAATATCCCGGCCAAAATTGTCGGTTCCCATCAGGTGCGCGGCGCAGGGCGCCAGATTGACGGCCATGGGATCCATGGATGTCGCGTTGTAGGGCGTCCACACCTGTCCGAGCAGGGCAAACAGCAGGAAAAAGGACGTTATGCCAAGTCCGATGGCCAGATTCAGATTCTTCTTTTTCATCATCTTCTCCTTATAGTTCTCTCGTTTACGCTGTTTTTACCCTGGGATCCAATACCTGGTACAGGACATCCACCACAAAATTCACGAGCACCACAACGGCGGTCACATAAAGAACGATCGCCTGCACCACCGGATAATCGCGGTTTGAGATCGAGGAGATCAGAAGTCCCCCCACCCCGGGGACGCCGAACACCTGCTCTACTACAATACTGCCCGCCAGGATCTCCGCCGCCGCCATGGCCAGAAAGGTGATGACCGGGATCATGGCGTTTTTCAATACATGGTCGCACAGCACGCCGTCGATCGTATTTCCCTTGCTGAACGCGGTCCGCACATAATCCTTTTTCATCTCGGACAGAATCGCTCCCCGCAGGAATTTCACTGTCATCGCCGCCTTTGGCAGCGCCACGGCTATGGCAGGGAAGATTAAATACGTTGCCGCCTCCGCCAGATCCTCGGACGGCGGCGTGAATTTCCCGGGCTGGAACACATGCAGGACAAGCCCAAAGACATATGTCAGGATCATACCCAGAAAAAAGGGCGGGACAGCCATCACGACCTGCGACGCCTGATTCACCGCCGCATCCTGCCATGTCCCCTGATAACAGGCGCTCAGAATGCCGATCGGGATGGATACGATCAGGATCATGGCAAACGAAATCACGGCCAGAAGAACCGTCACGGGAAGCCGGTCCTTGAGAAGCGATGCGACGCTCACCCCCGCATAGCGGTAGGATTCGCCGAACTCTCCCCGGACCGCTCCCAAAAGCCAGTCTGCATAGCGCTCCGGCAGGGAGTCATTTAACCCCATCTCCTCCCGCAGGGCCGCAAGCTGCTCCTCCGTCGCGTCTTTCCCCAGCCTCGAGAGGGCCGCGTCGCCCGGGATCACGGAAAAAGCGGTAAACGACAGGAAGGAAATTAACAACAATGTGATAATGAGAGTCATCAGTTTTTTTACAGCAAATTTCATATTTCCCTCCTGCGGTCCGCCGCTTTAGTATGTTGCCCGCCGCTGTCCGCACGAGCCGGTTCGTTAAGATGTATGCGGGCTGTGGTTTTTGTGAGAAGGCCGCCGGCGCCTGCTTATTCCGCTACCCGGTAAAGCGCCGCCATATCCTCCGCCGCCGTGGGGTAGAAGGTATAGCCGGCCAGGTTCTTTCTCACCGCCACCAGGTTCGCCGGATCCTCGATAAAGACAGCCGCCGCGTCCCTTGCCAGGATCATCTGGCACTCTTTATAGAGCTCTGTCTTCTTGGCATCATCAATCGTAGCGAACGCCTCCTCAAACACCTTGTCATACTCCTCATTGGAATAATGCATGAAGTTTTTGGAATTGCCGGTGACGTATTTCATAATCAGATCACTGGGAACCATGGTTCCGTCAAATCCAATCACTGTGGCCTCAAAATTCCCGCCTTTATAGACATCCTCCAGCCAGGTGCTCCAGTCCACCTGGTTTAAGGTTGTGCGGACCCCGATCTGCGAGAGCTGATCCGCAATAATCTGGGCTGTATCCACGTGCTGGGAATAGGAGCTCGGCACGGTGATCACCAGGTCAAAGCCGTCCGCATAACCGGCCTCGGCCAGAAGGGATTTCGCCTTCTCCGGGTCATAGCTGTATACGGTTTCCGCCTCCGGCTCATAATATTTGCTCATATTCGGGATCATATGACTTCCGATGATATGGCTCTTTCCCCCGAAAATAAAACCGTTGATCGCATCGCGGTCCACGCCGTAGCAGAGCGCCTGGCGCACCCTTGTATCGCTCAAGGGGCCCTCGCCGCTGTTTAAATACATCCCATGCACCAGATTCATGCTGCCCTCAACGATGTTGTAATCCGGCCCGATGGTCTGCGCCTGAGCGGTCGTTAAATATTTCAGGATATCAATGGATCCGGCCTGCAGCTCCATGTACGCGGCGTCCACATCCGCGATAAACTTAAACTGCACGGTGTCAAGGCTCGGCACGCCTTCCTGCCAGTACCCGTCGTATTTCTCCATGACAATGTTCTGCCCCGGCGTGTAGGAGACGAACTTAAAGGGGCCGGTCCCCACCGGGCTTTTCACCGGATCCTCATTGGCCTGCGGAATGATGGCCAGCGTCATCATCGGCAGAAATTCCGAATAGCTCTCCTTCAGAGTCACCTCAATCGTCTTTTCATCCTTCACCGAAGCGTCCGCAACAATAGAAAAAGCGGAGGATTCGCCCTGAATCTCCGCATATCGATCAATGGAATATTTGACGTCTTCAATCGTCACAGGCGTTCCGTCATGGAATGTGATCCCGTCTCTCAATGTGAAGGTATAAACCTTTGCATCATCGGAAACCGTATAACCGCTTGCGACTGCCGGCACGAGATCGCCGGTTGAAGCAGGCTTTACAAGCCCTTCATACAAATTGAATACCACGTCTCTAGTTCCTGCGTCCGTTTCTACATGGGGGTCAAGACTAGCCAGATCCTGCGTCATGCCGAAAATGACGCTCCCGCCTGGTACTGGTGTTCCTTCTGAAAGAGTATTACTGCTTTCTTCCGCGGAGGACGGCTCCTGCGCGGTCTTTCCGCCGGCCTGGCTCTCCTGTGCCGTCCCGGCCCCTTCTGTACCCTTGTCGCCTCCGCACGCGCAGAGTGCAACAGATAACAGCAGGGGGATTACGCCTGAAAGAAGGGATTTCTTTTTCATAGTTTGTTCCTCTCGAATTCGTAATATTCTCTCATTATTAAATTGTCTTTTTCATTATAGCAGGTTTTGGTTAAAATGCAATGTATAAATCAGGATTTTGGCGGTGGTTATGTGGGGATCGCTGACCGCCTCAATATTTCGCCGCCGCCCGCACAAACGCCCCCATCTCCTCCTCCATCTGCGCGCGCAGCTTCCCCTCCTGCGCCCGGACCAGCTTTTTATCTCTCACCAGTATCTCCCCGTCCGCCACTGTCATCTCCACATTGGACGCGTTCGCGGAGTAGACCAGCGCCGAATACGGATCATAGCACGGAAACATATTCATGGATTTTGTCTCCACCAATATCAGATCCGCCTTCTTTCCCGGCTCCAGGGAGCCGATTTCGCGCTCCATTCCAAGCGCCTGCGCGCCCCCCTTTGTGCCGAGCGCCACGATCTCTGAGGCGGGAAAGAGGCTGCGATCGCGGTTCTTTGTCTTGTGGAAGGACGCGAAGAGGCGGAACTGGGTAAAGAGATCCAGCGTGTTCCCGGAGGAAGCCCCGTCGGTGCCGAGCCCGGTTTTTACGCCGGCCAGAAGGAGCGCTTTAACTGGGGCCACGCCTTTTCCGGCTTTGGTGTTTGAGCCGATACAGTGGCTCACGGCCGTCCCGCTCCCGGCCAAAAGGCGGATATCGTTTCCGGTTAAGTGGATACAGTGCGCCGCCAGCAGGCGGGGGCCGAGAAGATCCAGCGCTTTCAGGAACTCCACCGGCGTCTTGCCAAAGTTCTTCCTGAAATACGCGAGCTCGTAGTCCATCTCGCTGGCATGCAGCGTCAGGAGCGTATCATACTCATCCGCCAGGCGCTTTGCTTTTTTTAACATCTCCGGGCTGCTGGTGTTTGTGGCATGGGGCGCGACGGCCGGGCGGATCCGGGGATGGCCTTTCCATTCTTTCACAAAGCGCCCTGCCAGGGCCAGGCCGCCGTAGGGCGTCCGGCTGTCGCATGTAGGCTGGCCGATCACGGTTTCGCCGAGGACTGCCCGCATGCCCATCTCATCGCACGCCCTGGCGACCTGATGTTCAAAATAGTACATGTCCACAAAGGTGGTCACCCCTGCCAGAAGCATCTCTCCCGCGCCGTAGCGCGCCGCCCGGTACACAAGCTCCTCGGTCATGGCCTCATTTTCCAGGGGAAATAAGAAGCGGCGCAGCCGATCCGGGCAGTCGTCCCCCAGTCCGCGGAACGGCATCATGGAGACGTGGCAGTGCGTGTTGATAAGCCCGGGCAGCACAATCCCGCGCTCCGCGTCGATCGACTCGTCCGCCGGCGGCAGAGCGGCCGGATCGCCCGGCATCTCTCCCAGATCGCGGATTCTGTCATCTTCAAGAAGGATCCATCCCGGATCCAGCGCGCGCATCTGCGCATCCATGGTCAGGATCCTGGCGTTTTGTATCAGCCGTTTCATTTCGTTTCCTCCGTCTCTTCTCCCTTTGGCGCCTGCCACGGCGCGGTCGGGGCGGCCTCATTGGCCATGCGGTTTATGTACTCGTTGCGTATCTTTGAGTAGGCGAATTTCTGGCTGGAATAAAGGCTGTAATAGCCGGACAGCGTGAAGCTGACGCCGATCACAAAGACAAAATACGGCATGGCTGTATAGCCGAACAGCTCAAAGCCCAGAAGCAGCGTGGAGATCGGGCAGTTCGTCACGCCCACGAACAGGGCCAGCATCCCGCAGGCGGCCATCAGGCCATGGGGCTGTCCTGTTAAACCTCCGAACAGCGCGCCGAAAGAAGCCCCGATCGACAGGGTCGGCACAATCTCGCCGCCCTTAAAGCCTGCCTCCAGCGTGACGGCAGTCAGTACGATCTTCCACAGAAACGCCGTATGGCTGGCTTCTCCCTCCATGCTCTTTTCGATCAGGGAGATCCCGCTGCCGTTATACTCCGTCCCGCCGCTTAACACGGTCAGCGCGATCACAAGCAAAGCTCCGGCCGAAACCCGCAGGTACGGGGAGGCGAACCATTTTTTGTAGAAATGGCCCGCGCCGTGCAGGCATATGCAGAACAGCTCCGCCACCAGCGCGCACAATATCCCCAGAAGCACGATCAGCGCCGCCATCTTTAAGTCAAAATCCGGAACCGCGCCGATCGCAAAAGCCTCCGGCTTCAGATGAAAATACTTTGAGACAGCCGCGCCGATAAAGGATGCGAAAATGCACGGCGCGAGAGCGGCATAGTACATGACGCCAATGCTTGCGACTTCCATGGAGAATACGGCGGCGGCCATCGGCGTCCCAAACAGGGCGGCAAAGGTTCCGCTCATCCCGCACATCAGCGCGATCTTCTGATCTTTTTCGTTCAGGCGCAGCGCCGCCCCCAGCCGGCTCCCGATGCTCGCGCCCATCTGGAGCGCCGCTCCCTCTCTCCCGGCGGATCCGCCTGTCATCTGCGTCAGAAGCGTTCCGCAGAATATGGCCGGCGCTGTCATGAAGCTCACCTGACCGTTCATGCGGATGGATTCAATGACCATATTCGTCCCGCGGTTTTTATCCTCGCCCAAAATGTGGTAAATCCACACGATCAGGACGCCTGCCAGGGGCAGGAGCCACAGCATCCACAGATGGCTCTTAAAAAAAGCGCCTGCCCGGAGCAGGCTGTGGCCGAACACCGTGCCCAGAGCCCCGGTTATCAGGCCAATGCAGCAGGAAATCAGGCTCCATTTCACAAAGTAGCGGACGTTTTCCATCAGAGGCGCGTCTTTGTTAAACATCTCCATACATTTTTCTCCCTCAGACCTCGTAAATCCCCTTAGATTTTACAAGCCTGGGCCGGTATCCCGCGCGTTCGAGCGCATCCATGATCGTATTCTTGTGATCTGTTCCGAACGCCTCGATCGTGATCCGCAGCTCCACGGCCGCGTTGCGGTTGATGCTGACAAACTGGTTGTGCTCCAGGCGGATGACATTGCCCTGCTCCTGCGCCAAAAGGGTGGATACCTTCGCGAGCTCGCCCGGCTTATCCGGCAGGAGGACGGATACGGTGAAGACGCGGTCGCGCTCAATCAGGCCGTGCTGCACGATGGACGCCATGGTAATCACATCCATGTTTCCGCCGCTTAAGATAGAAACGATCTTCTTTTTGCGCACGTCCAGATGCTTTAGGGCGGCCACGGTCAGAAGGCCGGAATTCTCCACGATCATCTTGTGGTTTTCCACCATATCCAGGAAAGCCACAATCAGCTCCGAGTCCTCGATGGTGATGATATCGTCCACATTTTCCCGAATGTAGGGAAACAGCCGATCCCCGGGGGTCTTCACCGCCGTGCCGTCGGCAATGGTATTGACCGTCGGGAGCGTCACGACTTTGCCGGCCCTTAGGGATTCCTGCATACAGTTCGCGCCCGCGGGTTCCACGCCGATAACCCGGATCTTCGGGTTTAAGAGCTTTGCCAGCACGGAAACGCCGGTGCAGAGCCCGCCCCCTCCGATCGGGACCAGGATATAGTCCACCGTAGGCAGTTCCTTGATGATCTCCATGGCAATGGTCCCCTGCCCGGCCGCCACATCCAGATCGTTAAAGGGATGGATAAAGGTATATCCGTGCTCAGCCGCCAGCTCATTGGCGCGGGCCAGGGCCTCGTCAAACACGTCGCCGCAGAGCGCCACCTCCGCCCCATAGCTGCGCGTGCGGTTCACCTTCATCAGGGGCGTGGTGGTGGGCATCACGATCACAGCCTTACAGCCCGCCAGCTTGGCCGCATACGCCACGCCCTGCGCATGGTTTCCCGCAGAGGCCGTGATCAGGCCCCGGCTCCTCTCCTCCCCGGAGAGCGTGCTGATCTTGTAAAATGCGCCCCGCACCTTGTAAGCGCCTGTATACTGCATATTTTCGGGCTTAAAATAGACCCGGTTGCCTGTTATATTGGAAAAATGCTCGCTGTATACCAGCTTTGTCTCTGAGATCACGCGGCCGACTGCCTCGGTCGCCTCCTCAAACTTTTCCAGTGTAAGCGCCTCTGCGCATGCAAGCGCTTCCTCTCTGCTCTCTTCTGTCATGTCCATATCCTCTGCCTCCGTTCCTCTCCCGTCTTATTCCGCCCCGCTGTCCGTGCGTTTAAATAAGGCGTTTACAAAATCGCCTGCGTTGAATTTCTGCAGATCATCAATCGTTTCGCCGATCCCGACGTATTTGACCGGGATGCCCAGCTCGGACTGAATGGCGACCGCGATGCCGCCCTTGGCCGTCCCGTCGAGCTTTGTCAATATGATCCCCGTGATCTGCGCGGCCTCCATGAACTGCCTGGCCTGAGAGAGGGCGTTCTGCCCCGTCGTCCCGTCCAGGACCACCAGCGTCTCCCGGTACGCGTCCGGATACTCCTTGTCAATGATCCGGTTGATCTTCCTGAGCTCCTCCATCAGGTTCTTTTTATTGTGCAGGCGGCCCGCCGTATCGCAGAGCAGGACATCCGCGTTTCTCGATTTCGCGGCCGCGATGGCGTCGTAGATCACAGCCGCCGGATCCGAGCCCTCCTGCTGGGCTATCAGCTCCACGCCGGCCCGCCCGGCCCACTCGGTGAGCTGCTCAATGGCCGCCGCGCGGAAGGTGTCGGCCGCCGCCAGAATCACCCGTTTTCCCTGGGCCTTTAGCTGGCCTGCCAGCTTGCCCACAGAGGTGGTCTTTCCCACGCCGTTCACGCCGATCACCAGCACAACGGACTTTTTGTTCTCAAACTCGTAGGCGTTTTCTCCCAGATCCATCTGCTCGCGGATGCTGTTTACCAGAAGCTCCTTGCACTCCGACGGCTCCTTTACATGGTTCTCCTTCACCTTGCGGCGCAGATCCTCGACGATCGCCGTAGTGGTGCGGATCCCCAGATCCCCCATGATCAGCGTTTCCTCGATCTCCTCGTAAAAATCATCGTCGATGGCCGAAAAGCCGCTGAAAATCGAATCAATCCCTGACACAATGGAATTTCTCGTCTTCGTCAGCCCCTCGACCAGACGGCTGAAAAAGCCCTTTTTCCCTTCGCTCATCGCATCTCCTCCTTCTATATTAAGTCAGCTCATCTTCAATCAGGTTGACGGACACCAGCGTGGACACGCCCTTTTCCTGCATCGTGATACCGTACAGGCGATCCGAGGAGACCATGGTCCCTCTCCGGTGCGTGATCACAATAAACTGCGTGTACCTGGTCAGCTTGTGCAGGTATCCGGCAAAACGGTCTACATTGGAATCATCCAGCGCCGCCTCGATCTCGTCCAGAAGGCAGAACGGGGACGGCTTTAGGTTCTGGATCGCGAAGAGAATCGCGATCGCGGTCAGCGCCTTTTCCCCTCCCGAGAGCTGCATCATGTTCTGGAGCTTTTTGCCCGGAGGCTGGGAAATGATCTGCACGCCTGCTTCCAGGATGTCCTCATCCTCCAAAAGTTCGAGCACTCCGTGGCCGCCCCCGAACAGTTCCTTAAAGACCTTGTCAAATTCGCGGCTGATCTCGCGGAATTTCTCGTCAAACTGACGGCGCATCCCGCTGTCCAGCTCCCCGATGATCCGCTCAATCGCCGCCTCGGACGCGACCAGATCGTCGTGCTGGCCTTTCATGAATTCATACCGCCCGGAAACCTCCTTATAATCCTCGATGGCGTTGACATTGACATTTCCAAGGGCGCGGATCGCCTCCTTAAAGCCCTGGGCCGCCTTTCTCATCTCCGGGACCGAAGTCAGCTCCCCGTCCCTCAGCTCCTCCGCGCCGGTGTAGGACAGCTCGTATTCGCTCCACATATAGCTGACCTCGCGCTCCATGCGCTCGTCCAGCTTCTCCTTCTGGCCCTGTATGCGGAACAGATCGCGGTCCAGAAGGTTCTGCCGCCCGGTCAGTTCCTCCTGCTGATCGAAAAAGGTCTTCTGGCGCCTTGTCTTTTCTTCTCTCTCCTGCTCCCTGGCCTCTAACGAGCCGGAAAGCGCCCGGGCCGCCGCGGCCGCCTCCTCAATCTGCTCCTTTAAGGAGGCGATCTCCGCCTCTTTCCCGGCAATGGCCTGGCCGCTTGTATCCTGTCCCCGGGCAAGCGTTTCTTTTTCCTGAAGAAGCTTTAGCGCCTCCTCCTCCACGCGCCGGATGTTTTCCTCGATAAATTCCGCCTTCTGGCGCACGCCCGAGACCTCTAAGCGCGCCCCGGAAAGCGCTCCCGCCGCCTGCCCGCGCTTTTCTGTAAGGCTCTCCAGACGGGCGCTCTCCTCCCTGGCCAGGCGATCCTTGTCCCCGCTCAGCTCCTCTAAGCGCGCTTCCTCTTCGCTCAGCCGCGCGGTGTGTTCTTTGAGCTCATGCACCTGGGCGTTCAGCGTTTCGTTTTCAGCAGCCAGATCCGCCGAAGCCTCCCGGATCTCCTGCTTTTTTCCCTCCAGGCGGCGGATATTCAGCTCGCACGTATTCTGTGTAAGGCGCGCCTTCTGCTCTTCCTCCCGCACGCCGGCCAGCGCCTTCTTCGTCTCCTCAAGAAGCGTCTCATTGGCCGCCAGCTCCGTTTGCACCTGCTCTACGGATATGAGGGCTTTTTTGCATTTTTCCTGCAGCTCCTCGATCTCCCGCTTGCGTCCCAGAAGATTGCTGCTGTTTTTAAACGCGCCGCCGGTCATCGAGCCGCCGGGGCTTAAAAGCTCCCCGTCGAGTGTCACAATCCGAAGCGCATAGCGGTACTTTTTCGCCAGGGCGATGGCGTGGTCGATCTGATCCACGACGACCACGCGCCCTAACAGATATGCGATCAGCGCCCCATACTGCGCGTCTGCCGTCACCAGCGCGCTTGCTAAGCCCAGGACGCCGGGTTCTTTAAGCGCGGCCGTCTCCCGGAACGGGGCGCGCTCCGCCATGCTGTTAAGCGGCAGGAAGGTCGCCCGCCCATAGCGGTTTTTCTTTAAATATTCAATCAGGCGCTTTGCCGTCTGCTCTGAATCGGTCACGATATTCTGGATGCTGCCTCCCAGCGCCGTCTCGATCGCCGTCTCATATTCTTTTGTAGTGGAAATGATGTCCGCCACCACGCCGTGGATGCCGAAGATCCGGTCCCGCACCTCCATGACGCGGCGGATGCTGCCCCCGTAGCCGTCGTAGCGCTCCGCAAGGTTCCTCAGGGATTCCAGCCGCGTGGCGCTGGTGTGGTACTCCTGCTGCATGTAATTCAGCCGCTGGTTTAAGCGTTTTTCCTCATTTTGCGCCGCCTTTTCCTGTTCAGACAGCCCCTTCTCCCGCTCCGTCAGGGAAGTAAGCTGCGCAAGGATGCCGTCAAGGACAGCCCTCTCCTCCCGGATCCGCTCCTCCTCAACCGATTCGTCGCTCCTGAATTTTAAGAGCTTCTGGCTCGCCTGCGCCCGGCGCAGATCCGCCTGCTCCAGCATGGTCTCACAGCGCTGCTTTTTGGCCGCCAGCTCCGCCTTGTCATTCAGCGCGGCGATGATAGCGGCCTTGGCCTCCTCCATCCGCCCCTGCGCCCCTGCAATCGCCTGATCCAGGGCCTCGGCCGCGGCCGAAAGCTCCCTAAGCTTCTGATCGGTTTTGTCAAGCTCGCGGGAAAGCGCTTCCTTTTCAAGCGTATAGGCGGCCTTCTGGCTGTCCTTTGCGGCCTTCTCGCCGTCGATGGAGGACATGCGGCTTTTGATGTGCTCCTCATTCATCCGCTCTGTGTTAATCTGTTCCCTTAAGACCCCGATGCGGCCCTCCAGGCTCTCCTTTAAAAGGTCAAGCCGCCCGGCTTCCCCGCGATCCGCGGCTATCTGCTCCTCCAGGGCGGAGAGCGAGGCGATAAGCGCCTCGTACTCCCCCTTGATCCCGGCCGCTTTTTCCTTTACATCCTCCAGATCGCCTGCCGTTACGGCCTCGCGCTCCTTAAGCTCTTCCCGCTGCGAGCGGATGGCCTCCATCTCGGCCAGGAACAGGTTCGCGTCATATCGTTTTAGGCTGTCCCGCAGCCTTAAATACTCCTTTGCCGCCGCGGACTGCCGCTCAAGAGGGCCCGCCTGCTTTTCAAGCTCAGACAGGATGTCGCGCACGCGCACGAGGTTCTGCTGCTCATCCTCCAGCTTTTTCTGGGCAACGGCCTTGCGCCGCTTAAATTTGACGATGCCGGCCGCCTCGTCGAACAGCTCCCGGCGTTCCTCCGGCTTTCCGCTTAAAATCTTGTCGATCTGGCCCTGGCCGATGATGGAATAGCCTTCCTTGCCGATCCCGGTGTCATAAAAGAGCTCGTTGATATCCTTTAAGCGGCAGGAGCTGCCGTTGATCTTGTATTCGCTCTCCCCGGAGCGGTAAAGCCGCCTGGAAATCGTCACCTCGTCATAGCTGATCGGGAGCTTGTGATCCGAATTGTCCAGCGTGATGGCCACATAGGCAAAGCCCTGGGGCTTGCGCATCTCGGTTCCCGAAAATATGACGTCCTGCATGCTGCCGCCGCGGAGCTGCTTGATACGCTGCTCTCCCAGCACCCAGCGCACCGCGTCGGCCACATTACTCTTTCCGCTCCCGTTTGGACCCACAATCCCTGTAATCCCGTTGTGGAATTCAAACAGCAGCCGGTTGGCAAAGGACTTGAAGCCCTGTATCTCAATGCTTTTTAAATACATATCCCACCTGTCCCTGTCTGTGCGCAGAGCGTCTGGCGCAAATCCCGGGCAGCCGTGACGCTGCCTTAAAGCGCCGTTTTCCTAAAGGTTAAACGCCGTCCTTCCTGAGCTTTAAAATACCGCGGTACGCGGCAAGCTGCTCCGCCGCCTTTTTCGTCCTTCCGATCCCCCGGCCGATCTCCTCGTCCCCCAGGCGGGCGGCCACCTCAAAGCGCTTGTTGTGATCCGGCCCGGATTCGTGCAGAAGCACGTAATTCAGCTCTTCACTGTCCTCGCTTCCCTGCACGATCTCCTGCAGGATTGTCTTGCTGTCATAAAAAAGCTTTTTGTGCTCCATGTCATTCAAGATGAAGCGGTGGATAAACTCTTTCGCGCTGGCAAAACCGCCGTCTAAATAAATGGCCCCGATCAGCGCCTCCATGGCGTCCGAGACAACGGAGTGGCGCAGCCGCCCGCCCGTGGCGTCCTCGCCCCTCCCGAGCCGCAGATAGCTCCCCAAATCAAGCTCCCCCGCGCAGTAGGCAAGCGTCGGCTCGCAGACCAGGCTGGCCCTTGTCCTTGTCAGCTCCCCCTCCGGCATATCCGGATATTTACGAAAGAGAAACTCGCTGGAAACCAGCTCCAAAACCGCGTCTCCCAGGAATTCCAGCCTCTCATTGCACTCTGATTTATCCCCAAAATGCTCGTTCGGATACGAGCTGTGCGTCAGCGCCTGGCCAAGAAGCCTCCTGTTGCGAAACTCATATCCCGCGCTTTTCTCAAGCTCTCTAAAATGCTTTTCCATGCCTGTCCTTTCTGAATGCGGGCAGCCGCGCCAAACCGCGTTTTTTTGCGGTTTGTATGCATCGCGAAGCGTGTTACGGTTCACGGAACGGCTGTTTTGTATCCGTTCCGTGAATAGTAATGATTGCGAAAGCAGCCCCGTCTCCGGAACTGCTCCCATCCGAACCGCTCAGCCAGACTGAACCGTCGCCCCCATTCACACGCGTCAGTTTAACGCGCCCTTAATCTGCTCTACCGCGTCCCCGACCGTCACGATCTTCTCCGCCGCCTCGGTCGGAATCTCAATGTCGAATTCCTCCTCAATTCCCATGATAATCTGGAAAATGTCCAGCGAATCCGCCCCCAGATCATCCACAAACGTGGTGTTCATTGAAATCTCATCCGTCTCTACGTTGAGAACTTCCGCAATAATACCCTGTAATTTTTCAAATTCCATACCTTTCTTCCTCTCTGCCCTCCTATTCCTGCGGAAACAGGCTTTTCTTTATCTTCTCATTAATCTCCTGCTCTTTAAATGTGACGCACTGGATGATGGAGTTGCACACCTCCGCGCGTTTGGAATTCCCGTGAGTCTTGACCACCAGCCCGTTAAGGCCCAGAAGCGGCGCTCCGCCGTAGCGGCTGGCATCAAAGCTCTTAAGCGTCTCCTTCAAAGCCGGCTTTACCAGAAGCGCGCCGAGCTTGGAGCGGAGATCGGTCATCATGCCCTGCTTCACCTTACTGATCAGCGTGGCGCCTACTCCCTCGTACAGTTTCAGAATCACATTCCCCACAAACGCCTCGGACACCACCACATCCGCTCCGCCGTGCGGGATCTCCCGCGCCTCAATGCTCCCTGTAAAGTTGATGTCCTCACATGCCTTTAAAAGCGGGAACGTCTCCTTTACCAGGGCATTCCCCTTCTCCTCCTCCGCGCCGATATTGACGATCGCCACCCTGGGTCTTTTGACGCCCATCACGTGCTCCATATAGATGGATCCCATCCTCGCAAACTGGACAAGGTGGGACGGCCTCGCGTCCACATTCGCCCCGCAGTCAATCAGAAGGGAAACGCCTGTCTCAGTCGGAATCAGCGGGGCCAGAGGCGGACGCTCCACGCCCTTTAAGCGTCCGACCAGCACCTGCCCCCCGACCAGTATCGCCCCGGAGCTTCCGGCTGACACAAAGGCGTCCGCCCCGCCCTTTTTCACCAGGTTCATACCCACGACAATCGAGGAGTCCTTCTTTTTGCGGATGGCGTTCACCGGCGGCTCCTCCGTCTCGATCACCTCCGACGCGTGGACCACCTCTATCTGCTCCCTGTTATATGTATGCCCTGAAAGCGCCGCCGATACGGCGTCCTGCTTTCCGACAAGCATTACCCGGATATCCTGCCTGGCATTCACAGCCATAACCGCCCCGGCCACAATCTCGCCCGGCGCATGATCTCCTCCCATCGCATCTACCGCTACCTGAATCATGAAACCACTCTCCTTTGCTGTGATATCCCCCTTCCGGGGGCGGACGCGTCGCGTAAAAGCGATCCGCCAAAATCTATAAAATAATATACTAAAGATCAGGGTATAAATCAATACCTTCGGTTAAATCCCAAGCCACTTCTTAATCCCTTCCATCCTCTGCAGCGCATCCGCCCTCCCGAGCTCATACGCCGCATCAAGCTTCTTCACATCATGCTCCGTCCGTTTCAGCTCCAGCGCCATGCTGGGGCGGATGACGAAGAGCTTTCCGGCGGCTTCCAGGCGTTCGATCTGGCGCACTGTGCGGTTATAGTTCTCGTGACGGCGGCGCAGGGCTCTCGCAAAGGCCGGGTAGCGCCGATAATAGATTCCGGGCAGCCATCTGCGCTCCGGCTTTTTTACATAGCCCCTGGGGCGCGTCATGATGACGACGAGCCGCCTAAAGCCCAGCCTGTGAAACGCGCCTACAGGTATGCTGTCTGTGCAGGCGCCGTCCAAAAGCTTCATCCCCTCTGCCCGCACGATGCGGGAGGCGTACGGAAGGGAGGCGGAGGCGCGCATCAGATCTACCTGGGCTCTCATGTCCGTGATCGGGAGATGCTCTGCTTTTCCTGTCTCCACGTTGCTGCAGGTTACGTAGAATTCTGTTTTTGAGGCGTTGAACGCTTCAAAATCGTATGGATCAAGGCGCTCCGGAATCTCATGGTAGCAGAACTGCTCGCCTGCGATATCGCCTGTGAGGATCAGGTTCCGGAAGCTTACGAAGCGCTTGTCGTTGCAGTATTTTTTATAATAGCGGATGCTGCGCCCCTTTTGCCCGGAGACAAAGGAACAGCCGTGGATTGCTCCGGCCGATACGCCGATCACGCCGTCAAACTCTATTTCATGCTCCAGAAAAACATCCAGGACGCCGGCTGTATAAATCCCGCGCATCCCGCCGCCTTCTAATACCAGTCCCGTCTTATCTGTCTTTTTCATTGTCACATCTTCTTTCCATAATCTTTCTTTATGTTTCCGTCTCACATTCAATCGCGGGCGCTGTTTACGCCGGGGCAGCCCTCAGCGCAGCGCGTCTTTAAGCTCCTCAAAGCGTTTGGTTCCCTGAATAAAGACGTATTCGCCCGCGTCAAGGGCCGCGCATTCTTCCGGTGCGGCTTCCCTGCCGTTAATATAGCTTATCCCGTAACAGCCAATAGAATTCATCTCATCCTCATCCGGCATGCCGTTCTGGTTGGCGTCGTCGAAATTGACGGTTTTTATCTCTGCCACGGTCTTCATTGTATGCGAATCGTCCATTTCCATGTATGTGGCGTACACAATGGCCCCCGCATAATCATTGTTATAATTTCTCAGACGGTTTTTTCCCGGCTGGTATTCATATCCCGCATTTCCCATCACGCCGTACCGCCAGCCGTCCATCACAGTATAAACCGTTCCGCCGCTGTAGGTGTACAGGCTTGTATAAAAACCGTTGACTCCGGCGACCAGCTCTGGTATATCGTCCCCGTCAAAATCGATCAGATCATACATTATCATCCCTTCTGTGTCCTCCAGATCGCAGAGCCGGCTCACCGCCCTGTATGCCTCCTGGTAGCTGGCAAACTGGCCGTTTTTCTTTCCGCCTGAGAGGGATCTCCGGATCTCCGGGACTGTCAGAGGCGTTACCTGGGACGAAATCTGAGCCGACAGCGCCTCCTGGGCTACGAAATACGGGGCAGAATCCTCTGTATCCCGGCCATAGCCGTAGTAAACGGACGCGGCGCCTGCCGTTCCATAGGTCGCAATCCACACCACATCTGTATTGCCGTCATAATTTACATCATAAAAGGAAACGGCGTCAAGGCTTTTAAATGCCTGCCCGGAAAGGCTGTCCGGGACAAAGGGCGGTATCTCGGCCAGGATCTCTTCCCCCTGCATCAGCCGGACCGTGAACTCCGGATTCTCATCCGAGGGCGCGAGCGGGACAAAAAAGACCGGGCCGTCATACTCGCTGAGCTCTGTCTCGAATGTCTGCTCTGCAATGCAGCTTTCTCCAAACCGTTTTTTCAGGCTGTCCGCTCTTTCATCCTGCGCCGCGTCCGGCTCCCGCGCCCCGGTTGCCGGAGCGCCTGTTATCTGGGCCGCCTTTTCGCCCCCGTTTCCCGGCTGCGCCGCCGCTTCGTCCGCGGGCAGCAGAGCCTCCGGATCGCTGACCGGCTCTTCCTCCCCACCCGCCCCTTTTAAGGACAGTGTTTCCTCCTCATTTGCCGAACTACCGGCCGCCCCCGCTTCCAGAAGCTGCGCGGGCAGCTCCTTTTTGCACGCGGTCATCATGCCTGCTAAAAAAAGCGCTAAAACAAACCATCTGTTCTTTTTTACCCCACACCGCCTGTGTCTTCTCATCATTATTCCTCCTTATAGTGCTTCAGACAGCGCCTTTTGTGATCTCATATGCCTCATACGCATGATCCAGATGGTAGCCCAGCTTTTCCGCCAGAGCCGCCGACCACGGGTTCTGCGCGTCCCAGCTCGGATACCAGCCCCGCTTTATGCATTCCAGAATCAGCTTTGCCCCGCACACGAGGGCCAGGCCCTGTCTCCGGTAATCCTCTCTTGTGTCAATCTCTACCTCTATGCCCCTGATATAACCAGAATATGACGACGCCCCGGAAACAGGCTCCCCGTCTTTTAAGATAACCGCTCCCAGACCGTATTTCTGATATGCGGCAAAATCTTCATACTGCGCGGCCCAGTCCCTGCACCATCCGATCTCCCAACAGCGCCATAGCGGAATCCGGCTCTTTTTCAGAATTTGCAAAGATCGCCCCCATCACGCTCTGGAGGCAGGACCATATCATGGTTTCCTGCCATCCGCCAAATAACCGGGCCGCCTTTTCCGGCTGGTTCATCCTCCCTGTCATTTCAGCCTCCTCTCATAACGGTCTGATCTGTTATAACCTTTTGGCATTATAACACATGCAAATTGCCGCTGCAACTTGAAAGCCTTTAAAATATATGGTACGATAGGATTGGAGATTATTGTTAAGAGTAGCATATTGGAATTCTTCCCCGCGCGGGGATTTATAAAGTGAGGAAGCAAAAGATGAGCTTTAAGATGAGATCACAAAATATAATGGAAAAACTTACCCGTCAGGGCACAAAAAATCTCCTGGCATCCGCCGCCCTTAAGCTGCTTGTCGCAATCGGCTTTTTTGTCGTCTTCGGATTACTGCGCTCCCACTCTGTGGAGAGCTGTCTGAGGACACTGAGGCAGGAAGCCGAGGAGTCAGGCAAAAACGTGTACCGGCAGTTTTCTTCCCTCCGGGATCATCTGGAGATACTGGCGGATATCATTGCACAGGAGGGCCTGGAGGATTCGGCGCATCTGATGAATATCCTGGCGCCCCATGAAAACATTGATATGATTTCCAGGCTGGGCATCATTTTGCCAGACAACCAGATTATCCAGCAGGACGGAACCCTGGCCGATCCCGTAAATGGGATTACCTTTGACGCGCTGGCTGAAAAAGGCGCCTTTATTACAGATATCGAACCGGATAACCTGGATCCGGAGCATCCGGTTTTATTTTCCAATGTCCCCATTGTCATCGACGGCGAAACTCAGGGGATCCTGTTTGGGGTGACAGAGCTTAACGACATACCCAATTATATTGAAGTAAATGCTCTGGATAGCAATGCCTCTCTTTTTATTATCGATATAAAAAATAAACAGTTTATCATGGATACACTGCACAGCACGCGGGGAACTTCCGAGTCGTTCCATGGCCGCGAGATCAAAAAAGGCTTTCAAAGAGACCAGATCATCAAAGATTTTGCGGAAGGCAGCGGCGGGGTATCCGCCTACTTATCTGAAAGCACCGGCGAGTACCTGTATGCGGCCTATGAACCCGTTGGCATTAACAAGTGGTTTGTTATGCTGACGGTTCCGGAGCGCATTGTCCTCAGCGAGGCGATCTACATAAGGAAAATATTGCTGTGCCTGGGGATTTATGAGGCTGCCTTGCTGTTTATACACGCCTGGTGGGATGTCATCCGCACGCAGAAGGAGCTGCGGGCCATCAAAAATATAGCGAGCACGGATATGCTTACGAATCTGAAAAACAGGAACGCCTATGAGCAGGCCCTGGAATTGTATTCAGGCAACCGGCCGGAATGCCTCTCCTGTGTTTACGCCGATGCGAACGGCCTTCACGAGCTGAACAACAGCCAGGGCCATCATGCCGGGGACAAAATGCTGCAGTTCGTGGCAGACGCCATGGTCGAAGCCTTTGGCGACGGGTCGGTCTACCGTATCGGCGGCGATGAATTTCTGGCCTTTTCCGAAGCAGATGAACGCACGGCAGGAGAAAAAGCCAGCCAGGCAAAGGAGAAGGCGGCCACAGCCGGATACCATGTCTCAGTGGGAACGGCGTCCGGCGGAAAAAAGGCCCTGGTTACGGATATCGTAAAAGCAGCGGAAAAACGGATGTATGAGGATAAGAGGCAGTATTACATGAATCAGGGGGATCGGCGCAGCGTGCGCTAGAGCGTGTTTGAAAATTCATTCCTGGCATCTGCACGCGCCACTTCGCGGTATATTTGGGCCAAATTCACTTAACGCAGCCCGCTGCGCCGCGTTCATTTGGCCCAAATCTCCCACAAAGCGGAACGCACATCTGGCAGAAAGCATTTTTCAAACACGCTCTAGCACAGAAGGCATCAGGGGTCAAAAGACCTTTTGACCCCGACGTCATGAGATTACTCACTATGCATTCCGATCTTACCACCGCGGCGCCGCCCTCCCGAACAGCTCCCACATCGCCCCGGCGCTGAAGCCCTTGCCGCGCAGCTCATGGCGCGCCTCCAGCTCAGCCGGGTAATCAGCCAGCTTATAGGTCGTAAAATTTCTAAATTCCTGATGGGTCACCAGTGGAATTAAGTCGTAATCCGAGACAGCCACAGTCCCGTCCTCTCCGCGTTTCAGCCGCACCTCGGCCATCCCGCCCAGGACGCAGGCCAACTCGTTCTGCGCAGACACATAATTTCCCAGGCTGTAATACACCAGCCCCGTATGTCCGGAAGGGGTGGTCAGCATCTGGTACGGCTCCAGCACATGCGGGTGGGCGCAGAATACAATGTCCGCCCCGTTGTCGATGAAGCGCTGGATCTGCTTTCTCTGGTACGCGGTGGGCGTGTGGACGTACTCATTTCCCGCGTGCAGGATGGCAATCAGGAAATCACTGTTGTCCCTCGCCTCATGAAGCGTTCCCTCGATCCCGCCGTCGCCCAGCAGATCCACCAGGTACTCCCTGCCGCGGCGGCGGCCCTCCAGGCCGTTTAGGCCGTAGGTATAATTGACAAAGCCAAGCCGGACGCCCTTTACGTCCATATAGCGGATATCGGAATCAGCGGCGTCCTTGTGGATCCCGAGATACACCATCTCCGGATAATTCGTCTCCCAGAAGCCGATGGTATCGAGAATGCCTGTCACGCCTTTATCCATGGTGTGGTTCGTCGCATGGGCCACCACGTCAAAGCCGGCCTTTGCGATGGCATGCCCCAGCGCGTCGGGGCTCCCGAACATGGGATAGGAGCTCACTTGGCTGTAATCCTTTATGAGAATCGTCTCCTGATTGAGGATGGCCACATCCGCTGACGCAAAGTCCTCCTTCATCGGCTCGAAAATCCGATCAAAATCGTAGCCGCCGTCTCCAAGGAGGCTCTGGCTGAAGATCGGCTGATGGATGAGATCATCCCCCACCATGCGGATGAGGATCTCGTCCTCTGCCGGAACCGCTTCCCCTGTCTGCGCCCCGTCGGACATCTCCCCGCCTTGCTCTTCCCTGCTTTCTATCTCTGCCGCCGGTCCGGCAGAGGCGATCCCGCCGCAGTAAAGAGCCATACTCACAGCGCATGTCACGATCGCGATGCCTTTTTTCATACTTTTTACCTCCAAATTTATGTATGTACTCCCGGAGCCCCGCCATACCTGATCTTTTGAGATTCCGGGAGTACATAGGTCAGACAGCCTGAACGGCCGCCGCCCGTTTTACAATCCCCACAAGCACATCGGTCATCTTTTCCATGGACTGCGCCGGGATGTATTCAAATTTCCCGTGGTAATGATAGCCTCCGGTGGAGAGATTGGGGCATGGGAGGCCCATATAAGAAAGCCTGGCCCCGTCAGTGCCGCCGCGGATCGGCACGACCCGCGGCTCGATCCCCGCATCTTTCATGGCCTCGCTGGCCATCTCAATCAGATACATGTGGGGCTTTATCTGTTCCTTCATATTATAATAGGAATCCTTTACCGACGCCTCTAACGTCCCCCCGCCGTATTTCGTGTTCAGATACGATGCGGCGGCCTGAAAGAGGCGCTTGCGGCCCTCGAACCGCTCCCGATCATGATCCCGGATGATATACTCCATCCTGGCGTTTTCCACGTCCCCTGTGAAATGATCAAGGTGAAAGAAACCCTCATATCCTTCTGTATACATGGGCGCTTCCGCGGCCGGGAGCAGGCTCTGGAATTCCATTCCCAGCAAAATGGCGTTTTTCATCCGCCCTTTTGCATCTCCCGGGTGGATAGAGACGCCTTTTATGGACACGGCGCCTGAAGCGGCGTTGAAATTTTCATATTCCAGTTCGCCAATCGGGCCGCCGTCCACCGTATAGGCCGCCGCCGCGCCAAAGCCCGTGACGTCAAAGTGATCCGCGCCCCTTCCGATCTCCTCATCCGGGGTGAAGGCGATGCAGACCGGCCCGCGCGGGATCCCGGGATTCGAGAGCAGACGGGCCGCCATGGCCATGATCTCCGCAATCCCCGCCTTGTCGTCCGCCCCCAAAAGGGTGGTTCCGTCTGTCACGATCAGATCCTGGCCCACGCATTCCCCGAGACAGGGGAAATCAGCCCGCCGCATCGTGATGCCCAGCTCCCTGTTGAGGACAATGTCCCCGCCGTCATACGCTTCTACGATGCGCGGCTTCACATGCCTGCCCGACATGGCGGGCGCTGTGTCCATGTGGGCTATAAAGCCCAGGGCCGGCGCTTTTTCAAGCTCAGGGCGGTTCGCGGGGATCGCGGCGTAGACATAGCCGTATTCATCCATGCGGGCATTTGACGCCCCCATATCCCGCAGCTCCCGCAAAAGCGCCCTTGCCAGATCGAGCTGCCTGTCCGTGCTCGGCGTACTCATACTGCTTTCCTCTGACTGTGTGTCAAAGGATACATAGCGCAAAAAACGTTCTGTTACATCGCTCATTTCACTATACCTCATTTTTCTGTTTTCATCCGTAACCGTTCAGATGGCCTTGAACCGTTACTTTCACTCCCTGATCCGGCGCTATTCCCTCTGCCTCCAGGGCCGGCGTGAGAACCATTTGCGGAGCATGTTCCAGAGCATGACAGCTTTTCAAAATCCTGAATTTCGACGCCTGTCTTTCTTGCCATATGAAACCGCCCGCCTTTATCACAATGCATCCCCGCCGCCATGCGCCGCATACTCTCCGGCATATCCGCCATAAATTCCCTGCCGGAAAGATGCGAAAGCGGCGCGGCAAGCCCGTCCGGCATCACGAGACGCCAGGCGTGGAGAAGCTGGGAGTCTGTGCGGTATTTTTTCTTCACCTCGCGGTTGACCGCAGAATCGCCGTATTTGGGATCGCCGGCGATCGGATGGCCGATGGAAGCCAGATGCGCCCGGATCTGGTGCGGGCGGCCGGTGACAAGCTCCACCTCCAGAAGCGTATAGCGCCCGTCGCTTTTAAGCGGCCGGTACGCGGTGCGGATAGGCACAGCCTCCTGCGGGCGGGGCGCCCCTTCTGCAAACACCCTGACCTGATTGTTCCTCTCATCCTTTAAAAGCCATCCGCACAGCCGGACGGGCTGCTTAAGCGCGCCTTTTACAATACACAGATAAAATTTCCCAATCGCGCGGCTTTTGATCAGGTCTGACATGATCTGAAGCCCCTGCAGGGATTTCCCGGCAATCACAAGGCCGCTCGTATTGCGGTCTAAACGGTTGCAGACCGAGGGCTTTACGCGCTTTAAGGACTCCTCTGTAAGATTTCCGGAGTCCAGCAGGTAGCGGATGATATATTCCACCAGCGATTCGTCTTCGGGGCGCGCTTTCTGGGACAGCATCCCGGCCGGCTTATTAATCAGAAGGATGTGCGCATCCTCGTAGACGATCGCAAGAGGCGTCTTTTTCACCTCCTGCACCGTTATCTCAGAAAAGGCGCGGATCGTCTCGTCAGACAGGAAGAGACGGATCTCGTCGCCCGGCTTAAGGCGCTCATCCCCGCCGCATTTTTTCCCGTTGAGGGTGATGTTCTTTTTGCGCATCATTTTATAGACAAAGCCCTTGCCGGCCCGGCTTAAATATTTTCCCAGAAAATGATCGAGGCGCTGTCCGGCCTCCTGTTCGGTGATGGTTACGGTCTGCATCGATTCCTCTCCAGTCTTATGATCGTTCAAACATGCTCTGCTGCATGGAAGCGCCCTGTAGGCTGCTGTTCACACGCCCAAATGTCACATCGAAAGGCTTTTAAGCACCCGGACCGCATATTCCACGGTCCCGTCATCCTCATATTCGGAGGCTGGCTTTAAGCTTTTTATGCGCTTGTCAAAGGTTTTTAATTCGTTTGTCACCCGCATATTGGGATCGAGCTTCTGGGCCGTCAAAATCTCGTTGAGCGCCTGTTCCGCCCGCTTTGCATCCGCTCTTTTGTTGACACAGTAGGCGTATATGCCTGTGGGGTGTACGGCGATGGCGTCCATGGGCAGCACATCGTCCTTCGTGGTCAGCACCAGATCGTAGAGCATGATGAATTTCTCTTCATATGCGGAATACGTGTCATAAAAGCCGCGGGGAGGCGTCTTGTATTTTAAGCAGGCCACAAGCGGGGAGGCTGCGTTGGCGGCGGGCAGGACCGTCAGGATCGCCATCACGGTGAGGATGTTTCTGACCGCCTGCGCCTGCGCCATATAGCGCGCCCCGAGCTGGCCCAGGATAAACAGGATCAGTACAAAGACGATCAGGCACTGGCGCTTTTTAAATGCATTGCGGTAGCCGTACTCCCCTTTTTTTACTCTCTTCAATCGTCTCATCCTTTCTTTTGTCCGGCGGCGCAGGCGGGCGCAAGCGCTGTCATGGCGTTCAGCAAAAGCCCGTGGGGCGCGATTTTGCAGAGCAGCCGGAACGCCTTCATCACCGGCCCGTAGACCGAAACCGTTTTTCCCATCGCGCTGTCCCGGACGGCGAGCTTCACCACGCGCGATGCGTTCGCCATGGTCAGGCGCTTATACAGAGGCATCTTTCCTGTCGTCTCGGCGATCGAGAAAAATTCCGTCTTCACCGGGCCGGGGCATACGGCCGTCACCCGGATCCCCCGGGATTTGAGCTCTTCGTTTAACGCGCGGCTGTAGCTTAAGACAAATGCCTTGGTGGCCGCGTACACCGCAAATCCGGGCTGCGGCAGAAAGGCGGCGGAGGAAGCGTACTGGAGGATCCGCCCGCCGCGGCCCATATAGGGGAGCGCGATGTGGGTAACTGCCAGCAGCGCCTCGCAGTTTAAGCGCACCATTCCCGTTTCCTCCTCTAAGGGCACGCCGCCTGCCGGCCCGATCTTCCCGTATCCCGATGCGTTGACCAGGATTCTTACATCCGGTTTTGCCGCGCGGAGCGCTTCGGAAAGCACGTTAAGCTCATCCGGCTTTGTCAGATCAATGGCAAATTTTCTCACCGGTACAGGAAGCACGTCCTCCAGCGCGTCTAAGCGATCGCCCCTGCGGGCCGCGATCCAGATCTCCGACAGACCGCCAAAGCGATCCGAAAGCTGCACGGCTGTCTCCCGTCCCATGCCGGAAGAAGCGCCTGTAATGATTGCGATTTTCAAATCCGATTCCCTCCTTTGTCCTGCTTTTTGTGTATATTGCGTATCGTTTTCTTCTTTTTGGGCTTTTCCAGACACGCTTTTCCAGATGCGCCGCCCTTTCCCTGCGCCTCTTTACGGCCCGCCGCGCCGCGTTCCGGCCGGATCAGGCATGTTTTCCCGAATCCGATCAGATCCGTCCGCCCCGCGGCCTTCAACGCCTCCAGCACCAGCCGGTAATTCTTTGGATTCCGGTACTGGATCAGCGCCCTCTGCATGGCCTTTTCATGGGGATTTACCGGCACATAGACCTTCTCCATGGTCCTGGGATCATAGCCTGTGTAATACATGCAGGTGGACAGCGTGGACGGGGTCGGGTAGAAATCCTGCACCTGCTCCGGCATGTAGCCCAGATCGCGGAGATACTCAGCCAGCGCGATCGCCTCCTTAAGGCCCGAGCCCGGGTGCGACGACATCAGGTACGGAACCAGGTACTGCTTCATGCCCAGACGCCTGTTCATATCATAGTATTCCTTCATAAAGCGGCGGTAAACCGCATTTTCCGGCTTTCCCATGCGTTTCAGCACCGGATCCGCGATGTGCTCCGGGGCCACTTTAAGCTGGCCGCTCACATGGTACTGGCACAGCTCCTTAAGAAACGCCCGGCTCTCCTCTGCCAGAAGGTAATCAAAACGGATCCCGGAACGGATAAAGACTTTTTTCACCCCCGGGAGCGCGCGCAGTTTTTTCAGCAGGGAAATATAGCCGCTGTGATCCGTATTTAAATTTTTGCAGGGCTCTGGAAACAGGCACTGTCTGTCCGGGCAGGCCCCGAAGCGCGTCTGCTTTTCACACGCAGGGTGGTAAAAATTCGCCGTCGGGCCCCCCACATCGTGGATATACCCCTTAAAATCCGGATCCTGCGTGAGAAGCCTGGCCTCTGCCAGAATGGATTCATGGCTCCTGGTCTGCACGATCCGCCCCTGATGGAACGTAAGGGCGCAGAAGCTGCACCCGCCAAAGCAGCCGCGGTTGCTGATAATGCTGAATTTCACTTCGGAAAGCGCCGGAACGCCGCCCGCCGCCTCATACGACGGATGGCAGCGCCGCATATACGGCAGGGCATACACGTCATCCATTTCCGTCTGGGAAAGAGGGGCCGCGGCCGGATTCTGCACCACGTAAAGCGACGCCCCGTACGGCTCCGCGAGGCGTTTTCCCGAAAACGGATCCGTATTCCGGTACTGGATCATGAAGCTTTTTGCATAGCTTTCCTTATCCTTTTTGAGCTCCTCATACGACGGGAGCCGGATCTCATCATAGACTGACGACAGATCCGCCGCCCGGTATACCGTACCGTCCACAAAGGTGATGTCCTTTACGTCAATCCCGCTGTTTAAGGCGTCCGCGATCTCCACAACCGACCGCTCCCCCATGCCGTAGGAAATGAGATCCGCCCCGCTCTCCAGAAGAATGGACCGCTTCATCTTCCCGGACCAGTAATCGTAATGCGCAAGGCGGCGCAGGCTGGCCTCGATCCCCCCGATGATCACAGGCTTTTCGGAAACAGCGCGGATCAGGCGGCAGTACACAATCGTCGCATAGTCCGGGCGCTTTCCCATCACGCCGCCCGGCGTGTAGGAATCCTTTTCCCGCCGCTTTTTGGACACGGAATAATGGTTCACCATGGAATCCATATTTCCGGCTGTCACCAGCCAGCCGAGCCTCGGCTCGCCAAGGATACGCACGCTCTCCGGGTCATTCCAGTCCGGCTGGGGGATGATCCCCACCCGGTAGCCGTGCGATTCCAGGACGCGGCTTATGACTGCATGTCCAAAGGACGGGTGATCCACATAGGCATCGCCTGTCACATAGACAAAATCGCAGGACTCCCAGCCGCGCGACTGCATGTCCTGTCTGGTAATCGGTAAAAATTCGTTTGTCATGGTTATTGAAGCTCCGTTTCAGTTATGGTTTCTGTTGTCACTGCGCATTCTCTCCCGGCCAGCAGCTCCTCATAATCGCGTATGTAATAATCCGCCAGCCGCCTCTTCTCCCCTCCCAGGTGGCTCGAAGCCGCGTCCTCCACGGCGCAGACCTCCATGCCGGCGCGTTTGCCCGCCAGGATTCCGGCCGGCACATCCTCAAATACCATGCACTCCGACGGAGCCGCCCCCACGCGCCTGGCCGCCTCTAAATAGATATCCGGGGAAGGCTTTCCGGCCGGCACCTCGCAGGCCGTGGTGATGGCGTCAAAATACTGCTCAGCCTTCAATGAATGCAGGACTGTATCCACAATCCCTCTCTCGTTGCTCGTGGCTATCCCGATCCGTATCCCCCGCGCGCGCAATTCCTTTAGAAACGCCTCGGCGCCAGGCTTAAACGGGACGCTGGTCCGGTATTTGTCAATGGACATCCCGATCCAGATCTCCTTGATCTCTTCTACCGTAAGCGGGAGCCTGAAGCGCTCCTTAAAATACGCGGCGCCCTCTGAGAAGCTCATCCCTTCAATCATCGTCTGCAAATCGTCGGGGCATGTGTAACCAAACCGATCGAGAAATTCGATATCAATGGCCTTCCACATCCACATTGAATCCACCAGTGTGCCGTCCAGATCAAACAAAACAGCCCTTTTTCCTTCCAACATCATATGAAATCCTCCTATGGCGGCGGCCAGGCCGCAAACTCTTATAATTGACCCAAATCAGATAGCGGGATGATGTTTCAGACACGCTCCAGACTGCGAAGCTCGTCCTGCGTAAGCGCCCGGTACCGGCCGGGCTTTAACGTTTCATCCAGCGAAAGAGGCCCCATGGAAATACGTTTTAAATACACAACTGTTCCCCCGACAGCCTCAAACATCCGTTTCACCTGATGAAACTTCCCCTCCCGGATCGTAAGGAGAGCCTTTGCGGCTGTCTCCCCCGCCTCCCGCGGTTCTTTTAAAAATGTCAGCGAGGCCGGGCGCAGGGCCGTCCCGTCCTTAAGAACCAGCCCTTCTGCAAACCGCTCTCTCACATCTTCCGGAAGCCTTCCGGTCACATGCGCCAGGTAGACCTTGTCCACCTTCCGGTTCGGAGAAAGCAGACGGTGGGCCAGCGCGCCGTCATTTGTAATCAGAAGCAGCCCCTCTGTATCAATATCCAGACGCCCGACCGGGAACAGATCCTTTCTCTTAGAATCTGTAATCAGATCCACCACGGTCGTGTGGAGGCCGTCTTCTGTGGCGGACACAACGCCCGGCGGCTTATTCAGCATATAGTATTCCGTCTCCGCCCAGCCCACGGCTGCTCCGTTCAGCGTAATCCGCATCCTGTCCGGATCCACCTTAAACCCCGGATCCAAAACCGCCTGTCCGTCCACGCAGGCGCTTCCCTTCCGGATCCGCTCCTTCACCTCGCTGCGGCTCCCGCACTTCATTTCCGTCAAAAATTTATCAAGCCGCATGGATTTCCCCATTACTGCCACCTCCAGCCGGGATAATACTTATTTTTCAACATATTGCTGTGCAGGCGTCCCCAGCCGAGCGGAAACCCGTCCACACAGACCAGCCTCCAGCCCCCGGACGGCGGCCCGCCCCGGGCGGCTTCCTGTATCCTGCATACACACGCATCCTCACTCAGGGAAACCGTCTCCCCTTTTAAATAGCGGATCACCCGCTCATCCCCGGATGAGAGCATCAGGCGCCCTGGCCCGTCCCCCGGGGGGAGCGCCATGGCGAGCGCCTGGGAGGGTTCAAAACGCCCTCTCTTTAATTCCCCCAGCAAAAGCCCGGTCCGCAGATAGCGCAGTCCGCCCCGGTCCGCCGCCGGGCCTTTACAGAGTTCTTCCGGAAGATAATAAAGCCTCTCCCGCTCCAGACGGACGCGCCCCGGCTCCAAACGCCCTCTCCCGCCCCATCCTTCCACAAAACGGAGCGCATCCGAAACGCCTGTCAAGGCTTCATGTCCCCCGCTTCGCCCGTCTGCCCGAGATGTCCTCAAAGCGCCGCGCAGAGCCCGCCCGGCTCCAAAACCTTCCTGAGCGCGGCAGGAACCCCCGGACAGCGGCGCGCTGCCTCCGTCTCCTCCCGCTGCCTCCCCCGTCCCGGATCCTGCCTTCTCAAGAAGCGCCAGAAAATGCCCCTCACCACGGATCCTGTGGGGAAACAGCCGCACACACTCCGGCATGCCGATGCCCGGCGAAAAACCATCCTTTTTCTCAATCTCTGCCAGGCGCATCTCCGGAAACGCATCCAGCGCAAAGCGGATGCATCCCTCATTCTCCTCCTCGTCAAAGGTGCAGGTCGAATACAAAAGCCGCCCGCCCGGAGCCAGCATCCGCACTGCCTCCGAGAGAATCTGCCTCTGCAGAGGAATATAATACTCCGGCCCGCGCTCCTCATAGCTCTTTACCATCCCCGGATCCCGGCGGAACATCCCCTCCCCCGAGCACGGAGCATCGACCAGAATCTTGTCAAAAAACCCCGGAAAACGTGCGGAAATCCTCTCCGGCGTCTCGCTCAGCACACAGATATTGGAAGCCCCGAAAAGCTCCAGATTCTTAAGCAGGGCCTTGGCCCTCGAAGCGCTGATATCATTTGCAAAAAGGACGCCCTCTCCTTTAAGCCCCGCCGCCAGCTCCGTGCTCTTCCCGCCCGGGGCCGCGCACAGATCCAGCACCCGCTCCCCGGGCCGAACCCCCAGAACCGCCGCCGGCGTCATCGCGCTCGGCTCCTGCAGATAATAAAGCCCCGCCGAATACCACGGATGCCGCCCGGGGCGCATCTCCTCCCCGTAATAAAATCCGTTGGGAATCCATGCAATCCTCTCAAGCTTCCATCCGGCCTTTGCGGCATTATTGTAAAATGTGTCCGGATCCGACTTCAGCGTATTGACGCGAAGTCCAAAGCAGGGGGGCTGCGAGCACGAAGCCGCGTACTCCGCAAATGAATTTCCCAGAAGGGCCTTCATTTTTTGTATATATCGCTCTGAAAAAGGTGAAGTGTACAATGTTTTGTTCCTCTTGCATATAATTACTATGTTTCTAAATGTTCCGGTTTATGGCCGGGGAAAAGTCGTAAAAGGGCCCCCGCCAGTAAAGCAGCCGGAAGCAGGCAGTATATCCGTAAGAAAACCGGCGGCCCTCTTCACAACATCTGAAAATGAATATATAAGCTTTTTGTCAGATATGCTAATCTGCAGAAACCAGAGAAATTATGGCACGCCTGACTTCAAATCGTTACAGCCTAATAATCAAAATACAACCGTCTCTTCTCCAGATACTTAAGCACCCAATACGGATTCACGCTCATCTCCTCAAAGTGATCCGTCTTCAGATAAAGTCCCAGATGCAGATGCACCGGAAAATTCCCCACTGTATTCTCCTGCTTCCCATAGCCGGAATCGCCCATATACCCCAAAAGCTCCCCGGCCCGCACCGTCTTTCCCTCCTCTAAGCCCTCCGCATAAGAAAACAGATGCGCATAATACAGATACAGCCCCGAAGGGCTGCGGATGCCTGCCCGCCAGCCGCCCTGTTCCAGCCAGCCGAGCTTTTCCACCACGCCGTCGGTGATGCTGATGACCGGGTAAAAGCCTCTCTCACGCTCCATGCCCATGATATCGCAGCCCTCGTGGCCCCGCTCCCCGCCGTAGGTCCGCTTCTGCTGCCAGCCGTCCTCGTAAGTGACAGGCGGCGTATCCGCCCTGGTGCTGGCGGGGATGGGGAAATATTTCAGATCCGAAAATACGATCTCATACGCATGGCACAGCTTTTTGTATGCCGCTGATTTCTGCTCCAGCAAAAGCCGGCGGCCGTCCAGGATGTCAAGCGTCTCGAGAGGGCCTGAAAGGTCAGCCTCTGTCTCAAACTCCGTCAAATCAAAGGCGTGGTCAAGCATAAAACCCGAAAGGCGCTCGCAATCCACCTCCGTAAGCCCCGCTATTGCCGGGCCGAGCCGCATGCCGCGGAACTCCACGCTCTCCCAGGTATAGGCATCCAGCCGGTAAAAGGACGGATCCTGACCCAGCCAGTGAAACAGGCTCACATTAAACAGCGACAGCAGAATCAGAAAAAGGATCATCATATCTTGGGCGCTCCCGGACATATAGTAATATAAATCATTCTATTCGGAACGCTATGAAAAAATCCATCCTTCCCATCCTGCCGATCCTGACCCTGATCCTTCTCTTAACGCACCCGGCCCTCTCTTTCACGGGCGCAAAAAACGGGCTGCTTCTGTGGTGGAGTGTCGTACTGCCCACGCTTTTGCCCTTTATGCTCTGCTCCAGCCTCCTGGTCGCCTGGGGCGGCGTCCCGCTGCTCGTGAAGCCCTTTGCCCCCCTCTTAAGGTGTTTCGGCCTCTCTCCGGAGGGGAGCTATGCCCTGATCGCCGGCCTCCTGTGCGGCTATCCCATGGGAGCCAAGACCACAGCCGACTTCCTGCGCGGCGGATTCATACGGAATGAAGAGGGGCGTATCCTGCTCGCCGCGGCCGGATGGCCCAGCCCCATGTTTCTGGCCGGGTATATCGCCCCCCGCCTGGCGCCGGAGATCCCGCTCTGGAAAGCGGCCCTTGCCCTCTATCTCCCGCTCCCTTTTCTTCTCCTTACAGCCGGGGGGCTCTGCCGTCTTCAGAACCGGCCCGTCAAATGGGCTGCAAAGCGCGGGGGCGGGAAAAACGCAGGAGCCGGCCGGACTGGGCAAAACCACGCCCGGGTACGCCGCCCCGCCCCGGCCCCCGCGCCGTTTGACGAGGTTTTGATGAACGCGCTGGAAATCATGGTGAAGATCGGCGGCTTCCTCATGATCTACTCCATCCTGGCCGCCTTCATCTCCTCCTCCGGCCGCATCCCGGCCCGGATAAAGCCGTTCCTGTCAGGCATTGTGGAGATGACGACCGGCATAGACGCCATCGCCCGCTCCATGTCCGGGCCGGCTTCCCTAAGCGGACGGGCCGCCTGCGCCGCCATGCTCGCCTGCGCCGCCTTCGGAGGGCTGTCCGGCGTTTCCCAGACAAACACGGTTATAAAAAATGCCGGACTTTCTATCCGGCATTATGTACTCTGGAAACTGCTCCACGCCGCCCTCGCCGCGGCCATTCTTCTTATCATAACCGCCCGGGCTGCCTGAAATTTCCCATAACTGTTCAGGCTGCCTGAACAGTTATAATTCCTCCCTGTTCCCGCGCAGCCGCTTAAGCTTGTACGGCTGGATCCTGGCCGCAGGCCGGGCGCCTACTCCATCGGCGCTTCCCCGCCCATGTAGGGCGCGGCGGCCTCTGTCTCCGGCTCCCGGATCACGCTTCCGGCCAGCTCGTTCCGGTTAGAGGAAACGATGTCAAAGCTGGACTGCATGGAACTCATGAACGCTTCAAAGCGCCCCTGCGCCCCGTCCATGGAATGCTTGATAATGGTCTGCAGGCTTCCCAGCATCTCATCCGTATACTGCACCGAGCCCTGGCGGATATTGTTCGCCTCTGTCACCGCGCCGTCCACAATGGCCTGCGCCTGCGCCTGCGCCTGCTCGATAATGCTGTTCGCCTCCGCGTAGGCCCGCTGCATGATCTCATGCTCATTCACCAGCTCATTCGTCTGGGCCGTCGCCTCTGCCACCATCGCGTCCGCCTGGGTGCGCGCTTCCCTCAAAATCGCGTCCTGATTGCTGATGATCTTCTGGTACTTCTTGATCTCCTCAGGAACCCGCAGGCGCAGCTCCACCAAAAGCTCCTCCAGCTCCTCCTTATTGACAAGGATCTTGGAGTTTGACAATGCCTGGAATTTACAGCTATCAATATATTCTTCAATCTCATTGATAATTTGTTCAATCCTGCTCATAGCATCTCTCCTTACCTCTCTAATGTGCTCTCGGAAAATCAGCCGCAAGGCAGGTGCGGGGAGACTCTGAGAGTACATTCTAACCTACCGCCTGTTTACCGGGAAACAGACGCATATTTCGCGGCCACCAGCTTCGCGACGCCCGGATCCAGGAAGGCCGAAATATCGCCGCCGTACCTGGCGACCTCCTTCACCGTGCTGGAGCTTAAATATGCATACTTCAGATTTGTCGTTAAAAATAATGTATCAATTTCAGGCGCAATCACCCGGTTCATCTGCGCCAACTGCAGCTCATACTCAAAATCCGTGATCGCGCGGAGCCCCCGCACAATGACGCTCGCTTTGTTCTGACGGACAAAATCAATCAAAAGGCCGTTAAAGGACCGCGCCTCCACATTCGGCAGCCCCGCTGTCACGTCCTCTAACATCTTAACACGTTCCGAGGCAGAAAACAACGGAGATTTTGCATGATTCTTCAAAACCCCGACGATCACCCTGTCAAAAATCTGGGAAGAACGTTCAATAATATCATAATGACCGAGCGTCACCGGATCAAAGCTGCCCGGGTAAATTGCTGTCTTCATTTCATTGCTTCTCCTTTGGTAATAAATAAGTGCCTGTTAGTTTTATATATCTTTTCCCTCGCAAGGGTAAAGCCCAATTTGGCAAGATAATTGGTATCCGTCCCGATCGACGTCTCCACGATGATCCTCGTATTTCCGTCCGCCAGGGCCGAATGCGCAAGGTAAGAAAGCGCCCCGCATTCCAGCCCGCGCCCGTACGGCGGATCCATGAAAACAAAATCAAACGCCTGCCCCCGTTCCTCCAGGCGCGAAAGCGCCGCCGCCGCGTCGCAGCACATCACCAGAGCCCGGTCCGCCAGGCGGGTCGCGGCGAGGTTTTCGCGGATGCATGAGGCCGCCCTCTTATCCTTTTCCACAAAAACAGCGGACTTTGCCCCGCGGCTGAGCGCCTCAATCCCAATCCCGCCGCTTCCGGCAAACAGATCCAAAAACGCGCAGCCGTACAGATCATCGTGTATCATATTAAAAAGCGTCTCTTTTATCCGATCCGTCGTGGGTCTTGTCTCCATCCCGTCAATGGTCTTTAACCGAAGCCGTCTGGCGCTTCCCGCTATCACCCGCATCGATCACGCCCCCCGTTATTTTTTATTTTATCGTAATCGTCCGTATATCTCTGAACAATTGCATTTTATCTATTATAGTATGTAATCGCACGAGATACAAGCTAAAAATTCTTACGCGTTCCCAAAACAAATCTGTATTCAAACGCATCATTTGGTTACCAAAAGCTTCTAGTGTATTATTTCTTCTCAGCGCCATACTAGGAATGTAGCATAAAGAACAGCCCATGAAACACACACACAATCACATGGGCAAAACAGATGAAAAGGAGGCGTTTATTATGTCTACAACAAACAACAAAACAAACGTACCGGAGGCAAAGGAAGCCATGAACAAGTTCAAGATGGAGGTAGCCAGCGAGCTCGGCGTACCGCTGTCCAACGGCTATAACGGCAACTTAACCTCTGCGCAGAACGGGTCTGTGGGCGGTTATATGGTTAAGAAGATGATCGAAGCCCAGGAAAAGCAGATGGCAGGTAAATAAAGCCCGCTCTGCCCGAAACGATTTCATCAATTGAACGATTCCTTTCAGGATCGGAAACGGAGCCAGGTCTGCCTACGCGCGCCTGACTCCGTTTTCTTTTAACATTTTCAACCGTTCACACTTCAGACAGGGGATCTTCTTACCCGCCGCCTGAGTTGTTTCGTTATATAAGCGATAAAAACGCGCAGAGATTTCCTCTTCTTTCCGCGCTCCTGCGGTGGGAAAATAAAAGCCCGGGATTGCAGTATGTACAGATATCCGTCACGGACAGATGATCCTCCCTCACGCCGGCCTCCAGAAGGACGGTCCGGTTCGCCTCCCACAGATCCAGAAAAAATTTCTTATTTTTCTTCGGCGTCAGCATCCGCGCACAGGCGGCGGCAGAGAAAGCCGCCTCAAATTCCCCCGCCACATCGTCTCCCACCTCATAGCAGTCCTTACAGATGCTCGGCCCGACGCAGGCCAGGACCTCATTTGGCCGCGTACCGAACGCGCGCTCCATCTCAGAAAGCGTCACGGCTCCCATGCGCTTCACGGTCCCGCGCCACCCGGAATGCGACAGCCCGATCGCCTTATGCACCGGATCCAGAAAATACAGGGGAACGCAGTCCGCAAAAAATGTCACCAGCGTCATTCCCGGAATATCCGTGATCAATCCGTCCACATCCCGGTAATCCCGCTCCCGCACAATGCCCTTTCCGGCGTCCCCGGCATATACGCGCCGCACGTTCGTCGTGTGGGTCTGCCATGTCAGGACCATGCGCTCCCGGCAGACGCCGAGCGCCCCTGCCATGCGGCTGTAATTTTCCAGCACCGCCTCCCGGTCGTCGCCCCTTGTAAACGAAAAATTCATCGTCGCAAAATCGCCCTGGCTCACGCCTCCCAGCCGTGTGGAAAACGCGTGCTTTACAAGCCCCGTCCGCTCCAGGAGCGGGAACGATAAAAAGGTCACGCCGTTTTCCTTCTTTACCTCCAGAACCGGCGCGCCGCCCTTGCGTCTCACATCCATCCTTTTTGTCCTCTCCTCCCTGCCGCGCAGACGCCAGCCGCCGCCCACATTTTCGCGCGGCCGGCAAAACGTATGCGCAGCTCTGCCGCAACCGTCCGGATTGCCGGGAACGGTTATGATCGGTCTGAACCGCCGGCCGCCTCCATCCCTTACGTCCAGAACGCGTCCCGGATCAGCCGGAAGCGGATCTCCCCGCCCGCCTCATCCCGCAGAAACGCCGCCACGTCAAAACGGCACGGCGTATCCCCGCCAAAACCGCGCTTCATCATAAAATATTCAGCGCAGCGGATGATCCGCGCCCTCTTCTTCCCGTCAACCGCCTCCGCCGGATCGCCGCTTCTCAAGGAGCTCCTGTACTTCACCTCAATGAAAACAAGGACATTCCCCTCCATGGCAATCAGGTCAATCTCCCCCTGGCGGCAGCGGAAATTTTCCTCCAGGATGCGGTATCCCATGCGGCTTAAACGGGCGGCCGCCTCCCGCTCATACCGGCTTCCCGCCTCCCGGGGGTTCTCATCCTCCGCTTTCCTCCTCACGCCTTGACACCCATTTTTTTAAGAAACGTGCGCCGGTGGATAGGGCACATGCCAAAGGCGCGGATCGCCTCCATATGGGCCTTTGTCCCATAGCCCTTGTGCCTGGCAAAGCCGTACTGCGGATAGAGCCCGTCATACGCCTCCATCATATGATCCCGCTCTACCTTGGCCAAAATACTGGCGGCCGCTATGGAAACGCTCTTCGCGTCCCCTTTCACGATACTCACCTGCCGCTCCGCCTCGATCCCAGGAATCACAACCGCGTCATTTAAAAACCGGTCCGGGCTTACCGTGAGCGCGGAAACCGCCTGCCGCATGGCCTCATAGGTGGCCTGAAGGATATTGATCTCGTCAATCACCCCCGGGCTTACGACCCCCACGCCGAAGGAAACCGCCTTTTCCCGGATCTCCTTATAAAGCGCCTCGCGCCGCGCGGGTGAAAGCTTCTTGGAATCGTTTAAACCAAGGATCCCGCACTCCTTAGGGAGAACAACGGCCGCGGCCACGACCGGACCGGCCAGAGGCCCGCGGCCGGCCTCGTCGATCCCGCAGATACAGGCGTCGTCCGCGTAAAGCCGCTCATATTCCTTCATCGTCTCCAGGCGGGCCAGTTCCTTTAAAAGCGCCTCCCCCTTCCATGTCCTCATCTGTTTACTCCTCCCGGAAATTCCAGCGTGATCCGTCCCAGCTTCCCGCCCCGGAATTCATCCAGAAACAGGTTCGCGGCCCGCTTTGTGTCAGGCTCATTGCCCTTTAAGCGGCAGGAACGCGCCTCTGCAATGCGCGCCAGCGCCCGGTACGGATCGGCCTCCGCCCCGGCCTCTTCCCCGTAACGCCCGCCAAGCACCTCCTCATAATGCTCCTTTAAGAAACGGATCAGCTCCGCGGCCAGCTCCTCCCGGTCAATAATCTCATCATTGACCGTGCCGATAAAGGCCAGCCTGAGCCCCACGCTCTGATCCTCAAATTTCGGCCAGAGGATCCCCGGCGTATCGAGAAGCTCCAGCGTCCGGTTGAGGCGGATCCACTGGTTCCCTCTGGTCACGCCCGGCTTATTCCCCGTCTTTGTACAAGCCTTTCCCGCAAAGGAATTGATAAAAGTAGACTTGCCCACATTGGGGATCCCGGCCACCATGGCCCGGATCGGCCGGTTCAGAATCCCGCGCCGCTTATCGCGCTCGAGCTTTTCCAGGCAGGCTTCCTGCACCAGCGGCGAAATCTGCTTCAATCCCATTCCGCTCCGGGCATTGATCTCCAGGGCGTGTATGCCCTGCTCTTTAAAATACGCCGCCCAGGCCCTGTTCCAGCGCTCGTCCGCCAGATCCGCTTTATTCAAAAGGACCAGGCGGCTTTTCCCCCTGGCCAGCTCATCAATATCCGGATTCCGGCTTCCAAGCGGAACCCTGGCGTCCACCAGCTCGATCACCAGATCAATGAGCTTCATGTCCTCCTTCATCGCCCGCCTGGCCTTTGTCATATGGCCGGGATACCACTGTATATTCACCGTCAACCTCCTAACCCGCAAAAAAGCGGCATTCACATCCTGCAAAACATATGTCTCAGACACATCCTAAAAGCCCAGCCGGCCAAAACGGCTCAGCGGGCGGATCCGAAACCACACAATGCCCCCTATCTGCTCCGCCTTCACATTGCCCACATTCACAAAGCGGCTGTCCTCGCTGCTCTCGCGGTTGTCGCCCAGAAGGAAATATTCATCCTCCCCCAGCGTGACCGGATGCTCGGCCAGGCCCGCCAGGGCCGCCCTCCTAAGCCCGTCCTCCGCCTCCAGGATCTGATCATTGACATAGACAACGCCGTCCCTTATCTGGATTGTCTCCCCCGGCATACCGATGATCCGCTTAATATAATACTTCCCCTTTTCCCCGTCCTTTTCAAAAGCCACAATGTCAAAGCGCTCCGGCTTCCTCAGATGGTAGATAATCCGGTTCATCAGAACCACTTCCCCCTGGGAAAGCTCCGGTTCCATGGACTGCCCTGACACGACGAGCTGCCGTCCCATGGCGAACACCACGAACCAGGCAATGGAGAGCACCACAATCACATCCACAATCCAGTTCACAACCAGCCTCACACGGCTGCTCTTCTCTTCCTGATACATCTAAGCTCCCCGCCCTTTTTATACGAAGATAAAAGGGACAATTTTCATTGTCCCCCTGCGCTTTATACCTCTTATTTTACAAGCTCTTTTACCTTGGCAGCCTTGCCGACCCTGTCTCTTAAGTAGTACAGCTTCGCTCTTCTTACCTTGCCCCGTCTCACAACCTGAACATCCACAACCGACGGGGAATGCAGCGGCCATGTCTTCTCAACGCCCACGCCGTTGGAATTCTTCCGCACGGTAAAGGTCTCTCTTAAGCCCCCGTTCTGCCTCTTGATCACAGTGCCCTCAAACACCTGGATTCTCTCACGGTTTCCCTCTTTGATCTTCGCGGAAACTCTCACCGTATCTCCCACGTTGAAGGACGGCACGCTCTCCTTTAACTGCTCTGTCTCAATCTTCCTGATAATCTCGTTCATCTCAGTGAACCTCCTTTAAAATCTTTGACGCTCTTAATGCCGCCCCGGCAACAGCGGAGCATCTCTTTATTTCACAGGGTAATAGTTTACCACAAAAATCCGGTAATTGCAAGTCCCGCTGCATATTTATGGCTGACCAATATATTTCTCCAGCAAATGCGACAGTTCCCGGATATCAATCGGCTTCGCCACATGCGCATCCATCCCGCATTCCAGGCACTTCCGGATGTCATCCGAAAACGCGTCCGCTGTCATGGCGATGATCGGAAGTCCCGCATCGGCCCGCGGCAGCGCCCGGATCGCCTCCGTGGCTTCATAACCATTCATCTCCGGCATCCGCAGATCCATCAGGATCGCATCGTAATAGCCCTCCTGGGAGTCCAGAAACATATCCAGGCAGATCCGGCCGTTCTGCGCCCAGAAAAGCTCCAGGCCAAGCTCCTTTAAGAGCTCCTCCGCCACCTCCCAGTTCAGCTCATTGTCCTCAGCCAGAAGGATCCTGCGCCCGGTAAAATCAATGCTTCGCTCGCTTTCCTTCTCCGCCGGAACGGTGTCCATATCAGCATACTTTTTAAGGCCGTGGAACAGGGTAGACTTGAACAGGGGCTTGGAAATAAAGCCGCTGACGCCCGCGCCCCTTGCCTGCTCCTCAATCTCGCCCCAGTCGTAGGCGGAAATCAGCAGAATCGGCACATTCTCTCCCAGGCGCTCCCGGATCCTGCGCGCCGTCTCGATCCCGTCCATGCCCGGCAGCTTCCAGTCCAGAAGAATGATGTGATAGCTGTCATTTCTCTGATAGCGCTCATCGACCATGCGCACCGCCGCCTCGCCGGACAGCGTCCAGTCAGCCGTGATTCCAATGGATTTCAGCGCTGACACGGTGCTCTCGCACAGCTCTCTGTCGTCGTCAACCACAAGCATCCTCCAGTCCGGCAGGAGCATGTCCGCCTCCTGGATATCCGCGATCTCCAGATCCAGCGCGATATGGAACTCGCTGCCTTTGCCGGGTTCGCTCTCCACATCGATCGTGCCGCCCATTGTGTCCACAATATATTTTGTGATCGTCATGCCCAGGCCGCTGCCTTCTGTCCTGCGGACGCGGGCGTTGTCCTCGCGCACAAAGGACTCAAAGATACGCGCCTTGAACTCCGGCGTCATCCCGATCCCGCTGTCCTTTACACGTATATGGATCTGCACGTGATCCTGGCTGATCTCGGACGGCTCCTCGTACATGGAAATCAGAATCCGTCCTTTCTCCGGCGTGAATTTGATCGCGTTGGAGAGCAGGTTTAAGAGCACCTGATTCAGGCGCACGCTGTCACAGTATACATTTTCCGCGGTAATATCGTGAATCACCACGTCGAACTGCTGATTCTTGCTGCGTATCTGAGGCTGGACGATATTGACGATACTGTCCATGACCTCGCGGAGAGAGATCTGATCCACATTGAGCGTCATCTTCCCGCTCTCAATCTTGGACATATCCAGCACGTCGTTGATAAGTCCCAGAAGATGCTTGCTGGAGAGGGTGATCTTGCGCAGGCAGTTCTGAACCTGCTGCTGGTTGTTGATATTTGCTGTGGCAATCGCCGTCATTCCGACAATCGCGTTCATCGGCGTCCGGATGTCATGGCTCATATTGGACAGAAATTCACTCTTGGCCCTGGCTGCCTGAACGGCTTCCTTTCTCGCCTCGTCAAGCGCGATCATCTGCTGGCGCGCCAGCTTTAAATATTTGGCGAACACAAGAATCAGAACCGCTACAATCAGAATACAGCCTCCCAGCGCCATCACCGACCACTGCCTTCCCAGCCTGTTGACAGACTGATCCAGCGCTCCATACGGCATAACGGTCAGAAGATTCCACTCCGAATACGGCAGATGGATGCTGTAAATATGCTGTCTTCCCTCATCTGTCTGCACAATCCCCGAATAACTTTCCCCCGCCTCCATGGCGGCCTCCAGTTTTTCGATCGTCATCTCGGGCGTCACTCCGTCATACGTATAGCTTGTCTCCAGGATGCGCTCAAAATACGTATCACGGCTCGCGTCCGCACTGCGGATGACGAAGCTGCCGTCCTTTCGGATGATATGCGAATAGACCAGGGAATCATTGACATCCAGGGACAGGGTAGTGCTGATATATTCCACCGGAAGACCCGCCACCAGAGCCGTGCACTTTAGCCCGCCGGACATCTCATACGTCGATGAAACGCCCAGCAGGACGATATTGTTGCCCTGTGCGTCTGTCCCGACGGCAACCTTCTTTTCTCCCCTGTTTAAGGAGTCCAGAAACGGCTTCGGATCCGTCACATGGACCGGGGCGCCGTAAATCATCTCAAACTGCCCGTCTTCCGAATAGAACGCAAGGTATTCAAAGCCCCTGGCCTTTGCATTGTACGTGAGCGATTCCCGAAGCTCTTCTCCTCCCTGGCGTTCCGGAGGTAAGCTGTCGAGCAGCGCCTCGATCTGTGACAGCCGCAGAATCATCGTTGTCCCAAAGTGGCGGGAAATCTGTTCGCTCATGCCCGACATATAGATATTGCCGATCTCACGGATGGTTTCCAGACTCCTCTTGTTCATAAAAAACGCCAGGAAGGAAAAGACCGCTGCGCAGAGAATCGTAACCAAGGCTGCGCTGCTCACCAAAAAACGCGATATTCTGTTCCGCACCTTAACTCTCCCCATTTTCTGTCTGGAACGCCCGGATCGCATCTGCGGTTTCCTGGTAATCCCGCTTTACCTCGTCCACAAGAGCGTCCGCCTCCGGCGTCCACCCGGACCGCAGCGCCTCCGCCAGGCGGCTGCTGGAATCGCCGAGCCTGTCAAAGCTCAGATTCTGGCACACTCCCTTGATCGTATGCGCCGCCCTGAAGGCTTCCTCATAATTTTTATCCTGCATGGACTGCTCCAGCAGGACGTAGCTCTGATCATTCAAAAATTTCAGTACAAATTTTTTGACAATCCGCTCGCTGCTTAAGCGGCCAAGCACCGCCTTATAGTTTCCTCCAAGCGCGTCATAGCATTCTTCCAGGCTCATCATATCGCTTTCCCTCCTGTTTTCTGTAACCGTCCCCATACCCGGCGGCCTTCATTCCTGTGTTATCCAAGTGTCACCCGTCGTCCCTGCCGTCCTCTTCATATACCTTATCGATCATGGAAAAGGTGACATTTCCCTCCTGCATCGATGTATCATAAAAGCAATAACGCCCTGAACCGCTGCGTTTCACGGTGTAAAGCGCGTGATCCGCCGCCTGGAACAGGCCCGGATAGTCCGTCCCGGCGATCTCCGTCTGCGCAACGCCCATGCTGAACGAGATCGGAAATGCCTTATACGTTCCAAGCAGTGAATGGAAGATCCGATCCATGATCGCCTCCAGGTTCTTCTCGTACTTTAAGAAAATCAGGAATTCGTCGCCGCCGATGCGGGCCACTATATCATTGCCCCGCACACTGCTCTTTAACTGATTGGCCGAATGTTTGAGCACCTCATCGCCAAACATATGGCCGTATGTATCATTTGCAGATTTAAAATCATCCAGGTCAAGAACCGCCAGGGCAAATTTCGCGCCCGGATCGTCCTTCATCTGAGAGACAATCCGCTTTCTCGCATGCTTGTGGTTCAAAAGCCCTGTCAGCGTGTCATGAGCCACCTCATGCTCCAGATGTTCAATCCGCAGGCGTTCTTCGTGGATATCAACCGTCTTGCCAAACGCGCCCATATACTTCGGCGGCATATCGGACGACCAGATCGCCCTGCAGATAAAGCGCGCCCACCGCTCAATCCCTCCCACGGACAGCTTGCACTCATACTGCACGTTCGGCTGCTCCGGCGTCGTGGCGCGCAGAAGCTTGCTGAGCCTTCCGATACTCTCCATATCCGCGATCGAGCATACCTGATCGTCATGCATGGGATCCATGATCATCTCCGGAAGCCCAAGCCGCTCCGCTCCCCACGAGGAGAGGCTGAGCATGGACGGAACCTCCGTATATTCAAACTGAATCTCCTCTGAAAGAGAGGCGAAAAAGCTGTATTTCATACGCTCATGCTCCAGAAGCTGGAGCGTGCGCTCCGAGGATGTGATCTCATGGCGGCGCAGAAGCTCCTCCGTGAGCTCCTTTACCCCTTCGGGATCCATCCTGGCCGTGTCCTGCTTAAGCTCCTCCGGAAGGCTTTCCGAAACCGCTGTCAGACATTCGAGCAGGAGCGGGTTAAACACGCCGCACTGGCCGTCCAGGATCATCCTGACCGCCTCCTCGTGCGGGATCGCCTTTTTATATACTCTCTCGCTGGTAAGCGCGTCATAGACGTCCGCCAAGGCCACGATCTGCGCCGAGATCGGGATCTCATCCCCCTTTAAGCCGTCCGGATACCCCCGGCCGTCGTATCGCTCATGATGCCAGCGGCAGATTTCATACGCCGTCTTCACGTGCGGTGAGTTCTGATGGAAGGGGAGCTGCCGCAGGATGTCCGCGCCGATCGCGGAGTGCGTCTTCATAATGGCAAACTCTTCCTCTGTCAGCCTCCCGGGTTTATTCAGAATCTTCCCGGATATGGAGATTTTTCCGATATCATGGAGCGCAGACGCTGTGCTGATCATCGAAATATCCGTCTGGGTGAGAGGATACTGATCCGTCATCGTGACAAGCTGCTTCAAAAACAGCTCGGTCAGCACACGGATATGCAGCACATGCAGGCCGCTCTCCCCGTTCCGGAATTCAACGATGTGGCTCAGGATATCCACCATCAGGCTGCTCTGCTTCTCTTTTTCATAGATCTGTTCCGTTACAAGATCGATCAGGCGCTTCTGCTTGGTATACAGAAGAAGCGTGTTGACCACCCTGCGGTGGACCACACGCGCGTCAAAGGGCCTGTTAATAAAATCCGTAACTCCCAGATCATATGCCCTTTCAATCTGAAAAGACGAATTTTCCGCTGAGATCATAATAACCGGAATATCATCAATCCAATGGTGCTGATCCATAACCATAAGAACGCCAAAACCGTCCATCTTCGGCATAACAATGTCAAGGAGGACCAGAGAAAGCTCGGTCCCGTACTTCTGCAGCGCCGCTACGGCCTCTGTCCCATCCTCTGCCTCAATAATCTCATACTCTGCGTCCAGCATTTCTGTTAAGATAGCGCGGTTCATCTCTGAGTCGTCTGCGATCAAAATTTTCTGCTTGTTTCTCATGAGTATCCTTCCTTAATTATTGATATCAATCAGCCTGATTAAGCCCGGCCGGAGGCAGGATTTACCACGCTGCGGGACAGGCTTTAACACATATTCTGCGATAAGCGGCCCGCGGCAGGCATAGCATTTTGCAAGAACAAAATTCTTCTTCATTATATATCCCGGCTATCCGTTTGTCAACTCCGCGCTTTTCTTGAGCTCCTCCAAAAACGCCTGCTCCTCTGGCGTCAGGGACGCCTGTTCAAGCAAATCCGGCCGCTCCTTAAGCGTCCTCTCTATCGCCTTCTGACGCCTCCACTGCCCGATATTTTTGTGGTGTCCGGACAGCAGCACCTCCGGCACGCGCCTGCCCATAAACGATTCCGGCCGCGTATACTGCGGGTACTCCAGAAGATTGTCGTGAAACGACTCAAACTCGGCGGAAACGTCGTTGTTCAGCACCCCGGGGATCAGACGGCTGATGCAGTCAATCATCACCATGGCCGGCAGTTCGCCCCCGGTAAGCACGTAATCGCCGATAGAGATATGATCCGTGACAATCATCTCCAGCACGCGCTCATCAATGCCCTCATAATGGCCGCACAGGAAGACCAGATCCTCCTCCTGCGCAAGCTCCCTGGCAATGTCCTGGTTAAACACACGCCCCTGGGGCGTCATGTAGAGAACCCTGGGACGCTTCCCCAGGCGGGCGGCCAGGGCCTCATAGGCGTCAAACACAGGCCCCGGCTGCATCACCATCCCGGCTCCCCCTCCGTACGGGGCGTCGTCCACATGATGATGCTTATCTTTAGAATAATCCCGGATATTGACCGCATCCACCCGGATCAGCCCCTTCTCCATCGCGCGGCCCGTAATGCTTGTATTTAAAGTCCCTGTCACCATCTCCGGAAACAGGGTAAGAATATGAAAATGCATGTATGTTCTCTCCACGGTACGTTCGTATACGTCACAGATCCAGAAGCCCGTCCATGATGTGGACCGTCACCTGGCCCTGTTCCAGATTCACATCCAGGATGCACTCTCTGATCGATGGGAACAGATATTCCTTTCCATCCCTGCCGTCAATGACATACACATCATTTGCCCCGGTCTGCAGGATATCCCGCACCGTCCCGAATTCCTCCCCGGCGTCCGTTACCACCGAAAGCCCGATCAGATCCGCTATAAAATGCTCGTCCGGCCCCAGAGGAACCGCGTCCTCGCGTTTCACCAGAAGATCCCGCTTCCGGTACGGCTCCACATCGTTAATCGAGTCCAGATCCTTAAATTTCAGGATCGCCAGGTTTTTAAAGAAACGAACCTGGCTTATCTCCACCGGAAGAAGCCCCGCCCCTGTATCGATCACAGCCCTCTTAAGGCTCTTAAAACGTTTCACATCATCCGTTGTGGGAAATACCTTTACCTCTCCCCGAAGCCCGTGGGTAGATGTGATCACTCCCACACGCAGAAACTCCTCCATCTCTTCCTCCTCATGCGCCTTTGCGCAGAAAAAAGCCGTCATCCTCACGGATCAACGGCTTTTTTGTTACTGAATCTCAACAATTACTTTTTTATTGTCCCTGGAAGCCGCCGCTTTCACGACAGAGCGGATCGCCTTTGCAATCCTGCCCTGCTTGCCGATCACCTTGCCCATATCGGAAGGCGCGACCTTCAGCTCCAGCACAATCTCGTCATCCTTCACCGTTTCCGTCACAGTAACTTCAGTTGGGTTCTCAACCAGCGCTTTCGCGATAATCTCAACTAATTCTTTCATAACCATTTACCTCACAGGCTGAGCTGGTTTACTGGATACCGGCGATTTTTAAAAGCTTACCGACGGTCTCGGTTGGCTGAGCACCTGTTGCTAACCACTTCTTTGCAGCCTCCTCGTCGAACTTGATCGTGCTCGGATCCGTATTCGGATCATAGTAGCCAACCTGCTCGATGAATCTTCCGTCTCTCGGGGATCTGGAATCTGCAACAACAATTCTATAGAAAGGCGCCTTCTTCTGGCCCATTCTTTTCAGTCTCATCTTTACCATCTTCATTCACCTCCCTTAAGTGTTCTTTCTATATAGATAATGCAGGCTGTACCTCTGCTCCCGTCCGCCCTCCGGCAGGCCGGAGCGTTCCGTAAATCATACAAACCGCATCATACTAACTAACTGTCCCGCGCCTAAAACGGCAGCTTCATCTTTCCAAACATGCCGCCCAGGCCCCCTCTGCGCTTTCCGCCTCCCATCATGCCGGGAAGCTGCTTCATCATCTTTTTCATCTCCCCGAACTGCTTGACCAGGCGGTTGACCTCCGCGATATCGACGCCGGCCCCTTTCGCAATGCGCTTCTTGCGCGACGGGTTCATCAGATCCGGATCTCTCCGCTCCTGCGCCGTCATGGACAGGATAATGGCCTCCACACGGCCCATGGCCTTTTCATTGCCGTCCAGATCCAGATCCTTTATCTGGTTCATGCCGGGCATCATGCTTAAGATGCTGGCCATGCCGCCCATCTTCTTGATCTGGTTCATCTGCTCCAGGAAATCGTTGTAGTCAAATTCCGCCTTTTTAAGCTTCTGGCCGAGCGCTTTGGCCTGCTCCTCGTCGATCACTGCCGCGGCCTTGTCGATGATGGACAGGATATCGCCCATGCCCAAAATCCTCGACGCCATCCGATCCGGATAAAACGGCTCCAGATCCGAGAGCTTTTCGCCCATGCCCACATACAGGATCGGCTTTCCGGTGACTGCCTTGACAGACAGGGCCGCGCCGCCCCTCGTGTCTCCGTCCAGCTTTGTCAGGATCACGCCGTCGATTCCGATCTTTTCCTCAAAGGCGCTGGCCACATTGACCGCGTCCTGCCCGGTCATGGCATCGACTACCAGAATCGTCTGGAACACGTCTGTATGTTCCTTGATCTCAACCAGCTCGTTCATCATATCCTCATCGATATGAAGACGCCCCGCTGTGTCGAGGATCACGACATTGTGCCCGTTTTTGGCCGCGTGCTCCACCGCCGCCCTGGCGATATTCACCGGCTTGTGGCCTGTTCCCATGGAAAATACCGGCACGCCCTGTTTCTGGCCGTTCTTCTGGAGCTGCTCCACCGCCGCCGGGCGGTACACGTCACAGGCTGCCAGAAGAGGGTTCCTGCCCTGTGACTTGAGCTTTCCCGCGATCTTTGCCGTGGTCGTCGTCTTACCCGCGCCCTGAAGCCCGGCCATCAGGATGACCGTGATCTCATTGCCCGGCTTTAAGGCGATCTCCGTCCGCTCCGAGCCCATCAGATCCACCAGCCCATCGTTGACGATCTTCACCACCATCTGCCCCGGGTTCAAACCGTTTAAGACATCCTGGCCGACCGCCTTCTCCTGTACGGAGTTGATGAACTGCTTTACCACCTTAAAGCTGACGTCCGCCTCCAGAAGCGCCATCTTCACTTCCTTAAGCCCCGCCTTCACATCGCTCTCCGTCAGACGCCCTTTTCCCGTCAGATTTTTAAATACGTTCTGTAATTTGTCCGCTAAGCTCTCAAAAGCCATTCAAAACCTCCCGTATCACTGCCGGAACGCCTTCCGGAACCATCTCCCGCCGTATGCCCCCAGAGGACTCTGAAATGCAGATATCTATCCCAGATTCAGGATATCATCGGAAATCTGTTCGATCTGTCTGATCAGATTTTGATCCTGACTTTTTTTAAACTCCTTTGTCAGGCCGTGGATCTCCTCCACCATCCGCCTGGTCTTCATGAACTTCTCCACCAGCTTCAGCTTTTCCTCGTAATCCTTAAGAATCCGGTCGCAGCGCTTAATCATGTCATGGACGCCCTGCCGGCTGATCCCCTGCTCCCTGGCGATCTCGCTGACAGAAAAATCGTGGAACACGACGTCCTCGTAAATCTCCCGCTGATGCGCGGTTAAAAGTACGCCGTAGAAATCATATAAAAATCCCTGTTCTACAATTCGTTCCATTTCTATCACCTGGGATAGCATACTACAAGATCGGGGCAGTGTCAAGTGTTTTTTCTTTACAAACTTTTGTTTGGATTTAATCCTTTTATTACGATATTTTTATTTTTTACTCCCTTAAAGGATTGATCACTAACCTGATTTTATATTATAATGCCATCAGGATAGCGAGTAAATACCATCCGGAGAAGTACGATGTCAGAAGCATTCGCCCGCGCAAACAGTTACACAGAAGAGGACTATTATAATCTGCCGGAAAATGTTCATGCCGAATTGATTGACGGCCAAATCTATTACATGGCAGCCCCCAGCAGGATACACCAAAAAATATTAAATGCTGTAAATAACACGATTTTCAATTATCTTCGTTCCAAAGGCGGCCCCTGCGAGGTCTGCCCGGCGCCCTTTTCTGTCAGGCTGTTTCCAGAAAACGATAAAAACGTGGTGGAGCCGGATATCAGTGTGATCTGTGACCCCGGTAAGCTGACAGACCGGGGGTGTACCGGGGCGCCTGACTGGATTGTTGAGGTTATTTCCCCCGGCAATTCCAGCCATGACTATGTGCGTAAGCTGAACCTTTACATGGACGCCGGGGTGAGGGAATACTGGATTGTAGATCCCCTTAGTACGAAAATCTTTGTTTATCATCTGGAGGAAACGAGCTTTAAGGCCGATTCTTACACCTTCCAGGATAAAATAAAGGTTTATATCTATGACGATTTGTGGATTGATTTCAAGGCTCTGGGCTTATAATCAGCCTCTCTTCAACCCCGCCGGATACAGTTAAGCATCCAATACCGGCTATGATATTGGATGCCTTCCCTTCTCTTTCCTTACTCTTTAAAATCCTGTTTCCTTCTGAATTTGTCACAGCATTGTCTCAAATCCCTGCCGGAACTGCCTGAAAGCAGCCTGTTTACGGTTGATCCTTTTGGTTGCTGTGAACAGCATTTTCGCTCTTCCTCTCCCTCTTGCGAATCTCCGGAAGAATCAGCCCCAGCGCGGTCAGTACAAACGGCGTCACGATATTCAGCGCGGTGGACGCCATATCGCCCTCCACATACATTCCCAGTATGCAGCAGGCCGCCGTCACCGCAAAACACCACCCGCCGGCCAGGTACGCAAACCACTGATGCTTTGTAAACCGGTACTCGGGCTTAAACCGATCCGCCGCCTTCCTGAGGGCAATGTAAGCGGCAAACACCCAGAGATAGCGCAGGGGCATGGTCACGGAATTCAGCTTCTGGAGCTGCGCCAGCACGGCCGCGGCCCCGGGCACAAAGGACTGGATCAGGATAATGCTGCCTGACAGGATCACAACCATCTTAATCCCGTTGCTGTAGGCCCCGTTCTTATTCTTTTTCAGAAGCCCGGAGGGAATAAACTGCCTCGCCTCTTCATTGTCCAGAAGCATGCGCAGCGGGGCGTCAATGCTGAGCACCAGGGTCGAGCACTGGGAAATCGTGTTGCAGGCCGCATAGATCATCATGAACAGGTTTCCCACATGATAGTATTCCCCAAGCCTCTGGAAGGCCCAGTAGCCCCCGTTTGACACATAGGAATTAAAGCTCTCCCTGCTCTCATTGATCACAGCCGGATCAAACATGCGGCTCATGGCCATGGTTCCCAGGAACGCGCAGGTCATAACCATCACCGCCAGGGCGATCATGCCCTTGGGAAAGCCCTTCGCCGGATCCTTCATCTTGTTTACATAGGGTGAAATCTTTTCACAGCCGCCCACGGCGAACACAAGGATGGACAGCGATGTAAAATATCCCACGTTAAACTGCGGGATCATGGTCTGAAGGCTCACATCCGCCTTCACATAGCTGGCTCCCGGATTGAGCGCCGGCGCCGCGAACATCAGCAGGATGTAGAGAAGCGACATGATGAAAATGCTCGTGCCGGCAATGGTCGCCAGCTTCTTTAAGGGGTTTAGGCCCCGGCTGGCCACCCAGCAGAAGAACAGGAACACGCCCAGCGTGGCGAGCTGTATCCAGGTGGTCGGCAGCGTGTCATACGTCGAACCGTTCTGGAAAATGAGCCAGCTAAGGGCTTTAAGCGCGCCGCTTCCCTTGCTCGCAATGTACGTCACATGGCAGGCCCAGTACGTCCAGCCCGCATAGTAAGCGCATTTCGCGCCGATCGTCCCGTGAATCCAGGAGCTGACGCCCCCGCCGGAATGCCGGAAGGTCGAGCCAAGCTCTCCCACCATCAGCGTATACGGGATAAAATACAGGCCAAACATCATAATCCAGCTGAAAATCACCTGCATACCGTTGAAATACACAAAGCCGTTTATGATATTCCCAAAGCCCCACACGGTGGAAAACGCCATCACAGCCAGCATATACCACTGAATATTCTTCCCCTTATTATCGTTCATGTTCCCTATCTCCTATTCTTTTTCCTCTGTTTCATGCACATGAATTTCCCCGCCCGAAAGCCGGTATGCGCCGTTCTCCCCGCAGAATATCCCGCTTGAGAAAAAGACGCGCAGGGCCTTTAAGAGCTGCGCCGTATCCTGAACGCCTCCCGTCTCATACGGCGAATGCATGGCGAGCTGCGCCAGTCCGATATCCACCGTGTTCAGGGAAACATGCGCATTTGAAATATTTCCCAGCGTGGAACCGCCCAGGATATCCGAACGGTTGGCAAATACCTGGAAGGGGACGCCGGCCTTTTTGCAGACTGCCTTAAAGATCGCGGAGGAAACGCTGTCCGTGGTATATTTCTGGTTCGCGCTGTATTTGATCACGACTCCCCCGTTCAGGAAAGGGCGGTTGCCCTCATCCGCTTTTTCCGGATAATTCGGGTGCAGGGCATGTCCGTTGTCGGCTGACGCCATGAAGCTGTTGGCCACATCGATCCGGTAATCCTCTAAGTCCCGGCCGAACGCGCCGTTTATGCGCTTCATCACATCCTCCAGAAACGTAGAACCCGCTCCCTGCTTCGTGCCGCTCCCGACCTCCTCATTGTCAAACACAGCGCACATGGCGATATGCGTCTCATTTTCCGCCTCCAAAAGCCCCTTTGCGGCTGCATAGACGCACTGGAGATCATCCAGGCGCGGGGAGGAGATAAATTCCCTGTCCGCCCCCCAGACCGTGCCCGGCATGCGGTTATAGAGGAAGAGATCGCTGCTTAAAATATCCGCTTCCTCCACGCCCGCCGCCTCCGCGGCCAGCCCCATCATAGTATGCTCCCCGCCGGCCATGCGCAGCAGCGGGAGCATATCTTTCTGCGGGTTTAACGCAGCCCCGTCGTTGACCGAGCGGTTCATGTGAATCGCCAAATTGGGAATCAGGGCCAGGTCGCGGCCGATATCCACCAGCCGGCTCTCCAGACGCCCCTCCCGCTCCACAGTCACCCGGCCCGCCACGGAAAGCGGCCGGTCGAGCCATGGCGAGAGGATCATGCCCCCGTATTTTTCCACATTCAGGCTCACATATTTTCCCTTTACCTCCATCTCATGCGTTTCCTTCAGCTTAAATGTCGGGGAATCGCTGTGTGCCGCGGCAATCATATAGCCCCGGTAGCAGCCCTGCGGTACGGAAAAAGCGATCAGGGAGGAGCCGTTTCTCGTCGTCACATACCTTCCTCCCGGCTCAAGCCTCCAGCGCTCATGCTCCAGAAGCTCCTGATAGCCTGCTTCACGGAACAGGGCGCGCAGATTCTCGATCACGTGATAGCAGCTCGGGCTTTTTTCGATAAACTGCATCATGTCGCGGGAAATCTCTTCAAATTTCATCTTTTTTCTTCCTTTCTTTAAATGTTTCATTATTTATTGGCTGAAAATAGTTCTGTACCGTCATACAAAGCCGCACGCCAGCCCAACCAGCATCTTTGCCATTTTTTCCATGGACTCAACCGGTATGTACTCATAGACACCGTGGAAATTATGGCCTCCTGTGGAAAGGTTCGGGCATGGGAGATGCATATGGCTTAAACGCACGCCATCCGTACCTTTTGCTGAGATTATTATACTATTTAGCAAATGTCATAGTCTAATTCTAATACGATGATAGGAGTTATCATGTTTTTGTGATGGCAGATCATTTATGGTGGCGCCAAATGTGCGGGCATGAAGGTTTAGGAAGATTATAGAACTTATCACACAAATGGAATTGGCCTTTCTGTCCCCTGTTTCGTATAATAACCATCTACCAGGCGCAGGGGAGCTACACACGCGAAAAGCGCTATATCATTCTGACTGCCGTAGAACGGACCCAGGCCGTGCTTTTGAGAAACTTTGTCCGCTCCTGCGAACCGGAAGCTTTTCTCATCATAACCAACTCCAGCGAGGTGGTCGGAAAGGGCTTCCTTCTGGAATAGAGAGCAAAAATCAGGGCTGCAGCCGTTCGGACGGCTTTAAGACTCCAAAAGCTGCGCGCCGCGTTTTACCGGGATATGGATCCGTCCAATCCGTTCAGAGGATATTCCGCCCCGGGAACGGCGCGGCTCTTTTCCTCCACAAGCTTAAAAAATTCCTCCATGCATTTCGGAATATAGCGCTTTTTCTTAAAATAAAAAAAGATATCCCTTCTGGCAAATTCCATATCCAGCTTGTAGTAGATGACATCCGGGTGCGGCCTCGCGCTCCTGACGAGCGTATCGCTCACAAAGGAAGCCCCCACCCCGGCGCATGTCATGTTATAGGCCGTGAGCTGCTGGTTTAAAGTCAGGATCGCCCGGGGCACAAAGCCATAGTGCCCGCACACAGCCAGCGCCTTCTGATATGTCCGGTTCTCCGGCGACAGCAGCACAAACGGAAGTTCCGCGAACTGATCCAGGGGCACGTTCGGGTACTGCGGGGCCAGGAAGCGCCCAGTCACGATATTATCCAGGCTCTGCTGCCACGCCAGAAGACGGCCGTTTAACTCCCATTTTCCCGGAACCGCCAGAATCATATACTCCGTGCGATAGCGCTGCCTCTCAAAATTCACCAACGGAAGCTCCTCATTTTCAATGAGCAGATCGATCGCCCCTTCCAGCAGGCGTTTCTGCAGGGAATTGACGCCTCCCTCCTGCACGCTCACCTCCACATAGGGAAACGCCGCCTTATATTCCGCGAGCAGCGGCGGCAGAACGTAGGAGGAAAACATGGCCCCGCTTCCGATTGACAGGCTTCCCTTTTTCAGATTCTGCGTATCTGACAGAAAATTGGCGAAATTCTCCTCCAGACGGATCATCTGCTCCACGGTCTCAATATAGGCCCTCCCCACCTCCGTGAGCCGGATCGGGGATGTGCTCCTGTCAAAAATAGGGGAACCGATCTCGTCCTCAATCCGTTTAATCTTGTTGCTCAGGGCCGGCTGCGTGACATACAGCTTCTGGGCCGCTGTGGAGAAGCTTCTTTCCCGGTAGATCTCGTAAACGTATTCCTTTCCGTTAAATATCATTTTCTTCCTGCCTTTTTGATTTTTCTCCTGCTTCCGGCGGCCTTTTCACGGTTTCCCGGCTTTAGTACGACGTCATATCTGCCAAAACCGCTTTCCCGGTTCGATGTGATCACGTACCGGTCCGCTAATTCCGCCATCAGCCCCAGTACAAATCATTTTCCTTTTCATTCAGACAGCGGCGGTCCGGTAAGAAATCGTATTGGTTATACAGTTCTTCTATGATCTGGCAAGATCCGTTTTTTCGCGCCGAACGCGGTGGTTTCTTTGATATCGGCAAAGCTTAAGGCTATCACCGGACAGGTTCCCTGAAGGCTGCGGTATTTTTCGTCCTGCCATATAGACAGCCCCTCAAAGATCCCGCCCTGCGCGTTATATTTGACGGAGAAAAAGCGCTCCACCATATTTAAGTTCAATGTTTTTCCGAACCTTCCGGGGCGCGTGATCAGGGTGACGTCATCGCCGCTTTCCCACCATTCTTTTATGAAATGGGTTTTGTTAATGTAGAAATAGTGATTGGCCACCACTTTCTCGAAGTTCTGAATTCCGTTCCCCGCAGTCCCTGCCATACGTTCTTCCCCCTGTGACAAAAGGTAGCCGTTCAGGTTGTCTGAGCTGTTACGATAAAAGAATTTCTGTGTTTCTATGATAAAACAACGCCGTGATTAAGTCAACACACTGCCCTGAGGAACTGTCACGAAAACTTCTGCGCACTTTGCACAAGTTATTTCGTGACAGTTCCTAAACGGAAATTAATTTGACTTTCTCCCCTTTGTGTGACAAAATAACATCAGGCGTCCGCCACATACCTCCAGCCGGCTTATACGGCTTAAATGAATCGCACATAGGAGATAAAACATATGCAGGCTTACAAACGATTTCTTAATTATGTCAAAATCTGGACATCCAGCGAGCGAAGCAGCGCGTCTGTTCCCAGCAGCCTGCGCCAGTTCGATCTGGCGCATTTGCTGGCCTTTGAGTTAAAGCAGATGGGGCTTTTTGACGCACAGGTCAACAACTACGGCATTGTCTACGCGCATCTTCCCGCCTCGCCGGGCTATGAGGATCGGGCGCATATCGGTTTTATCGCCCATCTCGACACCTTTCCGGACTTTTCCGGAAAAGACGTTTCCCCTCAGATTATCGAAAACTACGACGGCAGCGACGTACCCCTCGGCTCATCGGGGCTCGTCCTGAAGGTTTCCGAACACCCGCATCTTCCAGGGCTTCGCGGGGATACGCTGATCACCACGGACGGAACCACCCTTTTGGGCGCGGATGACAAGGCGGGCATTGCTGAGATCATGGCCGCGCTTGAGCGGATCATCGGCGCGCAGATCCCGCACGGCGCCCTCAGCGTGGCCTTCATACCGGATGAAGAAATCGGAAGCGGCACGGATCATTTCGACCTGGAGCGCTTCGGGGCCGCGTTCGCCTATACGGTGGACGGCTGGGATCCCGGGGAAATCGTCTATGAGAATTTCAACGCATCAGAAGCCACCATCCATATCCGCGGGAAAAATCTCCATACCGGACGGGCAAAGAACAAGCTGGTCAACGCGCAGCTCATCGGAATGGAGCTCCACCAGCTCCTGCCTCCGCTTGAAACCCCGTCCCACACCGAAGGGCGCGAGGGCTTTTACCATCTCCTGTCTTCCCATGGAAATGTGGCGGAAGCAGTCCTTGTCTATGCCGTCCGCGATCACGATCCGATCCTGTTCCAAAAACGCCTCGACACGCTGTCCGAACTGTGCCGTCAGATGAACGGGCGCTATGGCGAACATACCGTAAGCATAACCATTAAAGAAGAATACCGCAACATGCGGCCGATCATCGAAGCCTGCCCCCACCTCATCGAGCACGCGGCAGCCGCAGTCAGGGCCGTTGGCCTCACCCCCAAAATATGCCCCTCCCGCGGCGGAACCGACGGCGCCAGGCTGAGCTTCAAGGGACTCCCCTGCCCCAACCTCGGCGTCGGAGGCTACGCCTACCACGGCCCGATGGAACACATCACCGCCGAGTCCATTGAAACCGCCTCGCAGATCCTCATTGAGATTGTCCGGTCCTACGCAAAAAAGCCCCTCTGACCGGGGCGCGCAGGCTTTGGAAGAGCATTCGCAGCCCCATGCGCAGGCGGGAATAAAGCGGCAAAACAGCCGGGCGGTACGTTTTGCCAACGTACCGCCCGGCTGCGCGCAAAGGGCCTGACAGGATGCGTGAACCCTTCTATGCGATCAGGCTTCCGAAGATGGAAAGGAAGATCGGGTTATAAATATCGTCAATGATAACGGCAAAGGATGGATAAAGCACCCAGGCAATGTTGTGCCATCCGTATTCCTCCATAACAGCCTTTTCGTTTGCAACCGCATTCGGGCCGGAGCCGCAGCCCCATCCGCAGTTTCCGGCTGCCATAACGGCTGCGCCGTAGTCGCGCCCAAACATGTTGTAGGAGATGAAGATGGCAAACAGGGCCATGAGGATGGCCTGCGCCAGCAGGATCAGTCCCATCTGTCCGGCAACCGGAGCCAGCTTTGTGATATCTGTGGTCATCAGTACCAGGGCCAGGTAAAGCTCCAGGAACATATGCTCAATGGCGTCAACCTCAGGAACATAGAATTTAATGCTGCATGCTTCCATCACATTGCGGGCAATCGCTCCGGCAAACAGGCAGCCGATAAATTTCGGCATTTCAATCATCGGAATATTGTCCAGCAGACAGTAGATCGGCATCCCGAGCGCGGCGATCAGGAGCGTCATGGCAAACATGGAGATCATCCTGCCATTGTCAAGCGTCGGCGCAGATCCCGTTTTTGCAGCCTCCGGCTTATCGTTCGGGTCGGATTTTAAACCGTGGCGGGTAATCAGGAAAGCCGCCACCGGGCCGCCGATCAGGGAGCCCATGATATTTCCCATTGTACCGGCCGCAACGCCGATCGTGGTGGCGTCCGGCGCTCCCATGCTCTCAAAAATCGGGCCGAATGCGGAAGCTGTGCCCACGCCGCCTGACATGGCGGCTGAGGAACACTGCAGCGCCAGCAGCGGATGAAGCCCGACCAGGCTGCCGACAAGCCAGCCAATCAGATCCTGCAGTGTAATCAGCAGGCAGGCCGCGATCGCGATCATCGCGCACAGCTTTCCTCCTGCATTTTTAAGCATTTTCAGGCTGAACCCAAAGCCGACGCACAGGAAGAACAGATTCTGGCATAAGTCCTTTACAATCGCCGCGTCAAAGCTGAATGCGACAATGCCGGCTCCTTTAATAACGGCCACGATCACGGAAAAGATGATACCGGATACAACCGGGGCCGGGATCGCGTACTTCCTCAGGAGCGCGGAGCGCGCCACAATGGCACGGCCAAGGAAGATTACAATAGCTGCAAAGCCGAGCGTCGTGAGATACTCAAACTTAAAGGCCGCGGCCGCCCCGTCAGCCGCGGGAGTGAACGTACCAAAATAGCGCAGGATCGTTTCTGACATAAATACCCCTCCAATTCATTTTATGAAACTTATGTAAGTTTTTTATAAAATTACTGTAAACCATGGCGGGGGGTAAAGTCAATTTTAGTAAGTTTATAATGTGTTTTGTAAGTATTGTAACCGTTTACAGCTCTGCTGTCACAGCCTCCACGTATTCCTCCGTCGAAGCCGCCAGGGACGGAATCAGCGGGAACAGGGCCGGCGCCACTACGCCGGTCGTGGAGCTGAAAAAGCTCATAAACGCGCCTACCAGGCTGAAGGCCAGGGGCACCATGGCCACAGGGACATTGGAGCCGATCCAGGTGGAAAGGGCGTCAATCGTCCCGGCCTTAACCGCCACCGCAATCAGGATCCCGGCTCTGGCGATCATTAAAATGGTATTCCAGGGCACGCGGGCGATGACCTCCTTCTGCGGGGCCAGGTTCATCAGAAGAGCCGCCACCGCAAAGCAGACCGCTACCAGACCCACATCGATTTTTCCGCAGACGGCGCCAAGGAGGGCGTTTCCCGGAAGCAGAAGGCTCAGCACAGGGAATACTAGAGCGTGTTTGAAAATTGCTTTCTGGTAGCTGTGCGTGCCACTTTGTGGGAGATTTGTGCCAAATGAACGCGGCGTAGTGGGCTACGTTAAGTGAATTTGGCACAAATATACCGCGAAGTGGGGCGTGCAGATGCCAGGAATGAATTTTCAAACACGCTCTAGGACAACCCCCATCATAATCAGCATCAGATTCAGTGGTCGGCCAGCAGGCAATCAGCTCTTTGGCGCTGATCCCAAGGCCGAAGCAGCCGATCGCATATGCAAACACGATGCAGAAAAAGCCGGTATTGATTTTCGTCTTATACCCCAGCGCCACTGCCAGCGCGATGGAGGCGACAATCAGAGCGCTCATCATTTTCCCCGCCCCCCTTCCTCAAGTCCCAGAAGCCTTGCCGGAATGGTTTTGGTCATATGGTACACATGCTCTGCCGGAATGCCGTTGTCCACAAGGTACTGCATGTACTCCCCAAACGCCAGCTCCCAGTATGGATTTTCGGTCTGTCCGCCGTCCGTATCCACCATGACATGCTCATACCCCGCTTCCTTAATCAGCTCCAGATTGGAGGCCAGATTGCTCTTATATCTGCCCCCGCCCATGTTCTGCGCATAGCAGCGCTCCAGAACCGCATCGTAATCCCGCGCGATCCGGAGCTGATCCTCAAGGCTCATATCTACAATCCACCATTCGGGATGTGTGATGACAATATGCTTCACCCCCGCCCTCCGGGCCGCCTCCACGACGACAAACGCCTCGTCAGGCGAGATATGGGCCGTTCCCAGAACCGCGCCGTGATCCCGTATCAGCCCGAACACATCCTGAAGCTCCGGAACCACCTTCCCGCCGCACACTACGTCCACCCCTGCCGCGGGATCCTGCTTCATCTTCATCAGATGGTTTTTTGCCGACTGGGTAGGCAGCCACACCACCTTTGCCCCCAGCTTCAGCGCCGTCTCCACCGCCCAGGGATTAATTCCCCCCACCACCCGGTTCAGCGTAATGCTCCCGAACATGGTAAAATCATTGCTGCCCCCATGTACAATCTCGTTGTGGCGGTTGCATAAGAACGCCCGGTCCATTGTGGTCCCCTGGTGCGTCTTAATCACAATCGCGCGCGCCCCCACGCGGATTCCAGCCTCCATCAGCTCCAGATCATCATACGCCCTCCTGCGCAGATCCGGATTGGAATGGACGTGCATGTCAATCACGCCCTTCATCGAAATCGTTTCCTTTGAAATCTCAGCCATGTTTCATCCTTCTCCTTTCATTTTTTACAGGCTTGTATTTCTCTGGAAATGATTGTATACTATTTCAGATATCGGAGAAAGTCAATAAATTTAATATGACACATCGGAAAAACCGATATATAGGGCACATGAAATCAAAAAGGGGGAATACACGAAATGAATTTAAAAGAACTGACGTATATCGTCACAATTGCCAACGAGGGCAGCATCTCCGCGGCGGCGGATAAGCTCTTCATGGCGCAGTCCAGCTTAAGCCAGTCGCTTCAGGTTTATGAAGCGGAGCTCGGGACGCCGATTTTTATGCGCACCGCCAGAGGCGTCCGGCCCACGGCTTCCGGGGAGGCATTCATTGGGCGGGCCCGGCAGATATTACAGAGCTACCACCTGGCAAAAAATGAGGTCTGGGATATCGAAGGTCTGCGCGGCGGCCGGGTGGAGTTTGGCATCAGCACCTTCCGCGGCACGTATCTTCTGCCGCCTGTCTTAAAAAGATTCCACGAGCTGCACCCGAATGTCCATGTGGAGATCACAGAAATGGACAGCATTGACTTAGAAGATCAGATTCTAAAGGGGCTCCTGGACATCGCCCTTATCGCCGCCCCTCCGGTGCGCATTAAAAGCCGGGTTGACCCGCTCATGCGCGATGAAATTTTAATTGTGGCCGCTGACAGCCATCCCGTCATGGCCCTTGCAAAGGAGCGCACCGACGAGCCCGGGCAGTTGTGGGTCGATTTCCGGGATACTGCAGATTTTGAATACATCCTGGGGCCGCCGGATACCGTGCTGGGGCGCTTGGCCAGACGGGAATTCCGCAAAGCAGGCCGCGAGCCCGCAGGCTTAAATACGCACATATCCGCGCCTTTTGCCGCCTCCATGGCGCGCGCCGGGCTGGGGCTTTGCGTCACGTACCGCTCCTGCATCGTTCCCGATCCGTCTGTCGCCTATCTGCGCATCGGGACTGAGGGCGTTTTCTTAGAACTCGGCCTCACCTACCCGGCCGGGGAATACCGCTCAAAGGCCGCGCAGGCGCTTGGGCGGCTGTTTCACACAATGTATTCCGGAAATGCGCCGGAGAATTTGCAATTACAGAACGCTTCATCTGCCGGAACAGTTAAGGAATGAGTGAGCTTTCTTTAGAGCGTGTTTGAAAATTCATTCCTGGCATCTGCACGCCCCACTTTGTGGGAGATTTGTGCCAAATTCACTTAACGTAGCCCACTACGCCGCGTTCATTTGGCACAAATCTCCCACAAAGTGGCACGCACAGCTACCAGAAAGCAATTTTCAAACACGCTCTGGTGTACTGTCCCAAAATAAATACCGCTCAACCGCCTCCGCGCACCCGTCGTGATCACAGTCCGCAACCACCGCGTCGGCGATCGCCCGAACAGATGCCGCGGCATTTCCCATCGCCACGGCAAGCCCCGCCGCCTTCATGGCTTCCCGGTCATTGTCCGCGTCCCCCACGACGATCGTCCGCTCCAGCGGGATACTGAGATGCCCGCACAGCATCCTAAGGCCCGCGCCCTTATCGACCCCCTGCTCCGACATCTCCAGGGAAGCCGCTTCGCCCAGGGCCATCGAAACTTCCGGTCCCCCGCTGCGGATCCGCTGTATCGTTCTCTCCCTTGATTCCCGGTTCCTGTGGTAAAGGTTTACCTTCGCCGCCGGAAACGGGTTTCTCCCGTATTCTCCGGCAATGTCCTCCCACATGGTCGCCACGCGCTCATACGTATCCTTATAAGCGCCCATACCAAATTCCTCAATCCGCTCCCAGTGGCTTTTCTGGACAATGGATTCCTCCAGCAAAAGATTCGGCATAGCCTGCTCAAGCGCCCCCAGCTCCAGAATCCGTCTCACCTTCTCTGTGCCAAGAAGCCTGGAATACAGGGCTTTGCGCTCCCGCACATCATAGACCATCGCCCCGCTCGCACAATTGACATAGCGGATTTCCGGGAGCGCCTGCAGATACTCCCCAAGCTCCGCGAGGCAGCGCCCTGTATTCAGGATCACGACCGCTCCGGCCTGCGCCGCCTTAGCAACCGCATTCCGGCTTTTGGGCAAAATCTGCTTCCTGGAATTCAGCAGCGTCCCGTCCATATCAAACGCAATCAACTGATACATCGTTCTCCTCATTCCTTACAAACCAGCTCATACGCCCTGCCGCCATACCCCATCTCCTCCGCCGCCCGGCCCGGCAGCCCCTTTTCAAGTATGCGGTACATCCTGCGCACATCATCCGGCATGAGCTCCTTTGCAAAATAAACCTTTGCATTCTCCATATCTTTTACCTCTCTCACGTTTGTGTCTCTGATTTAACTATACAATATGGAAAAATTTATGTCAATCAGACTTTGGCCGCAGATGCCCCGTCTCTACACCGCTTCAAATGCAGCATCCAATGCAGCAATCAGATCCTCCACCTTCTCAATACCCACGGAAAGCCGGATCGTATTGGACTTAATTCCCTGCTCCGACAGCTCTTCCCCTGTGCTCTGGCTGTGCGTGGTCGTTGCCGGATGGATCACAAGCGATTTCACATCCGCCACATTCGCCAGCAGGGAGAATATGGCGAGATTGTCAATAAACGTCCGGGCCGTCCTGTCGTCTCCTTTAATCTCAAAGGTAAAGATGGATCCTCCGCCATTCGGAAGGTATTTCTTATATAATGCGTGGCTTGGTTCGCTTTCAAGAGACGGATGATGCACCGCCTCTACCTTCGGATGGTTCGCGAGATATTCCACAATCCTCAGGGCATTGCTCACATGGCGCTCCACACGGAGGGATAATGTCTCCAGCCCCTGCAGGAACAGGAATGCATGGAAGGGGGAGAGCGTCGCGCCTGTGTCGCGCAGGATGACCGCGCGGATATAAGTCACGAACGCCGCCGCCCCTGCCGCATCCGCAAATGATACCCCATGGTAGCTCGGGTTTGCCTCTGAGATCCACGGATATCTTCCGGATGCCTTCCAGTCAAAATTTCCGCTGTCAATGATCACGCCGCCAATCGCAGTCCCATGCCCCCCGATAAACTTTGTCGCAGAATGGACTACGATATCAGCGCCATACTCGATCGGGCGGATGAGATAAGGGGTTGCAAAGGTGGAATCCACCGCCAGCGGTATACCGTGCTTATGGGCGAGCCTTGCAAGCTCCTCCAAATCAACCAGGTTGGAATTCGGATTTCCTAATGTCTCCACAAAAATTGCTTTTGTATTTTCCCGGATGGCGGCCTCAAAGGCGCCTTCCCGCCCCGGATCCACAAAGGTCGTTGTAACATTATTGGTCAGCGGAAGCGTGTGCGCCAGCAGGTTGTATGTCCCGCCGTAAATGGTCTTAGCCGCCACAATGTGCTCTCCTGACTTTGCCAGCGCCTGAAATGTATAGCTGAGCGCCGCCGCGCCGGACGCCACCGCGAGCGCCGCCGCCCCGCCCTCCAGGGAAGCCATGCGCTGTTCAAAGATATCCTCCGTCGGATTCGTCAGCCTCCCGTAGATATTGCCCGCATCCCGTAGGCCAAAACGGTCCGCCGCATGCTGTGAATCATGGAACACATATGAAGTCGTCGCATAGATAGGCACTGCCCTTGCGTCTGTGGCCGGGTCAGCCTGTTCCTGCCCGATATGTAATTGCCTTGTCTCAAAGCCCCAGTTTTTAGAATCCCTTATGTCTGCCATGTTGATTTCCTCCTTCATCGTACCTGGCACAGCATTGCCTGAATTCCAGTGAATACATCACTCGCTGTCAGCTCCCTCTGCACGCCTGCAATGCTGCACTGACATCACGGATTACGTTCCGCAGTCCCGCCCTTTTTGCGCCTCATTATTCCGCAAACAAAGGCGTTGAATAATACCGGTCTCCGCTGTCCGGCAGCAGAGCTACGATCACCTTTCCCTCATTCTCCGGGCGCTTTGCCAGTTCAATCGCGCCGTGCAGGGCCGCCCCGGAAGAAATCCCAACCAGAATGCCTTCTTTTTTTGCAAGGAGCTTCGCCGCCTGAAACGCATCCTCATTTTCAGCCCTGAACACTTCGTCGTATACAGATGTATTCAATACATCCGGGACAAATCCCGCCCCGATTCCCTGAATCTTATGGGGGCCGGCCTTTCCTTCTGATAATACCGGAGAGTCCGCAGGCTCCAGCGCCACGATCCGGATATCCGGGTTCTGCTCCTTCAGATATTCCCCGGTTCCGGTTATGGTGCCGCCTGTTCCCACGCCTGCAATGAAAATATCTACCTTCCCATCCGTATCCCTCCAGATCTCCGGCCCTGTCCCTGCTTTATGGGCCGCCGGGTTCGCAGGATTTACAAACTGTCCCGGGATGAAGCTGCCCGGGATTTCCTTTGCCAGCTCCCGCGCCTTCTCAATCGCCCCCTTCATCCCCTTCGCGCCATCCGTCAGCACCAGCTCGGCGCCATATGCTTTTAAAATATTCCTCCGCTCTGCGCTCATAGTCTCCGGCATGGTAAGTATGATCCGGTATCCCTTTGCGGCCGCGATGGACGCCAGCCCAATCCCGGTATTTCCCGACGTGGGTTCAATAATAACAGACCCATCCTTTAAAAGCCCTTTACTCTCGGCGTCCTCCAGCATCGCTTTCGCGATTCTGTCCTTTACGCTCCCGGCCGGATTGAAATATTCCAGCTTTAGCAGAACCGTTGCCTTAAGCCCAAGCTCCTTTTCGATATTTACCATCTCCACCAGAGGCGTGTTGCCGATCAACCCCAGGGCTCCCTGATAATAACCTGACATTTTACATTCCTTCTTTCTTATTTTTTCATACATCGTTGTTCCGCCGGCCTGCGCTTTTTCCCGGGCAGGACAACCGTAACAGTTCAGATAACCTGAACTGTTATGGCATCTGCCCATGAAAATCGCTTCGCGATGGGGGCAGACGCCTGCTGCCGCTGCGTTTTCGTACGGTCAGCGCAGCAAGTGCGCAGACCTATCTGAACGATTACGGACGACCGGACCGGGAAGACTCATCTTCTCCTTCCCAATTCCGAAGGCTTCTCTGGTAATCCTCTGAATTCATATACCATTTTTATCCTCCAGAATTTCATTAGATATATAATATTACTATTTACCTACTATGTCAATAGGTATATAGGTTTTTATTGATCTTTTCTTTATTTAACCGTATAATACAAAAACAGGAGGTATATTCCGATGATTTCAACAAAGGCGCGCTATGCGCTCAGAGTATTAATCGACCTTGCCCAAAATCAGGAAGACAGCTATGTTCCCTTAAAGGAACTATCAAAACGACAGGAGATTTCCGAAAAATATCTGGAGATCATACTAAAAATACTTGTAAAAGGCAAAATTGTAAAAGGGCTTCGCGGAAAAGGCGGCGGATACAGGCTGACCCGCCCGCGGGAAGCGTATACAGTAGGCGAAATTATCGAGCTGACGGAAGGCCCGCTTGCCCCGGTGGCCTGCCTTATGCCGGATTCTGAGCTGTGCCCCCGGCAAAGCGCCTGCGCCACCCTGCCCCTGTGGAAAAAATTTAATGCGCATATTCACGATTTCTTTTATGGGATAACATTAGACGATTTAATCAATGGGCGCTTTTAACATGCCGCATCGTATCATTGAAAGCACACAGGGAGGATTCGTACAGCCCTGCATAAATAACGGGCGCTGAAATTCACTGTTATTTGTGCAGGGCTGTACTAGAGCGTGTTTGAAAATTGCTTTCTGGTAGCTGTGCGTGCCACTTTGTGGGAGATTTGTGCCAAATGAACGCGGCGTAGTGGGCTACGTTAAGTGAATTTGGCACAAATATACCGCGAAGTGGGGCGTGCAGATGCCAGGAATGAATTTTCAAACACGCTCTAACCGCGTTGGGGGCTGTCAGGCTGCAAATCCATCTGCAGCTCCCTCAGATACGCATCCGCCTCTCCCCTTGACTTAAAAACAAATATTTCCCGTCCTTCCCGGTACTTCCCCAAAAGCTCATAGATCCGGGGCAGCTGCTCCCTGGGAAAATCCAAAATCCACCTTCTGAATTCCTCATCAAGCCCTGTCTCCACCCAGGGCAGATCCTCCCGCTTCTTACCGACACGCGCCTGCGCCCCGGCAAGGCAGACCGAACGGGGGTAATCCAGCAAAAAAACTGTGTCACACGCCTGCAAACGCATTTCAAGGGAACGCTGATAGTTCCCATCCACAATCCAGCGTTCCCTCGCAATAATCTTACGCACCGCGGCGTCAAACACCTCCCTGGATACGTTCGTGCGATCCGGCCTGTGCCACACCATATCCAGATAATACAGCGGAATTCCCGTACAGTCCTTAAGCGTCCTCGCAAACGTACTCTTCCCCGCGCCGGGACTCCCGATAACGATACTTTTCAACATACGCGGCCCTCTCACGATTCTATCCGGCCTTCTCCATGTTATTTACACGATACGATGCACACGGAACGTATTTAAAAAGCCCTACCTCCGCTCACTCCCCAAAAGCTCTGCCAGCACCGCCTTCTGCGCATGCAGCCGGTTCTCGGCCTCCTCAAAGATCTCTTCCGCATGCGCCTCAAACACCTTCTCCGTGATCTCCTGCCCGCGGTAAGCCGGCAGACAGTGCAGCACCATGGCGTCCTGTCTTGCGGCCGCCATCAGCTCCTCATTCACCTGATACCCGGCAAAAGCTTTCATGCGCTCTTCCTTCTCCGCCTCCTGCCCCATGGACGCCCATGTATCGGTGATCACGATATCCGCATTCTCCGCCGCCTTCATCGGATCATCGGTCAGGGAAAATGTCTCATATCCGCCCGCGAATTCCAGCACCGTCTTATCCGGCCGGTACTCCTTCGGGCATGCGGCCGACACCTTCATCTTCATCTTCAGACCGCCGACAATCAGGGAATTGGCCATATTGTTCCCGTCCCCGATATAGCACAGCTTCAGCCCGTCCAGCACGCCGTACCGCTCGCGGATGGTCATGAGATCCGCCAGCACCTGGCACGGGTGGCAGAAATCCGTGAGGCCGTTGATCACCGGAACCGAGCCGTACCTGGCCAGATCCTCGACCTCCTTCTGCTCATAGGTGCGGATCATGATACCGTCTAAATACCGGGAAAGCACGCGGGCAGTGTCCTGGACCGGCTCGCCGCGGCCGATCTGTAAGTCGCGGGAGGACAGAAAGAGCGCCTGCCCGCCCAGCTGGAAGATCCCGGTCTCAAACGAAACCCGCGTTCTGGTTGAAGATTTCTGGAAAATGAGCCCCACGGACTTTCCCTCCAGAATCCGGTGGGGAATCCCGTGCTTTCTCTCGTATTTGAGCTGATCCGCCCGATCAAGGATGGAAGTGATCTCCTCCGGCGCGCAGTCCAAAAGCTTTAATAAGTGTTTCATTCTCCAAATACCTCCTTCATGGCCGAAACGGCTGTGTCTATCTCTTCATATGTGATCACAAGCGGCGGGAGCAGGCGGATCGTATCCGTCCCGGCGGTCAGCACAAGGACGCCGTGTTCCATCAGATTCGCCACAAGCCCGGCCCTCTCATCCGCCCCGACCGCGATCCCCAGCATCAGGCCCATGCCGCGCACGCCCTTTATCTTAGAAGAGCCGATGGACAGGATGGCCTTCCTTAAGTAGTCGCCCTTTTCCCTGACCTCCTTTAAAAACTCCGGAGTGTTGACCACAGACAGCACCGTGCAGGCCGCAGCGCAGCAGAACGGGTTTCCGCCGAAGGTGGTCCCATGCGTCCCCGCGCCCAGGACGTCCGCGCACGCGGCGGAGGCCATCACAGCCCCGATGGGCACGCCGCCGCCCAGCCCTTTCGCCATGCTGACAATATCCGGCGAAATCCCGTACTGCTCATAGCAGAACAGGCTCCCGGTACGGCCGATCCCGGTCTGCACCTCATCCACCAGAAACAGGATATCGCGCTCGCCGCAGAACTTCCTCGCCTCCTGCACATACGCCTTATCAAGGGGAAGCACGCCGCCCTCTCCCTGGATCATCTCCATCATGACCGCGCACGTGGACGCGTCGGCCTTTGCCCTCAGATCGTCCATGTCATTGGCCGCCGCATAGTCAAAGCCCTCGGTAAAGGGGAAGAAATACTGATGGAATTTGTCCTGCCCCGTGGCCTTTAAGGTCGTCACCGTACGGCCGTGGAAAGACTGTTTTAAGGTAATGATCTTATTTCTTCCCTCTCCGTATTTGTCAAAGGAATACTTCCTGGCGAGCTTGATCATGCCCTCATTGGCCTCGGCCCCGGAATTGGAAAAGAATACCTTTCCCATACCGCAGGAGGTGACAAGGGCCTTTGCCGCCCGCGCCATCGGCTCGGTGTAGTAAAGGTTTGATACGTGCATCACCTTATGGGCCTGCTCTGTCAGGGCATGGATCAGCCCCTCATGGTTGTGCCCCAGACAGTTCACGCCGATCCCGGAGGTCAGATCAATATAGGATTTCCCCTCCACGTCCCAGAGCGTCGCGCCCTCTCCGCGCTCCAGCGCAATCTGGAAGCGGTTGTATGTATGCATTAAATACGTCTCTTCCTCTGTCTTCAATTCCTGAAATGTCATCTTCCTTCTACCTCCCGCCATTCTAATGGTATTTGATACGGACAGCCGCCTGCTTATCTGATGGTTTTCAGGCAAAAGAACCGCCTGCCCGCCTGATATGCTTCAGGCAAAAGAGCCGCCTGCCCGCCTGATATGCTTCAGGCAAAAGAGCCGCCTGCCCGCCTGATATGCTTCAGGCAAAAGAACCGCCTGCTTATCTGATACGCTTCAGGCAGATAAGCCGCCGGACTATGAAAACATAGTTCCCACGCCGTCGTCGCTGAGCAGCTCAATCAAAATCGAGTGCGGCACTCTCCCGTCCTGGATATTGGCCCGCTCCACGCCCTGGCGCACGGCCTCCACGCAGCACTCTACCTTGGGGATCATGCCCCCGGAAATGACGCCTGCCTTGATAAGCACCGGAACCTCGGACACCTTTAATTCCGGAATCAGGGTGCTGTCATCGCCCGGCGTCCGCATAAGCCCGCGCACGTCGGTCAGAAGGATCAGCTTTTTGGCCTTTAAGGCCACGGCCAGCTTCTCGGCCGCCGTATCAGCGTTGATATTGTAATTCGTATCCTCGTCCATACCGGCCGCCACGGAGGATACGACCGGGATAAAGCCCTCCTCCAGCATGTTGAGGATGATCTGCTCATTGACCTCCCGGATCTCGCCCACATAGCCGTAATCAGTCCCGTCCGGATCGGCTAGCCGGACAGCCTTAAAGAGCCCCCCGTCCATGCCGGCCAGGCCCACGGCGCGGCCTCCGGCCTTTTCAAAGAGGGAAACCAGGTTCTTGTTGACCTTGCCGCAGAGGATCATCTGTACAATGTCCATGGTTTCCTGGTCCGTATAGCGCAGTCCCTTGACAAATTTAGACTCTTTTCCGATTTTTTTCAGCATCTCGGAAATCTCCGGGCCGCCGCCGTGTACCAGCACTGCCTTTATACCCACCAGATTCAAAAGAACGATGTCCTCGATCACCGCTTCCTTTAACTCCTCGTTGATCATGGCGTTCCCGCCGTATTTCACCACAATAATTTCCCCGGCGTATTCCTGGATATAGGGCAGGGCCTCCACCAGCGTTTCCGCCCGCATCTCCGGTTTTAAATTCATCATGACCGATAATCTCCATTTATTTTCACATAATCATACGTCAAATCGCAGCCCCAGCAGGTCACGGCCCCGCCGCCCTCCTTGAGAGTTACGCGGATCTCCACTTCCTCCTGGCTTAAGATTCTCTTTGCCAGATCCTCGTCAAAATCGAGCCCTCTTCCCTGCTCGCAAACGGCGACGCAGCCCTCTTTGGAGGCAAATTCCACGGTGACGGCCTCTGTGTCAAAGGGCGTGCCGGAATAGCCCATGGCGCAGAGAACCCGCCCCCAGTTGGCGTCTGAGCCGAACATCGCGGCCTTGACAAGCGACGAGGAGCAGATGGATTTTGCCAGGCGCTCCGCCGTCTCCTCATCCGCCGCGCCGGACACGGAGCAGGTCATCAGCTTGCTCGCGCCCTCGCCGTCCCCGGCAATCTTGCGGGCCAGATCCTCTGTGATCACGTGGAGCGCTTCGCGAAACGCCGTATAATCCGCGCCCTCTGCCGCGATCTCCGCGTTCCCGGCCATGCCGTTGGACAGGAGCGCGCACATATCGTTGGTGGAGGTATCGCCGTCCACGGTAACCCGGTTAAAGGTGATCCGCGCCTCGTCGAGCAATGCCTTCTGCATCTGCTCTGCCGTGATCGCGCAGTCTGTGGTGATAAAGGCCAGCATGGTTCCCATATTGGGATGGATCATGCCGGAGCCCTTGCAGATGCCGCCCATATGGCAGACGGTTCCCCCGGCCTCAAACTCCACGGCAATGGTTTTAACCTTTGTGTCTGTGGTCATGATCGCCTCCGCGGCCGTCATGGAATTGTCGTATTTCATTTCCATACTGCCTGCGTGCTCCTCGATTGCCTCCACGTTTAAGGTCTGGCCGATCACGCCCGTGGAGGCCACAATCACATCCTCTGCCTCCACGCCCAGCGCCCGGGCCGCGGCCGCGGCCTCCCTCCTGGCGTTTTCCATGCCAAACGGCGCGCAGGCGTTGGCATTGCCGGAGTTCACGATCACAGCCCTGGCCTTCCCGTTGGCCAGGTGCTCCTTTGTCAGGAGAATAGGCGCCGCCTTGACCCGGTTCGTCGTATACACGGCTGCAGCGTTACATTCACAATCTGAAAGGATCATTGCAAGATCCTTCTTGGTCTGGGACTTGCGGATCCCGCAGCGCATTGCGCCCGCCTTAAAACCCTTTGCAGCGCATACGCCGCCCTCTATGATTTTCATGCCTTTTCCTCACTTCCATAACTAAATGAAACCTTACATATTCGAACGAAACCTTACATATTTTACGAAACCTCGCACATTTAACCGAAGTCTTACACATTCAGCCCCGTTGTCTCCTCAAATCCCAGCGCCAGATTCATATTTTGGACCGCCGCGCCGGAAGCGCCCTTGCCCAGATTGTCAAACAGGGCGGTTACCATGGTCTGATCCGCATGCCCGTTCACAATCAGGGTCAGGACATCGCTTCCGGCCATGCTCCCGGCCGCGATCATGCCCTCATAGCCAAAGGGATGAACCTTTACGAGCTTCTGCCCCTCATACCATTCGGCCAGGCAGGCGCATAGGTCCGCAGCAGACGGACACCCGTTCAGCAAGCGGTTTTCAAACGTCACCGTCACAGCCATCCCCTTATAATAATCATCCACCACCGGGCAGAAGGCCGGGGGACGGGAAAGTCCGCAGACGGCCTGCATCTCCGGCAGATGCTTGTGCTTTAAATTCAGCCCGTAGATGCGGGGTGAAAAATGGCTCTCCGGCTTTTCCTCTGACTCATACTCCGCAATCATCTTTTTGCCGCCGCCGGAATAGCCGGTCAGGGAAAACGCGGACAGCGGATAGTCCGCCGGCACAATCCCCTTTTGCACCAGAGGGTACACGGCGGTGATAAATCCCGTGGCATGGCAGCCGGGATTGGCGATCCGCTTTGACTCCCTTATCCTCTCCCGGTACATCTGTGAAAGCTCCGCCAGGCCGTACGCCCAGCCCGCCGCTGTCCGGTGCGCCGTGGAAGCATCGATAACGCGGACCGTCTCCCGCTCCACAAGCGACACGGCCTCCACAGCGGCCGCGTCGGGAAGGCAGAGAAAAACCAGATCCGCCTCATTGATAAGCTTTTTCCGCTCATCCGTATCCTTGCGCTTTTCCTCATCAATCAGGAGCAGCCGGATATCGTCCCGCGCCGCCAGGCGATCATATATCTGGAGGCCCGTTGTGCCTTCCTTCCCGTCAATATAAATCTTTGGTTTTTCTGCCGTCACGGCCGTCACTCCTCCCGTTTTCCTATAAATGCCTCAATCGCCGCAATCTGGCGCGACACCTCCTCCGGGGCCGGCCCGCCGGGCGCCTTCCTGCCGCGCACGCACGTTTTTAAATCAATGGCCTCATACACATCCGCCTCAAACAGCTCCGAATGCGCCCGAAGCTCCGGAAGCGTCAGATCCGATAACGCGCAGTCGCGTTTCACACACTCTCCCACAAGCCGGCCCACAGTTTTGTAGGCGTCGCGGAACGGCATGCCCTTTTTCGTCAGATAATCGGCGCAGTCCGTCGCATTGATAAAGCCCTTTAACGCCGCCCGCTCCATGTTATCCTTCCGCAGTTCCATGGTGGCAAACATCGGCGTAAGGACGCGCAGGCACTGCTTTACCGTATCGATCGCGTCAAAGACCGCCTCCTTGTCCTCCTGCATATCCTTATTATACGCCAGCGGAAGCCCCTTTAACGCGGTGAGTAAGGTAAAAAGGGAACCATAGACGCGCCCCGTCTTGCCGCGCACCAGCTCGCACACATCCGGGTTCTTCTTCTGCGGCATGATCGACGATCCCGTGGAAAATGCGTCATCCAGCTCCACAAACTTAAACTCCCACGAACACCACGCGATAATCTCCTCCGAAAACCGCGACAGATGCATCATCAGGATCGAGAGCGCCGAGCAGAGCTCCACACAGTAATCGCGATCCGACACGCCGTCCAGCGAATTATCCGTTATCCGCGCAAAGCCCAGCCTCTCCCTCACAAAATCGCGGTCAATGGGGTACGTGGTGGAGGCCAGCGCGCCGGAGCCGAGCGGCATATCGTCCATGCCCTCCAGGCAGTTTTCCAGGCGGATCACGTCGCGCTTCATCATATTGGCATAGGCCATCATATAGTGGCCAAAAGTCACCGGCTGCGCGCGCTGCAGATGCGTGTAGCCCGGCATCACCGTCTCCGTATTCTTCTTCGCGCTCCCGCACAGGGCCTTCATAAACTGCAGAACCTGCCCCTTGATGGCCGCAATCTCCTTTTTCACATACAGGCGCAGATCCAGCGCCACCTGATCGTTTCTCGAGCGGGCCGTGTGGAGACGCTTGCCCGCGTCCCCGATCCGCTCGGTCAGGATATGTTCCACATTCATGTGGATATCCTCATACTCCTGCGAAAATTCAATCGTCCCGTTCTCAATATCCTGCAGAATCCCCTGCAGCCCCTCTGTAATCCGATCCGCCTCGTCCTCAGCGATGATCCCCTGCTTTCCCAGCATGGCCGCATGGGCCATGGAGCCGGTGATATCCTCCTTATACAGACGGCAGTCAAAGGATATGGAGGAATTAAAGTCATTTACTTCCAGATCCGTCTCTTTCCCGAAACGCCCTGCCCACAGCTTTGCCATTTATCTATGCTCCTTTATTACCATGTCCTGTTCTGACACATATTATGCCTGCCGCGCACGCCGCGCCCATCTGGCCCAAATCTCACCCAAAGTGACGCGCGCATCCGGCAAAAAGCATGTTTCAAACACGCTCCGGCGTGTGAACCGCGGCCATTCCACACTGACTGCTATTCCGCGCTGACTATTCCACACCCGGGAAATGCGTTCCCGTCTTGGCAGACAGCGCCTGATCGTTCAGAGCGCGCACCTTGATTGGCAGGCCGAACAGGCTTATAAAGCCAGCGGAATCCGCCTGGTTGTAGCAGTCGTCCTCGTCAAAGGTCGCCATGTCCGCGGAGTATAAGCTGTAGGGAGACGTAACCGAAGCCGGAATGATGTTCCCCTTATAAAGCTTCAGCTTCACATCGCCTGTCACCGTCTCCTGCGTGGAGTCCACAAAAGCGCTCATCGCCTTTCTGAGCGGCGTATACCACTGTCCGTTGTATACCAGATCCGCAAACTTTAACGCAAGCTGCTGCTTATAGTGCTGCGTCTCCTTATCCAGCGTGATCTCCTCCAGCTTCTCATGCGCCTTATAGAGAATGGTTCCGCCAGGCGTCTCATACACGCCGCGGCTCTTCATACCCACCAGGCGGTTTTCCACCAGATCAAGGATCCCGCAGCCATTCTCGCCGCCCAGCTTATTTAAGACCTCAATGATCTCCATGCAGCCCATCTCTTTTCCGTCCACGCTCGTGGGAACGCCTTTTTCAAAGTGGATGGTCACATACGTCGGCTGATCCGGCGCCATCTCCGGCGAAACGCCCAGCTCCAAAAAGCCCGGACGGCTGATCGGCGCCTCGTTCGCCGGATCCTCCAGATCCAGCCCCTCATGGGATAAGTGCCACAGGTTCTTATCCTTGGAATAATTCGTCTCCTTTGTGATCTTTAACGGAATCTTGTGCGCCTCGGCGTAAGCAATCTCCTTCTCCCTGGAATTCAGTTCCCAGAACCGCCACGGCGCGATCACATCCATCTGCGGCGCAAACGCCTTGATCGCCAGCTCAAAACGAACCTGATCATTTCCCTTGCCCGTGCAGCCATGGCAGATCGCGTCCGCGCCCTCCTTCTTTGCGATCTCCACGATCCGCTTCGCGATGATCGGACGCGCAAACGAGGTCCCCAGAAGGTAGTGCTCATACGCCGCGCCTGCCTTCATGGTCGGGATGATATAATCCTCCACAAATTCCTTCTTCAAATCCTCAATATATAATTTCGACGCGCCTGTCTTAATAGCCTTCTCCTCCAGCCCGTCCAGCTCCGCTCCCTGCCCCACATCGGCAGAAACCGCGATCACCTCGCAGCCGTAATTCTCCTTCAGCCACGGGATCAGCACCGATGTATCCAGGCCGCCTGAGTATGCAAGCACGATTTTGTTGTATTTCTTTTCCATAATAGTTCTCCTCCGATTGTTTATCCCGGACGGGCCCGTTTCCATTTCCTGAACCGATCCGGCCTGATTTTTTTATCTTTCCTGTTTTCTTCCTGCGCCGCATGCGCGGGGCGAAGAAGAAAACAGCGGCAGCCCATTCTGTCTGAAAATGGGCTGCTCTGAAATTGGCATAATTATACCTCATCGAGAATAATTATGCAATACTTTTTTTATTTTATTTTTCCGGCGTCCGGGTTAATGTCATGTATAAAAGCGGATGCGTATTGCCTTGCCCGTCAATTTCGGGATGTGCGCCGATCCGGAGCTCCCTTTCTCTTTCTTACATAATATGGTATTCCATATAAAGCTTCCGGCGATATTTTTCGTCCTGCAACGCTCTGACCATATCGGATGAGCGGCCGTCCTCATTTAACAGCATAATCAGCCTGGCCAGTTTTTTCTCCCCTCGTTTTTCTCCCCGCTTTATCCCTCGTTTTTCTCCTTCCCGCCTGCCCATCTCAATTCCAACTGACAATATACTCATCTTCACATCCTCCCATTCCTCTGATTCCTTCACTTCCCTAACTATCTCATCCAGCCTCACGATCCGTTCATCCCTTACCAGTATCTCCGGATTGTCCAGACGGGAGAGTTTCATATACTGTAAAAGGCTCACCAGCACCGGATCGCCCCGCTTACTGGCCATATTTAAAAACAGCTTGACTGTTCCGTCTTCCAGATGAAGCCCCGAAACCTCCTCGCACTGTTCCGTAAACGTATATTTTGCCTGATCCTTCCCGAATATATCCTCCTGCGTGATAAATATTATATACGTTGACGGGAGTTCCCGGTAGCGCGTCTTTTTTCCGGATTTCAGAAACGGCGCGTCCAGAAGGCTCTGGTAATACCTCGCGCGCTTCCTCACATCATCTGAACCCGTATCGTTCTGCATCTCTGTCCCAAACTGCCTCCTGGCCGCGTCCACCGCCCACGCATCCAAGCGGATCGCGCGTCTTCCTCTCCGGTTTAAGACAACCTCCTCCACATGGATCTGCGCAAGCTTTAAATCCGGCTCCCCTGTGATGATGCTCAGCACATTCCTGTGCGCCTCGCAGTTCTTCATAACCGATAAAAACAGCGCAAAATCACTGAGGTTGTATTCCGCCTCCTCCGGCAGGCATGGGGCGGGAGACAAACGTTTCTCTTTCATGTCCATCCTTCCTTTCTTAATGGTACAGGAAGGATGATTGCCAGCCTCCCTGCTTTTTTATGGGGTTAAGCAAAGAGTCTGTCTGAATGCCAGGACTTTCCATGGCTTAGATGATGATTAGAATTTACAGAATATATGAAACCTTGCTTGTTTTTATGATAACATGAGATATGGGGGAATGCAAGAAAATAGGTTGTTTTCTCATATTCCTTTTATACGAATAAACGGCTTATACTTTTATATTTCTGCCCGATTTATCTGTGATTACTCTTTTTACATAATATGGTACTCCATATAAAGCTTCTGGCGGTATTCTTCGTCCTGTGAAATTCTGATTATGTCGGATAAACGGCCGTCCTCATTCAACTGCATGATCAGTTTAGCCATCTTTTCTTCTCCCTGCCTTTTTCCCTGTTTTATTCCACGCCTCTCTCCTCTCTTTTCTCCCCGCTTTATCCCTCGTTTTTCTCCTTCCCGCCTGCCCATCTCAATTCCAACTGACAATATACTCATCTTCACATCCTCCCATTCCTCGGATTTCTTCACTTCCCTCACTATCTCATCCAGCCTCACGATCCGTTCATCCCTTACCAGTATCTCCGGATTGTCCAGACGGGAGAGTTTCATATACTGTAAAAGGCTCACCAGCACCGGATCGCCCCGCTTGCTGGCCATATTTAAAAACAGCTTGACTGTCCCGTCTTCCAGATGAAGGCCCGGAACCTCCTCGCACTGTTCCGTAAACGTATATTTTGCCTGATCCTTTCCGAATATATCCTCCTGCGTGATAAATGTTATATACGTTGACGGGAGTTCCCGGTACCGCGTCTTTTTTCCGGATTTCAGAAACGGCGCGTCCAGAAGGCTCTGGTAATACCTCGCGCGCTTCCTCACATCATCTGAACCTGTATCGTTCTGCATCTCTGTCCCAAACTGCCTCCTGGCCGCGTCCACCGCCCACGCATCCAAGCGGATCGCGCGTCTTCCTCTCCGGTTTAAGACAACCTCCTCCACATGGATCTGCGCAAGCTTTAAATCCGGCTCCCCTGTGATGATGCTCAGCACATTCCTGTGCGCCTCGCAGTTCTTCATAACCGATAAAAACAGCGCAAAATCACTGAGGTTGTATTCCGTCTCCTCCGGCAGGCATGGGGCGGGAGACAAACGTTTCTCTTTCATGTCCATCCTTCCTTTCTTAATGGTACAGGAAGGACGATGTCAGCCTCCCTGCTTTTTTATGGGGTTAAGCAAAGAGTCTGTCTGAATGCCAGGGCTTTCCATGGCTTAGATGATAGTTAGAATTTACAGAATATATGAAACCTTGCTTGTTTTTATGATAACATGGGATATGGGGGAATGCAAGAAATATGTGTTGTTTTGATGCTGTTTTCATTAATTTTTTAATGTTGCGTTTCATGCCGTTATTGTTCTCATATGAAAACGAACCTGAGCCCAGTCAAGGTTTGTTTTCTGTGATAGTAACATGCAGGCGCTAAAGATGCATCCTGTTCCATAGCCTGCCGATCACATAGCCCGAGGCGTGGTTCTATATCCATAAGGAACCCATAGAAAACCGCCGGCATTTAGCGAGATCTTTTCGAGCTAAGGAACTGTGCAGAAATAAGTTTACCAGATTGCGCCGGATATTTCTTCGAGAGTGCGGAACAAAAATCAGGCGCATAGCGGGCTATGTAACTGATTTTTGTTTCGTGCTGTCGGAGAAATAGACAAGCAAGATGGTAAATTTATTTTTGCACAGTTCCTTAGTGTCCGCTGCGCTTTTCTCTGAGCGAAAGCGGGGTTCCGTTGGATATAGAACCATGACACGGGCGGGCCCCTCGCGACTTTTCCTTCCCGCAAATGATTAAAGGATTCGCTCCCTCTAATTCCTGCCGCGTCTCTCCACCCCGCAGTGCGCGCAGCTCGATTCCGCTTCGCTCCATCTCGCTGCTCCGGGCTTCGCCCTATAAAAATAAAGGCCAGAAACGCCGCTTTCGTGCAAGCACGACGCGGCGCTTCTGGCCTTTATTTTTGCACTGCTCTATTTCTTTGCAATGTATTTCCGAATATCCAAAGCAATCGCCACTACGATTACAATACCCTGCGCAATAAACTGATAGTTCGGGTCAATGCCCAAAAACTGCAGGCAGGTCTTCAGCAGCTCAAACACCAGCACGCCGATTACGATCCCGGATACGCGCCCGATACCGCCGTTTACCGATACGCCGCCGATCGTACAGGCTGCGATGGCCTCCAGCTCATAGCCGCTTCCGGTATTTACGCCCGCGCCGCCGGATTTCGCTCCCAGCAAAAATCCTGCAATCGCATACAATGCCGCCGCGGTCACATAAATAATAATCTTCGTCTTCTTTACATTCACGCCCGCCACCTCAGCAGCCGCTTCGTTGCCGCCGATGGCGTACATGTATTTTCCATGGCGCGTATAATTATATACAAACCACATGATCAGCCCGATCACAATCGCGATGATGAACAGATACGGAATCCCCAGAAAGCTTCCGTTTGCTATGTTCGTATAATCGCTGCGGTAGCCGCCTAACGGCACGGATTTTGTATACACAAGGTTGATTCCGTACACGATCATCTGCATGCCCAGGGTGCCGATGAAGGCCGGCACGCTTAAGTACGCGATCACAATACCATTGATCAATCCGAAGATACAGCACACGGCGACGCAGATTAACAGAATCAGCCATACGTTTAATTCCGGGAAATTCTTGGTCAGCTCAAAGCGGCCGCTGTAGTCCGCTCTCTGGAGCAATGTTCCTGCCACGCAGGCGGCAAGGCCCACGGCGCGCCCGGCGGAAAGGTCGGTTCCCTTTGTGATCAGACATCCCGATACGCCGACGGCGATGATGAACCGGCAGGCTACGTTGATGGAAATGTTGCTGAAGTTGCCGATACTGAAGAAATTCTCCTTGGTCACTCCCACAAAGATCACCATGAGAAGAATCAGTATAATAATACCATTGTTGATCAATATGTCTTTAACATTGACTTTCTTGCTATCCATTTTCTCTTCCTCCTGTCCTAGAACTGGGTCGCGTAGCTCATGATACGCTCCTGTGTTGCCTCATCGCCCTGCACTTCGCCTGTGATATGGCCGTTGCACATAACGAGTATCCGGTTGGACATTCCGATCAGCTCCGGCATCTCGGAGGAAATCATGATAATGCCCTTGCCCTGCTTGGCCAGATCGATCATGATCTGGTAAATCTCGTATTTCGCGCCAACGTCGATACCGCGGGTCGGCTCATCCAGAATCAGGATATCCGGATTATTGGCCAGCCATCTGGAAATCAGGACTTTCTGCTGGTTGCCGCCTGACAGGGACTGGATCAGCGTCTTGCTGCTGGGCGTTTTGATGGAGAGCTTCGCCACATTTTCCTGAACCAGCTTCTCGATCTTGCCTCTGTTCAGCTTTACTCCCATCTCCACATACTGATCCAGCGAGGAAATGGATACGTTATCCGCAATGGATAAGCATCCCAGAATACCGGTTCCGCGCCGATCCTCGGTGATCATGCCGATCCCGCCGCGGATCGCATCCTGCGGACGCCTGATATTCATCTTCTGCCCTTTGATGTACACTTCGCCCTTTATGATATGGCGTATACCGAAAATGGCTTCCATGAGCTCTGTCCTCTGCGCGCCCACCAGGCCGCCAAAGCCCAGAATCTCGCCGCGGCGAAGCTGAAAGGAACAGTCCTGGAAGGAACGCGCATGGATGCTTGAATAGTCCCGCACATCAAGAAGCACCTCGCCCGCCTGGGCGTCGTTCTTGGGCGGATAGATATTCGTCAGCTCACGGCCCACCATCTGTTTTACAATCTCATCGTCGGTGATATCCGCCATGTTCCAGGAACCTACGTACGTGCCGTCGCGCATGATGGTGATATCATCGCAGATCTCCCGGATCTCAGCCATCTTATGGGAAATGTAAATGAGGGAAACGCCTCTTGATTTTAAGTCCCGGATAATGCGGAACAGCGCTTCCACCTCATTGTCCGTGAGGGAGGAGGTCGGCTCATCCAGTATCACGACTCTGGCCTGAAGGGAGACTGCTTTTGCAATCTCAACGGACTGCATCTGCGCAATGGACATGGTTCCCAGCTTTGCCTTCGGATTATACGGCATCTTTACATCATTCAGCCATTTCTCCGTCTCCTCAAACATCTTTTTGTGGTCCACCATCTTAAAGGGGCCGATGCTTTTCATCGGATAACGGCCGGCGTACATATTCTCTGCCACCGTTCTCTCAGGTATCGGCTGCAGCTCCTGATGTACCATGGCCATGCCCTTGTGAAGGGCCTCGTCCGGATTGTGGATCTCCGCCTTCTCCCCGTCCAGGTAAACCTCGCCCTCATCCATGTGATAAATGCCGAAAAGGCATTTCATCAGGGTGGATTTTCCCGCGCCGTTTTCGCCCATCAGCGCATGGACCGTGCCGGGACGGACCTTTAAGTTGATCCCGTCCAGGGCCTTCACGCCGGGGAAGCTTTTGGAAACTCCACGCATTTCCAGTCTGTACTCTGCCATCCCATTCTCTCCTTTCATAAAATCGGGTGTGTCTTTTGAGGACACACCCGACGTTTCTTTGTCTATTTCCCGCCCTGCGGATGATTACTTGATCAGTTCGAGAATCTCTTCTGCGTTCTCAGTCGTAACCTTTACATAGTCAACCATGTATACGTTCTCAACGTCCTTGCCGTTTACGAAGTCAAGGGCAACGTCAGCCGCCGTGTGGGCCTGTCCAAAGTAATCGTTGAATACCGTACCGGTCATCTTATTGTTCATAACGTTCTCAACCGCCTCAACAAGAGCGTCCACGCCTACCAGATAAATGTCCTCATTTACCTTTCTGCCTGCTGCCTCGATGGCCTGCAGAGCGCCAAGAGCCATGGCGTCGTTGTTACAGAATACAACGTCGATCTTTGCTCCGTGCTGTGACAATGCGTTCGCGGTGATCTCCTGGCCTTTGGTCTGATCCCAGTCGCCGCGCATCTTTACAAGCTCTTCTACCTCAACGCCCGCGGCGGTTAAGGCTTCGATGGATTTCTCGGTTCTGTACTGAGCGTCTACGTTCTCCGGATCGCCCTGTACCATGATGTAGCGGACCACGCCGTCGCCGTCTGCGTCGCCCTTGTTCTCAAGCTCTGCAATCTCCTCGCCCTGGAAGGTTCCGGACTGTCTGGCATCCGCGCCCACGTAGGTAGCTTTGATCCCCTCGTCTACCCACGCCTGCTCTCTCTCTGTCTCCGGCTCACGGTTGATATAAACAACCGGGATGTTCGCTGCCGCGCACTCCTCGGTAACGGTCGGCTCAGAGGAAGCCTGTACCAGGTTTACGATCAGAACATCGCAGCCCTGTGTGATAAAGTTGCGGATCTGGTTCATCTGCTCGCCCTGGTCGTTCTTGCCGTCCATGATGGAGATGTTCTCCTTCTTAAGGCCAAGCTCATTTACTAAGTAGTTCTCTAACTCTGTGCGGTAAAGGGTCATGAAGTTATCAGCAAACTGGTAAATGGAAATACCAACCTTTATCTCAGCCGGATCCTTTCCTTCCACAGCCTCTGCAACTGACTCCGCCGCTTCCGTAGCCGCGTCAGCCGCTTCTTCTGCCTTTGTCTCTTCCTTCGCCGCCGCTTCAGTCGGCGCGGGCGTCTCTGCTGGCTGGCTGCTTCCGCCGCCGCATGCCGTCATGGAAAGGGCCATCGCTGCTGCAAGGCTGACTGCCATCACTTTTTTCAGTTTCATAATAGATCCTCCCTTGGTCTGTTTATTTTGTCGGTTTTTACTTACCGACACGTTTATTATACCTGGATTTTTTGTAAATTTCCATATGATTTTTTTCGCACTTTTATAAAAATTTTTCAGATTCAGGCGCTTGAAGGGATTTTTTTTGTAGGTTCTTCCAAAAATCGTCAAATTTCACAGGAGCGGGTCTTCTCACTTTACTGCAAATCCTCCCCTGTCACCGCTTCCTGCCCGCACTCGTAGTAAATGCCGCTTGTAAGCTCAATCTGCCCGCGGACATCCTGTCCCAGGGCTTCTGCGGCGGCGATTTCAAAAATGATCTCCGCATACTCTCTGATGTCACAGCGCACGGTTCCGAAAAGCTTCCCTTTTTTGACGCCCTCCAGGCCCTGCGGCGTGCCGTCTATGCCTACGATCCGGATGGGACGGCCTTCTTCTGCGCGTTCGAGCGCGTCGGCGGCGCCCAGCGCCATCTCGTCGTTGTTGCAGATGACGAGCTCGATCTGCCCCGGGAATTCCTCCAGCCACTGGCCCATGAGGGCCGATGCCTGGCTGCGATCCCAGTTGGCAATGCCGCCGGTGAGGCGTTCGATGGGAATTCCCCCGTCTTTTAAGGTCTGGACAGACCACTCCGTGCGGATTAAGGAGTCCTGATGGCTGCTCTCGCCTTCTAAAAGGACGTAGCTCACCCTTCCGTCTCCGTTGAGATCAAGGGAAAGCGGATCCGCCTTCCAGGCGTCTGCCAGGATTGTGCCCTGGAGAACGGCGGATTCCCTGGCATTTTCACCGACATAGTAAAGGCGCTCCCAGCGCTTCATATCCTCCTCCACGGGCTCACGGTTAAAGAATATCACCGGAACGTCGGCGTCCATGGCTTTGTTGATCACATACGAGGCCGCCGAGCGATCAACCATGTTTACGCACAGGGCGTCGCAGCCCAGTGAGAGAAAGCGCTCTACCTGGCTGTTCTGGGTGTTCTGGTTTCCCTTGGGATCCGCTACGTCCAGCACGACCTTGATCCCTGTCGCCTGCTCGTACTCCTTGGCCCTGTCCTCAATCTGGGAGCGCAGGCTGTTAATAAACGGATCATTCCCCCGGTACAGGGCAATCCCGATCCGGATCTCCTTATTTTCTTCGTTCCGGCTCTGCGTCCGGCTCTGCCAGAAAAGCGCCGCGGCCGTGAATGAGACGGCCGCCGCGGCCAGAAAAGCGTATCGTTTCTTCATTCGTATTCCTCTCCTTCAGCCAGATGAACTCCCGGAAAATCAGACCCATAGGCAGGCGCGGCGGACTTTGGGAGTACATTCAGGCTAGTACAGCATTGCCTAAATTCCAGTGAATAAATCACTCGCTATCAGCGCCCTCTGCACGCCTGCGAAGCTAGACGTAGGCGCCACTACGCCGTCGCTTCGCAGACGCACAGATGACACCGATATCAAGCAATGTATTCACTGAAATTTAAGCAACGCTGTACTAGCTGCAGCGAAAAAGGCTGTTTCTAACTCATCGGATACAGCATTTTTTCGTACTGCCGATCCCGCAAATCGTCTTTTTCAATAAAATATGAATCCAATAGGATCACTGCTTCAATGCTCTGCCTGCGGATCGCGCCCACCGCCTGTTCCACGCACAGATATCCGTTGTCAAATGCATTGCTTGTCAGAAGGCCCCGGATCACGCCCTGATCGAGGCTGTTTAACAGCGCCGGCGTAGCGCCTGTCCCGTAGAGCGCGGCAACAGATTCTCTGTAAAACGGTTCCTCCTCCAAAAGCTTCGCCGCTTCCCGGGTGCTGGAAGGATCCAGAGCCACGACGGCCGCCCTTTCCCCCTTTGACGACAGGGATCTCACCGCCTCCTCCATGTGTTCTCCCTTTGACGTCTCATACAGGCAGATTTCGCCGTTTTGTCCGTCAAGAGCGGACAAAAAGCCGTCATACAGCTCCCGGACGCTTCCGTAGTCCAGATTTTCCGTAAAAACCGCAACGAAACGGCCGGGCGCGCCGTCCCGGGATACCGCCTCCCCCAGCCTGCGCCCCGCAAGGGAGGCGTCCACGCTGACGCAGGCCGCCGCCCGGTCGCTGTGAATCAGGCTTCCGGTCACAATCACAGGGCTTCCGGGGGTAAAGGAGTCGAGAAGCCTCCTGCACTCCGCCGGATCCGCCGGCTCCAGAATCACGGCCCCGGTCCCGTCGTCGATCTCCCGCCTCAGAAATTCCATCTGCTGCGCGCTGTCCCCCTTTTCATACAGGGTGATGAAACGGATATCGACATTATATTCGGCCGCCGCCTGTTCCACGCCCTTTTTGAAGCTCCCGTAACATTCATCGGATGTGTCGCTGATGATCACAGACACCGTATAGATCTCCGTCTTCTTTTCCTTTATAATCAGATCCGTGGAGGACAAAAGGTAAAGGACTGCCAGAATCCCCGCAAACAGCGCCCACAAAAGCTTCTCCCGTTTTAACATCCGCTCCCCCCTCTCTCAGCCATCAAACAGCGCCGCCATCCCCCATTCTTTCCGGGCCGCCTCCTCGTAAGGCGCCGCCGGCAGGTGAAGCAGGACTTTCGTCCCCTCATCCGGCTCAGACTCAATCGACAGGCCGTATTCCTCGCCGAAATACAGCTTGATCCGCTCGTTTACATTTTTCACGCCGATCCCCGATCCCTTGGGGGAGGCCGTATGCGGGCCGTCGCTAAAAAGCCGTTCCACCTGCCGCTCCGTCATGCCCAGCCCGTTGTCGCTCACCTGCACATACAGCTCTTCCCCGTCTTTCCACGCCGCCACAAGGATCTCCCCGTCCCCGTCCATGAATTCCATTCCGTGGTAGATCGCATTCTCCACCAGAGGCTGCAGCATCAGCTTGATGCTCCCAAGCCCCAGGAGCCCTTCCTCCGCACGGATCTCATAGGAAAACTTGTTTTTAAAGCGCATATGCTGAATCATTAAGTAGCTGCGCACATGCTCCAGCTCGTCTCCGAGCGTGATAATGCTCTTTCCCCGGCTTAAGCTGATGCGGAAAAAACGCGCCAGCGCCGTCACAGCCTGGGCGGCCTCGGCCTTCTGCTCATTTTCAATCATCCACACAATAATATCCAGCGTATTATAGAGGAAATGCGGGTTGATCTGCGACTGCAGGGTGTCGAATTCCTGCTTGCGCTTGGCCTCGTGTTCCCGCACAATATCCTGCATCAGAACGCGGATCTGGGCCGCCATATCCCCGATCGATTTCCCCAGGCGCCGGATCTCATACGAACCGCCGATATAAACCGGCGCGTCTAAATTTCCCTCCTCCAGCACGCCTACCGATTTCTCCAGCTCCTTGATGGGATCCGTGATGCGCGAGGAAATGTAGGCGTTGATCAGGGCCAGGACAAACAGAATCAGCGCGATCAGAAACACAATAAACAGCCGGGTGCGGATGGTATTTAAGGAAACCACATGCTCCGGCGTGACGCCCACCACCTTCCAGCCCGTATAGCCAATGGATTTCACAGCCACAATGCGGCTCGCGCCCTCAAATTCCTCCAGGTGGTTCCCGTCCCGGTACCCCGCAGCCGCTCGGTGGTTCTCCTTCACGCGCCCGGAATCAATGAGCTGCATCTTCGGATGGTACAAAAGCTCCCCGTCTCCGCTCATCAGATACACGTATCCCCCTGTTCCCATGGTGATCCCGTCAAAAAGCTGTTCCAGGCTCGAGTAACTCACATCCACCAGAAGGACTCCCTGCGAAGTGGAGGTTCCCCGCGTCAGTTCCACCGCCCGCGAAAGCGAGATCACCCATCGGTACTGATCCTCGCCGCCGTCAAAGATATACTGCACATGAGGAAGTGAAAAATGCTGGTTCTCCGTCTTTTCCAGCGCCGCCAGAAACCAGTCCTCCTTCGTCACATCCACATTTGCCTTGACACGGGCCGCCGGAGCGGCCTCCACCAGGCTCCCATCCTCCGAAAACAGGGCGATATTGTCCACATTGTCCTTATTGCTGTCATACAGGAGCATCAGCTCGTCATAGATCGACTGCGTAGCCAGATTCGCATTCTTCACCGCGCCGTAATACAGAGAATCCGACAGCTTCATCACGGTCCGAAGATACGACTCCACCGACCGCGCCGCCTGTCCGATCAGGCTCTGGTTCTCCTCCCGCACCACCTCCAGCACCTGGTTGGATAGGCGTTTGTAGAGGAAAAATGTGATCAAAAGGCCGGCTGCCAGGGCGGTTACTGTGAAATAGATGAAAATCGCGGTGCGGATGCTGGTGTTGAAAAGGCGGTTTTCTCTTTTGCGCTCTTTCAATTTTTATGTTCCCCCTTTTAGAGCGTGTTTGAAAATTCATTCCTGGCATCTGCACGCCCCACTTCGCGGTATATTTGTGCCAAATTCACTTAACGCAGCCCGCTGCGCCGCGTTCATTTGGCACAAATCTCCCACAAAGTGGCACGCACAGCTACCAGAAAGCAATTTTCAAACACGCTCTAGCGGCGCGATCTGTCTTTGGAATGTGTCTTTTTTCATAGTATTTATGAAAATATTTCCACTCTGCGGGGCCTTTGCCGTGATATAAACCGCAAGGCTTTAAGTGTTAATAATGACGGCATGGCAGGTCATGAAAAGGCCGCCGCGGACAGCTCTCACCCCTGCGCCTGCCCCCTATACTTCGTAGGAGACACCCCAAACTTCTTTTTAAACACATAGCTAAAATAATTCTGCTCCGGATACCCCACCTTCTCCGCAATCACGTACGTCTTATCCCCCGTCGTCAAAAGCAGCTCCACCGCCCGTGAAAGCCGCACATCCGTCAGATACGCGATATATGCCTGTCCCGTCTCCTTTTTAAAAACCGTCGAAAAATAGGCGGGGCTTATATGTAAATGGCGGCAGATCTTCTCCACCGAGAGCTCCGGATCCGGATAGTTGTCCTGAATATAGCGCTTGGCCTCCCGGATCACATGTTTGGTCGTATTGCTCCGCTCCTCCGCCATGATGCGGTTGATGCGAAGCGCCATCTCCTCCAGGCGCCGGCGGATATATTCTGTCTGTTCCACCTTGCCGAGCAGCTCAAAATAATCGGTTTCCGCATCAAACATGTCGCTGATCTGTAAGTCATACTGCTGCGTGAGCTGTGTCAGGGCGTTGATCACTGCCAGGATATACGCCTGATACTGCCGGTAATGCACCCTGGCCTGCTCCATCTTTTTAACCGTCTCGTCCACGGCCGCGCGGATCGCCTCGCCCGGCCCGAATTTTACGGCCGCAATCAGGGCGGACTCCATCCGGCTGTCGAACTGCAGCGTTTCCGAATGAACCGGCTCCATGTCGCGGATACAGATCACGCCGCCCGACCCGGCCACGGCGCGATAGCCGAGCGCGTTTAACGCAGAGTGGAACGAAAGGCCGGCCTCCGCCAGATCCGGGCAGCTCACGCCCACGCCGATCGTCACCGTCACCTCCAGGATCTTCCTCGTCTCCTTGCAGATATCTTCCAGAAGCGCCACCAGGCCGGTCTGCGTATTATTCTCGTCGATCGCGGCGATCAGCACGCTCTCAAACGAGGAGTGGAACATGGTAAAGCGGTAGCGCCCCTCAAGCTTTCCCCGGATCAGGTTCTGGACGGATATGGGAATCAGCTCCCTCTCCTTGTGCAGCGAAACGGCCCGGTCCACCTTTTCATCCGGCTCCAGATGGATCGCGGCCGCCACCCACTCAGCCGCCCCGCCGATGTCAATGTGATACTCCTTAAGCTTCTCCGGAATCTCTTTTGGATCCATCCCGCCATGGATCAGATCATTCAGGAAATGCTCCCGGATGATCGGCAGATTTTTGACGTAGCTCTCGCGCAGGAGGCTCACGTTGCGCTTCTGCTCAATCTCCTCATCCAGATTGTTTTTGATTCGTTTGAGGATTGCGGTCAGCTCCTCCACATTCACCGGCTTTAAAATATATTCAATCACATTCAGCTTGATCGCCTTTTTCGCGTACTCAAATTCGTCGAAGCCGGAAAATATCACGATCTTAATGGACGGATGCCTCTGCCGGATCGCTTCCGCCATGGAAAGCCCGTCCATGTACGGCATACGGATGTCGGTTAAAACCACATCCGGTTCAATCTGATCGATCTTTTCAAGGGCCTCCTTGCCGTTTTCCGCGTCTCCAATCACTTCAAACCCGGCCGCGCTCCAGTCGATCTTGCGGATAATACTCTTGCGCACCTCCTCCTCATCGTCAACCAGCATGATTTTATACAGATTCAATGTGTGTCACCTCTTTTGTGCAAATGCGTCGTTTGGGTATTTAAGGGTATTTTACCATATTTCCTGAATCTTTCAAACCCCCTGGACTTTTGTACTCCACAAAACCCGCATGCCGTGAAGCATAAATTCCCTGACTATGTATTCCTGTCGCCCGGTAGCAATCCCTTTTCCCCCTTTCGTCTGCGTCCACTCTCTTGTAATGTTATTCACGGAACCTATTCAACTATAACCTGCCGAAAGAATCAATATCTTCCCAAAATATGCTGTATGGTGTTGCAGTTATGGATTAAGCAGTTTTTTTTTCAGAAAGTAAAAGGCATTAGGGGGAGCATTACATAAAAACGCTGTCTCAAGATGTACACAGAGATAACGGGCATCGGATTCTGGCAGCCGGAATCCTCTGTATATCTTATCTGAGAATTAATTATAGAAGCACGTCGCGGAATACTACCCGTGAATAGTAGCGTATCAACCGTTACAGTCCACGGAACGGCTGCTTTTTAGCCAGGCCGTGAATAATCGGAGTGTTGCCGCTTACTTCCCCTTAATTTCCCGCCAATCCAGCCGATGTTTAAAAGGGGTTCCCGGATTCTCACATAATCAGGCGTGGGGAAGACTCCGGGAATATGAAAGAGAAAACAAGAACATTTCATACTACTGCTCCATCCGGACAGTATTGAACTGCCAGCGCCGAATATTTTGTCAGCCTGCAAGGCGGAGCAAGGAGGCGATGCGGTGGCATCGTTGACTGACGACAACGCGGCAGATGGCAAAATATTCGGCGCTGGCAGTTCAATACTGTCCGGATGGAGCACTACGGCTGTGCACACAAATGACAACAGCAGAAAGGGTTTCATTATGAGATATTCCATGCTCGTTTACATCACAAATATGGGGAAGACCCTGCTGGACGCGGCGGGATACCTTCAGGCAGCGGAGAATGCCGCGCTGAAGGAGGAGCTCTATGAAAACGGCCGAATCATGCTGGAGCGGATCGAACGCATACTTACCGAACACCGCGGGGATCTGCGCTCCGCCAGCCTTATGGAGAGGCTGCAGAACATCCGGCGTCAGTGGGAAACCGGCCGGACATACGCCGCCCTGCAGGAAGAATTGCCGGAATGGATCCGCCGCCTTCCCGGCGAGATCGACTACCGGGTCCGCGTGGCCTTCTTTGCGGAGCTTGGAGAAAAATGGGATTCTCTGGAAAGCGTTTATGAATTTATGAGAGATGATCCCCGCTTTGACCCGGTTGTGGTCCTTACGCCCGTTTTCCGCATGGCCACTGTAAACGGCGAACAGCGCCAGGAGGTCATTTACAGCGATTATCTTACCCGCTTAGGCATCCCGTTTCTGGGATACAGCCAGTACAGCCTGGAAAAGGACTGCCCGGATCTGGCGCTTATCTGCCAGCCCTATGAAAGCTGTACGCTCCCGCAGTTCTGGCCGGAGCATATCGCGGCGCATACACGGTTAGTATATATACCTTATTTTTTAACTGATATCGTCCTGGAGCAGTCTCCCAAAGAGTTATGCCAGCTTAATGTTTATGACGTGTCATGGCGGGTGCTCGGCTCCAGCCAAAAGCATTACGAATATTATCGCAGGTACTCCCGCTGCCATGGCCAGAATATGCTGGTGACCGGGATACCCAAAATGGATCCTATCATAAAGGCGGCAAAAAACGGCGCCGCTTTACCAGGCGGATGGGAAAAAATAAAAGATAAAAAGGTTTTTCTCTGGAACACCTGGTATGATATCAGTGTATCTTCCGTGAGATTTTTTAATGATATATTCAAATGGTTCCAAGAACATGAAGACTGCGCGCTCATCTGGCGTCCCCACCCGATGACGGAAACCGTGACAAAGGTACACTCTCCTGAGCACTACTCATTTTTACAGCATTGTATCCAGTGCGTAACTGAAGCCCCCAATGCCATATTGGACCAGGAATCCTCATTTCTGGCTTCATTTGTATATTCAGACGCCCAGTTCTCTGATCTCAGTTCCATGATGCCGCAATACCTTCCTATGGATAAACCGCTGTTATGGATTGATGTCCCGGTATTAGTCCCTGCCGGGGAAGAGTTTATCAGTACCGAATGGATGGAATACACAGATAATTTTCAGGGCATCATACGATTTTTGGAGCAAATACGCCATGGCAGCGATCCAAAAAGGGAACTCAGGGCTATCATACTCCAGCGGGATCTTCCCCTGGCGGACGGCCGGTGCGGCGAGCGGGTCAGCCTCGCCTTATGGAAGGAAATGCATGAGGAAGACGAGCTTTTGTAAAACACTGCCGCCGGACTGCCGCAGCTTTCCTGTCCCGGCACAGACATAATACAGAAAAAGCAGCATAGAAAACGTATTTTACACACCATCAGGAGGTATCCGATATGTCGCTTAAAACACAACGCGTGCTCACCTATCTCATCGGCCAATACGTAAGCCGCAATTACGATTACCTCTGGCTGAAAAGCAGGCTGGAGAAATGCCAGAGCGCGCCCCCTGGCTCCACCCTGATAACCGGCTCCTCCCATGCCCTGAACGCTGTTCAGGAGAGCGCATGGCGCCATGCCGTCAACTGCTCCATGCATTCCCAGGATCTCTACTACGATTTTCTGTGCGCCCGCCAGGCAATACGCTCCGCAAAAGACTCTGTATTTAAGCGGTGTTTCATCGTCATGGGCTACTATATCGCCTTTCAGGATCTTTCCAAAAGCACCAGCATGCGGGAGCGCGTGATCGCAAATGTATACTACCCTCTCTTCCATGACGCGCACAACTGGGAAGAGCCGGCTGCAGGCGACCCATGGTCCTTCCTTGATGAACAATCGTCTGCCCTCCCCCGCTTGTCCGACAGCCTCCGGCGCATCTGTGAACAGGCGGCTGGGCAGATGCTTCTGGAATGCGGCTCCTATTACTCGGATGCGCGGCCCCGGACTCCCCTGTTTGACTTAGACGGCCTGACCTGGGCCCGGCTTGCGGATGAAAAGCGGCAGTCCCTTGGCCGCGCGCGGGCCGAAAGCCACAACCGCTCCTTTGCACATAAGGAAAGCTTTGAGGAGAATAAAACCATCCTCCGGGAATTTATCCGTTTTCTCTGCAGCCGCCATATAGAGCCCATCGTCGTCATCACGCCATTCACGGACGAGTACAACCGCTTTGTGTTAAGAGAAATGAAGGAAGCTGTCCTGGAGCTTTTAAACTGCGTGCCGGAGCCGATCCACTATATCGACTTCAACCAGTATCCCTCCTTCGGGCCGTCGGATTTCATGGACACGGATCATATGAGTGAAGCGGGCGCGCGCAGGGTAAGCGCCCTGTTAGCGGATCTCTTTGGCGCGTGACGCATTTCCCGCCATCAGCCTCCCGCACTCCCCGCGGTAAAACCAGATGGAAAGGACGGCCGCCACGGACCACCCCACAGGCCATGCGCACCAGATCCCGGCCGGCGAATGGGTCAGGCCGGAGCATACATACGCCAGAACCACGCGCAGGATCAGATCCGTAAAAGTCGCGGCCATAAACCTCCTCATCGCGCTCACCCCCCGCAGGACGCCGTCCGTCATCAGCTTGGCCGCGATCACAGGATAAAACGGCGAGAGGATCCACAGAAACTGTCTCCCCGCCGCCATGGCCTCTGCCGAGCTGCGATCCAGAAACAAAAGCAATACCTGTTTCCCGCAGACAATATAGAGAAGGCAGAACGGGATACACAAAAACCACACAAGCTTCACGCCCGCTCGGGCTCCTTCCCGGATCCGCCCATATTTCCCCGCGCCGAGATTCTGCGCCGTAAAATTGGAAATGCCGTTTCCAATGGTGGTAAAAGAAGTGATCACCAGGTTATTGAGTTTCACAGCGGCCGAGTATCCCGCGGCCACGCTGACGCCAAAGCCGTTGATGCAGCCCTGGATCATCATATTTCCAACAGATATAAAGGACTGCTGTAAAATGCTCGGGACCGCGATCACTGCGATTCTCCTGAGTATATCCCACGAAAAGACCGGGACCGGACCGTCGGTTTCTATCTCTGACAGGCGTTTTATCACCAGGGCAAGGGAAAGCGCGCAGCTAACCCCCTGGCAGAGAAAGGTCGCCCATGCCACGCCGGCAACGCCCATGGAAAACGCCTTCACAAACAAGATATCAACCGCCACATTCGCGGCGGACGATACGGCAAGGAACCGAAACGGCGTCCCTGAGTCTCCCAGGGCGGAAAAAATACCGGTCGCGATATTATAGTAGAACAGAAACGGAAGCCCCCATATGTAAATCCGCAGATACAGAAGCGAATCCGCCATGATTTCCTCCTGCGTCTTCATCAGCCGGAGCAGCCCGCCGCACGAGAAAAGGCCCGCGGCCATCAGGATCGTACACAGCGCGGCGCTCGCCGCCAGGGTGGTATACACCGATGTCTTCATGGAGCGGTAATCCTTTGCGCCGAACCGCTCTGATACGATCACTGAACAGCCGATATTGCAGCCAAACGCAAACGCAATAAAAATCAGCGTGATGTTATAGCTGTTGCCCACTGCCGCCAGGGCGTTTTCGCCGATCCATTTGCCGGCCACCAGCGAGTCGGCAATGTTATAGAGCTGCTGAAATACGATGCTGCCGAACATGGGCAGGCAAAACGCCCATAAAACTTTCCCTGGAGATCCCTTCGTTAAATCCTGATTCATATGTTTCCTGTCCTTTCCTGTAACCGTTCAGATAGGTCCGCGCGCCGGCTGCGCAATTACACAAACAGCGCCGGGCATCCGCTTTTCCCATGTCCATTCTGTTCCCTTTTCATATTTACATTTCTTTTAAACTGTATTATACTACCAGAGAAACAATAGGAAAAATATATATAATATATAATAAAAATATAAAATTGCTATGGATATTAATTTTGAATACTACAAGATCTTTTATTTTGCCGCGAAATATGGAAATATAACAAAAGCCGCCGCCGCGCTCGGAAGCAGTCAGCCGAATGTGACAAGGGTAATCCGGCAGCTTGAGTCACAGTTGGGAAGGCGTCTTTTTATCCGCGAGCCGCGGGGGATCCGCCTGACCGGGGACGGGGAGCGCCTGTATGTCCATGCTGAGGCGGCCTGCGCGCATCTTTTTAAGGCGCAGGAGGAGCTTGGCGCGTCTGATCCGGAAGCGAGCGGAACGATTGACATCGGGGCAACGGAAACAGCGCTGCACCTGCTCTTTTTCTCCGCCATGCAGGGTTTCCGCATGATCTATCCGGATATCCGCATCCGGGTACACAATCACAGCACGCCTGAGATTCTCAAAAGATTTGCCTCAGGCGAACTCGATTTCGCGGCCGTTACCTCCCCTTTTGAAGCGCCCAAAGCCTGCCGGTGCGAAAATATGCATGACTTTTTCGACATTCTTGTGGGCGGAACGCAGTACCGTCATTTGTGCAGCCGGCGCAACTCACTGAAGGAACTGCTCACATTCCCCTGGGTCGGCCTCGGGCGGGGGACCGTGACGTACGATTTGTACAGGGATTTCTTTGCGGCGCACGGCGCCGAGCTGGAACTTGACATGGAGGCGGCGACCTCTGACCTTCTGCTGCCTCTGATCCGGCACAATTTCGGGATTGGCTTTGTCCCCGAACGGCTGGCGCGGCCGCTGATCTCTAAAAAAATCCTGATACAAATCCCGCTTGACTGCAAGACGCCTCTGCGCTCCATAAAGCTCCTGTCCGAGAACAGGCATGGGAAATCCCGGGCTGCTGACACATTTTACCGCTATTTAAAATGCAGCGAGCGTTGCGGGCCGCCGGATGCCTGAAGGAACAGCCGGCGCGCTGCCGGAAGAAATATCGCCCGGCAGCGCGCATCCCGGGCTTTTTACGGCATATCGTCCCTTTTTTCTTCCTCCCGCTCTGCCGCCTTCCTGTCTTCGGAATCATATGTCTTAAGCAGGCAGGGCATCTCTCCCCTGTGCGCTCCCGCCTCCGGCTCACGGCTGCAGGCAAGACATTCCTCGTCAATTTCATACACACTGTTTCCCTCTATAATCAAACGCGTACACATGCGCTTTCAATCCTCCTGTTTTTCATCTGTACTCTAATATATGCAAAAGGGCCTGCCAAAGCCGGTATGATCTCCTCTTTTTTCGCATATATTGAGGCAAAGAATCCAGGAGGTATGTTACATGAACCAGGAGCCTGGCATGAAAATGACGGAGCTTGATTATCTGACGGCGGCTCCTCATCTTCAGATGATCAAAGCCGCCCTTCCCTACATCCATATACCGGAACAGCGATTTTTTTCTTTGATGGTGAAAATCAATGAGCTGGAACGCACGATGCGTCTCTTTGATGAAAAGGAAACCGGGGAGGTCGGAATCTGTTCCCTGAAGGAGGATGAGCCGGCGACGCCGATCGATATGCTGAACGCCATGAAGCCCTACGGCACCGAAGAAGAGCAGGATTTTATTGACCTTGTAATCAATTTTATGCAGGGATCCCGCCTGTACCAGTCCTACCGCGAAACCGCGCCGGAGGAGGAAGAGCCCCACCGTACCGAACACCGCCGCTTCCCCATGGAGCAGCTCATGAACATATTGCCGCCGGAACAGCAGTCCCGGCTTGAAACGGCCCAGATGCTTGTGCAGACCTTCCAGCAGTTCTCATAACCGGAGGAAAGCAGGCGCCCAGGGCATCCGGACGCTGCAAAGCAGGCCAATCGCAGACGCCGTATGCTGTGTCAACAGAAAGGATATGGAAAACAATGAAAGAAACAGACTGGAGACAGGATCCGCGGTTAAAGGGAATGGATCCCAAAAAGCTTAAATATCTCACAGACTTTGCCGAAAAGGCGGGTAAAACGCCCAAAGACAAGCTGCTGCCGCTCTTCATGGGCCTCGCGGCCGCGCCGGGCGGCATGAACTTTAACGATCAGGAAACCGATCTGCTTGTCTCCATCCTGACCGCCAACATGAACCCCGCGCAGAAAAAACAGGTGGAGACGCTGCGCACCCTGTCAAAGAAGCTTGGAAACAAAGCGCAGCCCGGGAGCAGAAAGCATTTTTCAAACACGCTCTAAAACAAAGGTCATCACCTGCATACAACCAAGGAGAGCCGGAATATCCTTTTGGGATGTTCCGGCTCACCGCTTACTTAGTATATATGGGCAAGTTCTGATTTCCCTTAAAAAACAGGTATATCCGGCGCCAGACAAAGTACAATACATGACAGCTATATATTCCATATTCGGAGGATACCAAAATGAACAAGAAACCCTATGCCCTGACCGTACATTCGATTAAAGGTATGAATCGTCAGTTCCAAAAATCCACCGCACGATTATAGTATTCCATTAAGACCGGTTTCGTCAGACGGTTAATCTCCACATCATCAGCAATCTCATCCTTTCCGAACCGAAAAAGCGCCGAAGCATTTTCCCTGCTCAAATACCTCGTGTCCACATCAAAGTCCACATCCTCCGTCAGTTCCCTCCGGCTTGCCATATTAAACCCCCAGTCCCCAAATGCGGGAACCTGCAGGTGATAGGCTTTTACATATAGCTCCTCGCTCTTAATGGTTTCATGGATGCACCAGAATGCTTTGGCAGCATAATAAGGGCTTGTGGACTGAACCACGATCACGCCGGTCTCATTCAGGCGGTTTTTACACATGCGGTAAAAAATATTGGAATACAATTTGCTCAGTGATTCACTGTTCGGGTCCGGCAAATCCACAATAATGAGGTCATACTGTTCCTGGGAATCCTTCAAATATTCATACGCATCCATATTGTAGATAACCAGTTTGTCAGAATTAAGACTGTTTTGATTGACAGACAGGATATTTTGATTGGTGGAGCAGATTCGTATCATCTCAGCATCCAGATCCACCAAATCAATTTTTTCCACCTCATCATACTTAAGGACTTCACGGGCCGCCATTCCGTCCCCGCCTCCAAGAATCAGCACCCGGCTCCGGCTCTCCAGTTCACTCATGGGAATATGCACCAGAGCTTCATGATACCGGTACTCGTCTGCCGTGGAAAACTGACAATTTCCATCGATGTAAAGCCTCACGTCATCCCGGTGCTTTGTGAGCACAATTTTCTGATATTCCGTCTGTTCCATATAAATAATCTTATCCCTGTATAAGCCTCCCTCCACACGTTCAGAAATATTATCCGCAAATACAATCCCAACAATCATCCCTGCCGCAATCCCGACAGAAATTGCGCGGTAAATCCGGATATGCGCCACAAGCTCTCCAAAGCGGTACAAAATCAGGATGGCTGCAATGATATTTAACAGCCCGCATAGAAAAGAAGTGGAAAAAAATCCCAGCTTTGGCAGCAGTAAAAGCGGAAATGCAACAGCTCCCACAAGCCCCCCTATATAATCAAAACTGAATATGGAGGACAGAGTAACGGACAGGTTCTTCTCATCCTCCTCAATGATTCTTGTCATAATCGGTATTTCAGCTCCCGCCAGAATACCGATCAGTATGGTTTCCGAATACATAACAACCGCATAATTTGAAATATAGATATTGGACAGGAAAAGCAGCAGGGAACTCATGCCCCCCGCTATACCAATTCCAAGCTCAATTGCCACAAAAACATTAAACAGATTTTTTTTGAAAAATTTGGAGATATAGGAACCGAGCCCCAGCGCCGCCATATAAAGCCCGATCGTGATAGAATACTGCATGGTGCTGTTCCCCAAAAGATACGAGCTGACCGCGCCGATAATAAGCTCATAACACATGGAACACCCTGATATAATCAGGGTAGTCAGCATTAGAAGCCTGTACTTCCTGCTCATAATGATATTCCTTTCCCTTCACCCGGACAAAGCCCCGTTTTATTGAATCACACCGCTGACAATAAATGCGATTCCCAGGAAAATGCCAAATATCATGATTCCGGCCGCTTCATTCTTTTCCTTCAGCGCGGCGCCAAAATGAAACTTTCTGTTGACGATATCCACGAGAAAATATGCCAGTATGAATGAGACGATGCCGATTACCGCATAACTTACGGTATCAAGCGCTCCATTCAGAAGCTCCGCCGCCTCGCCGGCTCCGTCAGATATGATAGCAGAACGGATCACAAAACCAAGACCCGCATAGATTCCCGCGCTCACCCAGCCCACAGCTTTATTCCCCTCGTTGATCTCGTTTGGAAAATCCACCGGAATCACCAGATCAATCAGCCAATACCCCAGCATCATCATAATCAGCCCGATAAAGAAATAAACCACTGTCTCCAATACAACCGTCACCATAATTTTTCTCCTTTTCTTAAACTGAATTTATTTGCCGCTGCTCAATCCTCCGTTCGATGACTGCCGGCTGTTGATGCTTGACTGCCGGATTGAACTGGAATAGCTGTCAAAATAACCGTTACCTATATTATGTATTGTCGTCCCGTTATACATCGAATAGGCCGAAGGCGTACCTTTATAGGCAGACGAATCCGATGAGTAGCCCGAGCTGTAATAGTGACTGCGGTACCATGAAGCGCCGGCGCGTGAGATTCGGTAAGGGGCATTATCCGATGTGTAATTATACTTTCTGCCTGACACCTGGACATATACTTTCTGCTCCTCATTCTCCGGATGATATACAAGGCAATATTCCTTATCGGTCAAAATGGCAATCTCCCGATTATTTTTATCATCCTTTTGGGTCACTGATTCGGTATATCCCGAAATGCCCTGAATGATATCCCTGGCAACATCATCGGTTGTCGCCGGCGTATGATACGCATATACCGCTGCTTTCTGCTTCTCATTGCCGGACAGGGAAGTTTCATATACATATTTTTCGGAACCCTCTAAATATCTGCTAATGTTTTTGTTGACCCCCAGGTACGAAAAAACGTGGTTTCCAATAAGCGTCAAAAAACAACAAATACAGAGAATGCCCGCCATAACCAGCACGCCCTGATTGGCAGATATTCCATTTCCGGCGGAATGCTCTTCATATCCCGTCTCGACAATATCGCTTTTTTCAATATATTCCCCCCTGGAAAATTCACTTCCGTCTTCCCAAACCTCAACCGAAAGCGTGTGCTCCTCCGATACATCTTCATATTCCACAAAATCAGCGCTCTCGCCCGGATCTACATCCACATCCCCTTCGGCACAGCGGACCACCTGCTTTCCCTCATCGACCTTATGCCATTCCGGTCCAATCCTTCCGCGGACATTGTTGGCAGGCCATGAAACAGAATATTCATCATATATTTCATCACAGGAAAGCCAAACTTCCCCATCTGATGTTTTTATGCGGTATTCCGTCCATGCTTTATTGGAATCCTGAGGATTTTCATATTGGATATAGCCAATCACCTTTCCCGGCCGGCCCTTTATATTGAGCAGTGTACCTACCCGATAAAACATATTCCGCCTCCTTCTTTAAGGAACTGTCACAAAATAACTTGTGCAAAGCGCGCAGCGCCAATCAAAAATCAGGCGCACAGTGGGCTATGTAACTGATTTTTAATTGGCGCCCTCGGAGAAAAAGACAAGCAACTTGCACAAGTTATTTCGTGACAGTTCCTAACCCCTGATATCACGCTGTATGGCCTGAATCCGAACACGTCCCGAACCAAATAAATCCTTAAGCATCTGCGCGATCCCATCCGCCACATCATCCATGCATGAAAAAATATCGACCGCCGCATATTGATATTCCGGCCAGGTATGTATGGAAAAGTGGGAAGTGGAAATAACAGCAAAATATGTAATGCCAATTGGTTCAAATTTGTGAATGCATTCCTCCACAATCTTTGCGCCCACGTATTCAATGGCTTTATGCGCCGCCTCCGTCACTGCTTTGGTATCGTCAATAAGCATAGAACAATCATATAAATCTGCAATAATCTGTATTGCCATTTTCTCTTACCCAACCATTTTCTTTCACGGACTTCCAATCAGTCCTTTCTTCCAAATAATTTTCCGGTCAGCCTGTGAAGAATCCCGTAATCGGCCTTCGACTCCGCTCTGTCTCCGCCGCAATTGACACAGCAGGAAACGTCTGAACGATTATAGGAACCACAATATGCGCATAGCCAGTCCGGCGCATTGGTTGTTCCCGCCTTTTCCTCCTGGGTTAAAGCTGCCGTTTCTAAATCTTCAGGCAGATAAAAAACATTCTCAATTCCCCGGGGCTTTCCGCACGATGTACAGGCGCCGAATCTTGCTTTTATCGCTTTCCTGCCGCAATATGCGCAGTCCCACAATCCTTCTATCCTTTTTTCTTCCATTGTCACGCTCTGACCTTTGACAGCAATCCGAACCGCTTTGCCGTTCGCCGTTTTGTCTTTCCCTTCGTTTTGTCATCCATATATTTTTGTAAATGCATGTGTATCCTTTGCCTGCGCACTCTGAATCTTGTTTTAAGTATATCTCTTATGACAGATAGTAGTCAAGCGTTTATATTGAAAGATTCCCACCTGTCAAAAAAGAAGCGGCGCCTGATTGCAAAGCAACCAAATAAGGGCCTTAAGATTTGGGCGTAAGGGGGAAGCATCGCCGGGGAGCCGGATGAAACGGAGATAAGGAATGCCGTTGCCTGGGATTTTTCCATGCAACGGCATTTTGAGAGGTTCCATATTCACTTTTCTTTGTCTTTTTTTCCATAGATCTCGTTTACAGCCATACGCCCCAATCGCCATAATGATATGTGCCGCTGCCATGATGGAGCTTCCCGTCTGCCTTTAACCGGCGGAATGCATCACTTCAATTTCCCTGCCGCCAATATCAATTACATCATGGTCATTTAATACTTTTGTTGGTCTACCTTGAAAGAATACATAATCGTCAACATGAAAACCGTCAGGCAAATCACAACGGTCAACCACCATTTCCGTACCGCTTTCAACTGTAATGTATGGCTTTTTGCCCCTCCTTCCACTTTTCATTCCTTGCCTGTTCAGCTCTGTTAAATGGGCAGTTAAAGTTTTAATCTATATTGCAAAAGATTATAACTGTGTCCATCTTTGCTGTCTGTTTTAGGTACTGAAGAAATCACTGTAAAACCTAATGACTTTGCTAACCGATTGGAAGCCCTGTTTTCTTCTCTTGTTGAATAAATAAACTCTTCTGCACTAAATTCTTCTTTGCAGTATAGTATCAAGCCTTGAAGAATCTGCTTGCCAAACCCTTTTCCCACATAATCCGGCCCCAGACATATCCCTGCTTCCTGATAGATGTAAGGTTCAATTTTTTCGACACCAGCAAACCCAATCGCCTTACCGCTTGATTTTTCATAAACCAGATAGGTATCATGCTCTTTCTGAAATGCAATGGTTTTCATGATTCTTATTTTGGCGTTTTCTTCGCTTGTAGTAATATTCCATTCCATATATTTTGCACTTTCCGGCCGTGACCAGACATTACAATACATTTCCTTCCAATCTGAAAACTCTGCCTTATCAAGAATCAGGCTCTCCGTTTCAATCATTTTAAAATGTTCCTCCAGCACTGGCCGACTTGTTGCCGTTTCTATTATACTGCAAAAGCGGCCTTTGTCTATATTTATTTTTCATGCTCTGTTGTTGGCTCATCCTTCGTAATAGTAAGCCGCCCTCCTTCCCCGCTGCCTTCCGGCATACGGTTTCAAATACTTTCCCGTCCTCTGTCCTGACAGTAAGAAGGCTGTTTCGCTCGTCTGCGTTCAGGTCAACAATCCCCATCCTTTCGCTGTCGTCCAGGTCGGCAAGGTACGTCCATAATGCCGCAATCCAGCGTTTCACAAATACGGGCAAGTGTGTCCATGCTGATATGTTTCCCTTCTTTGCCCATGTTGGCAACCATATTCGTGGTCAGGCCAGCGGCAAGCCTTAAATCCTCTTTTCTCATGTTGCGCTCTATCAGTGTATGCCCTGCTCCTATACCGGCGATAATCCAAGAAATGTCCAAGATAAAGGAACGGTATCTGTATCCTTGTGTCATGCGAGTAAAGGAAGTATAATATGTCTTGTTAAAATGCTTCGTATTTGATGTTGTGTGTATGACAATCATTTTGCTTTAAAATAAGAAGCTCTATAAAACTTGACCAAATTTTGACTTTTTCCCTATATGATGAAAAAGACTGGAGGTGTTCGCATGGCATACAGAATTTTGATCGTGGATGATGAACCTATCCTGACCGAATTGCTTTCCACCCATTTGCAGGATCACGGCTATACGATTTCCGTAGCCAACAGCAGCGATGAAGCCCTGGCAAAGCTGAATACAAAGCCAAACCTTATCCTTCTGGACATCAATATGCCGGGGATGGATGGGCTGGAACTGTGCAAAGTCATTCGGAATCATATCGTCTGCCCCATCCTGTTCCTGACGGCGCGGATCACAGAGCAGGATAAGGTCAACGGCCTGCGGGCCGGAGGGGACGACTATATCACCAAGCCTTTCAGCTTGCAGGAATTGATTGCCCGCATTGAGGCTCATCTGCGCCGGGACGAGCGGAATAACCGCCCGCCAGAGGTCGTGACCTCCCTGGGGCTGATTATCAACTTCTCTGATAGAAAAGTATTTTGGAATGAGCAGGAGCTTTCATTTTCCAAGAGAGAATTTGACATCATCGAATTTCTGTCCTCTAACCCCAGTCAGGTCTTTGACAAAGAACGTATCTATGAGGCGGTATGGGGCTATGACGCGGAGGGCGGCAGCAACGTGATTAAAGAGCATATCCGCAAAATCCGCGCGAAACTCATGAAGGCCAGCGGAAGTGAATACATCGAAACAGTTTGGGGGATGGGCTACCGATGGAAAAAGTAAAAAGGCAATCACTGAAACGCTCCTTCATGGAAGCTGTGGCGATGACAATGCTGATTGTGTTCCTGTGTAGCGGCCTTGCGATTTTCGGCTGTTATCGTTTCCAAAAACATATTCTCCCCGATTCCAATGAGGTCTGGCTGACGCAGCAGACAACCGCCCCGGATGGAACTGTCACAGAGGCAAAGGTGAGGTATGTCCTTGATGGCACGCCAGAGCCATTCGGCCAACTGGTAGCGGACGGTCAGGAACACAACGAGAGTCAGGGACAGACGAGCTACATGATAGAGCGCATTGAATCCAGCTACTCCATGTTTTCCCCTAAAGTGAGAACAGCCTACCGCGCTTCACAAATCTGTATGGTGCTGCTGCCGTTTCTGTTTGCTGTCATTGGAATTACTTTGTGCGCATGGTGGTTTTATCACAAGGTACTGGAGCCGCCGATCACTGTCCTGATGGACGCCACCGCCCATATTCAAAACCGGGATTTGAACTTCCAGATCATCTCTGATGGGCAGGATGAATTGGGCCAGCTCTGTACCGCCTTTGAGAAAATGCGGCAGACCCTATATGAGAATAACCGTCAGATGTGGAATATGCTGGAGGAACGCCGCGCATTGCAGGCATCCGTGGCCCACGATCTGCGTAACCCCATCGCCATTATGACCGGCTATGTGGAATATTTGCAGGAGAACAGCCGGGGCGGAACCTTGACGGAGGAAAAACTGGAAAAAGCGCTCTCCAATCTCGGCATTACCGCAGAGCGCATGGGCCGCTATACCGATACCATGCGCGACCTGGGCGCTATCGAAGAAACAGAAGTTCACCGCAGAGAGGCGGAGCTTCCTGATTTTTTACAGCACATGGCGGATTCTCTATCTATCCTGTTTCAGAATACCGGGGTGCGTTTTTCCTACGAGTTCCATGTGCCGAAGGGGAGGGGCGTCTTTGACGGGGAGCTGTTGTACCGCGTTCTGGAAAATCTGATTTCCAATGCCCTCCGTTTCGCGGAGCGAGAAATTGGACTTACTTTTTGTCTGGAGCATGGAATCCTGTCGGCCACAGTGACCGATGACGGGCCGGGCTTTTCGGACAATCTGCTGCAAAAGAAAACCGTCCTGTTTTACTCCGAGGATACCTCCGGCCAGCACTTGGGGCTGGGACTTGCGGTGAGCCGGGTGCTTTGCCAGAAGCATGGAGGGACCATAGATCTGTTAAACCGACTGCCCCACGGGGCCTGTGTGAAAGCCTCTATCGCGGTCAAGCGATCCGCATGATAAAAATAATCCCTCCCGGATGCCGCCCAAAAAACTTGGGCGGCATTTCGCTTTTCTTGACCGAATTTTGACCTTTGCCCGTTATACTCGCCCCATCAAAGCAAAGGAGGTCATGTATGCGAAAACGATCGATTGCCATTCCCCTGATGTGCGGCGCACTTTTATCCCTCGCCGCCTGCGGGAATTATGCCATTCCAGACAGTACGCCCCCGCCGTCACAGGCTGTTGCCGCAAACCCGTTTGAGGCGGCGGAGGAGGATTCCGGATTTCTGGCAATGCTCACCCACGAAGCTGCTTCGGCTGATTTCTCCGAGAGCGGGGAGCGTCTGCCATTCTCCTATGACGGCGGCGAGTTTCGGCTGGAGTATCGGTTTTCCCTCACTGGCAAGATGGATACCGTTGGATTTCTCCTGTTCCTGGACGGCCAGCCCCAGCCCTACAAGGTGAACGATACCACAGCGGAGTATGAGTATTGCCATAGCTTCCCCGCAAAGGAGGATCAGAGCGTTTCCTTCCTCTTTGAGCCTGTGACCGGCAGCACCGGCGATACGCTGACCCTGACCGTGGTGAGCATCACGAACCCGGACTTCCAGCCGGATATGGAATCCACCTCCAGCTATGGCTGGTATCATAAGACGCTGGATTCCTGTGTTGAACTGCAGTTTAACGCGGACGCGCCCGCCGCCCATTCAGAGCTTCCGCCTGTCCGGGAAATCTTTTCAAAAAGCGATGTGCGGGAGGAAAAGGTCACAGCGCATTATGTGGAAAACGAGCTTCCCAAATACGGCTGGGACGGTGTGAGCATGGACACGCTGGACAGAGGAATCTATTATACGTTCTCCTGTGACGGCGGCATCACCTATGACAACCTGCGTGTCTCCGCTCCCGTTACCCTGCGATTTACCATGTGCGGCACAGCCGGAACAAGTTACAGCATCGCTTTTTTCCTGGATCACCGGCCGGTGAAACTTGACGAAAGCACCTGCCGCTCCATTACATTGAGCAAGGGGGGCGTCATGGAGCTTGAGGCCGTGATCGACCCGGACAAGCTGGGGCAGTCTCACACCTTCTACTGTGTGGCCGTCCCCCAGGACGGAGCCTCTGGCCCGTTGTTTAAGACCAATTCTATTTTATTGTATAAGGAGAACTGAACATGAAAAAGACATTCTGCATGCCGCTGGCGCTGATTTTTACCCTGGCGTTGTCTGCCTGCGGTAAGACGACATCCGTGGCCGCTGTCCCGCCCTCTGACGGACAGCAGAACCAGCCCATTTCTCAGGCTGGTACATCCTGCGCCTTCGACCCTGCCCTGTTTGGCGGCAAGCTCCAGAGCTGCGCCTATGCCGGGAACGGAACGCTTTTCGTGCTGGCGGACAAGCTGTATCTCTACGACACCGGGACTTCCTCGGTGCTGGCCGCCGCAGAAGCGCCCCTGCGCGACTTTGAAGCGCAGGCCATTGACGGGGGCTACGTCCTGTCCGGCATGGGCGATAGCGGCATGATGGCGTACATCTACGACAGCTCACTTTCTCTGAACAAGGAGATCGCGGTGAATGAGCTTTTGCAGGGAGATTTTGTTGTCAGCGAAACCGGGGGCGTAGCGGCCTCCACGGACGGAAAGAAGCTGGCCTTCGCCGCCTTGGGCGGGCTGTATCTGTATGACCTGGAAAGCGGGAGCCTAACTACTCTCCTGAACATGGCCCAAAACGCCGGGACAGCCAGCATCAGTATTTCCATGCTGAACGGCGCTGCCTTTGCCCAGGACAACAGCCAAATCGTATTCTGTGGCAGCGGTAACTCAATTCCCGCGGCAGATGGCGAGGAAGGCTTTTCCATCCACGGGAGCATCGCCGTGGATGGCAGCGGTCTGAAGATCACAAAACCGTCCGGTTATGAAATAGAAGAAATACAGAGCAGCGTCAGCCGGTTGTTTTTCCCGCAGACCTTTACCCAGGCCGATGGAACGCTGCTTTGGGTGGACCGGGCAGCAGGCAGTGCCAATACGCTTTCCTTCTCTGCCAGCGGTGAGGGCAAAGACGGCGTGTACGGCTCGGAGCAGGGGAACTATGTCGCTACCGCCGTTCTGGGCAGCGATCTGACCGTTCGCGTCTATGACGTGGCCTCCGGCGGATTGGTTGCCACCGAAGTGATTGAGAACTCCGACCCCACATATTTCTACCGCATCCCCAGGATTTACCTTTTAGACGGGGCCAGGACCGCCGTGGTGCTTCTCGGAGGCAGCATCGGTGAAGTGGATACGCTGGTGTCTACATTTACCTTTGGTGAATAACATGGAGATTACATTTGAAAGCGTATCGAAACAATACAAGAAAAAGTATGCGCTGAAAAACTTTACCGCCACATTGAGCGAGGGCGTGTACGGCTTGCTGGGTGAAAACGGGGCTGGGAAAACAACGCTCATCAATACCTTTGTGGGCATTTTGCGTGGGGACAGCGGCACGATCCGGGTGGATCGCCGGGATGTGAGGACGCTGGGCAAAGCGTTCCTGTCCCAAATCGGCTATATGCCGCAGTATCCTATCTTCTATCGGGATTTTACCGTCAAGGATTTTCTGCTCTATATGTGTGCGCTGAAAGACATTCCCGCCCATGAAGCGCAGGACCGAGTTTCGGAGCTGCTTGCCACGGTAAATCTGACGGACGCACAGGACAAGAAAATCGGTGCGCTCTCCGGCGGTATGCGCCAGCGCGTCGGCATTGTACAGGCCATGCTGTCCGACCCCAAAATTCTGATCCTGGACGAGCCTACCGCCGGTCTTGACCCCAGCGAACGGATACGGTTTCGGAACCTGATCTCCCGTTTTGCCCAGGGCCGGACAATCCTGCTGGCAACCCACATCGTTTCCGATGTTGAGTGCATCGCGCGGGAAATCCTGCTGCTGAAACAGGGGACGCTTCTCATGCAGGGAACACCCGCCGCGCTGGAGCAGAACATTGAGGGCAAGGTGTGGAATGTAGCCGCCGGGGCCGAGGATGCCGCGCTGCTGACCGATATGTACTGTGTCAGCAACATGAAGCAGGAGGACGGACAGTTTACCCTCCGCATTGTTGAGGATGGACGCCCGATCAAGACCGCACAGCCTGTCCAGCCCAACCTGGAGGATGTGTTCTTGTACTATTGCAGGGGGGAGCGCCATGATACGTCTGATACGGTATGAGTTTATTAAGCAGTTCTGTAAACGCTCCATCCTGACGCTCTTTGTGGTGTTCAGCCTCGCCAACCTGTTCAAAATCTATGGCGAATACAAATCCTATTCCTATCTGACGGATGGGAACGGAGCGCGGAGCTGGCACACGCTCCATTGGCAGCTCTATGAGGAATACCAGGGGGAAATCACCCCGGAGAAGGTGGAGCGCCTGCTTGCCGTGTATGCGCCTCTTGTGGAGGCCACATCGGATATGACCGCAAGCACAGCCACCGATGACCCCAACACGATGACCGGGAACCTGTATAGCGACAGGAACCTGCTGGACAAGTATTTTGTGCAGCCTATGCAGTATTTCTATGAGTACAGCGGCCGGTCGGAGCAAGTGGCAAATAGAGCGCGGCAAAGCGCCGCGCTCTATGGGGAACAGGGAGCGGTCTATCAGCAGAGGGAGAGCGGCGCGATCTATAACCTTTATGCTGGCCGCACCATCCCCGCCTTTGCCTACCGGGAAATGTGCAATTATTATCTGAACTATGATTTTTCCATTGTCCTGACCCTCCTGCTCTGTCTCTATGGGATCATCGGAACCTTTGTGTGCGAACGGGAAACGCAGATGGATATGCTGCTGCTGGTAAGTCCCAACGGCGGCAGAAAAACAGCCCTGGCAAAAATTCTCGCGGCCACCCTGTTTCTGCTCCTGACCTCGCTGTGGTTTTCTCTCCTTGACCTGATTGGCTTTGCAGCCTCCTTTCAGACCTTTGAAGGGCTGGCCCTGCCGGTATTCGCAATTCCGAACTTTGCGGAGACATCCGTCAATCTCAGCATCTTTCAGTATGTCCTCCTGTCTGCGGCGCTCAAATGCGCCGGCGCATGGGCGATCGGGATGCTCTGGCTGTTGGTTTCGATGTCCTGGAAAAATGCCCTGCTCCCCTTTGTCATCGACTTTGCACTCTGTATGGCGCTGATCGTCAGCGGAGCCGCCTGCGCCTACTCCAATTTCTTCTGGACAAAGGTGCTGAACCCTTATTCTCTGCTGACAAACCGTGTTCTCCTGGGCAAAACAGAGTTTGTAAACCTGGGCGGATTCCCCGTCCTGACTTGGCAGGCCGCAATCTGGTTTGCTCTGATCGCTGGCCTTGCGGCTGCTGCTATGATTTATTTTCTGTCAGCGGAAAACTGTCACCGCTGTGTTCGGAGGGCAAAATGAGTGTTTTCTCTTATGAATGGAAAAAACTGATGATTTTCCAGCGGGGGCTGCTCTATATCCTGGCCGCACTCCTGGTCAGTACGGTTTGGCTGGCCGCAACCGACAGGCCGCAGAACAGCGCGATGGAAGAATACAGCGAAGAATATGAGTGGTATCTTGAACGGCTGGACGGGGCGTACACAGAGAAAAAAGCCGCTTGGCTGGAGCAGGAGGCCCAGGCCATCACGGAGGCCCGCTATGCCCGCTCTCAATCCCAGGAAAGCTATTACAGCGGCCAGATCACAGCGGAACAGTATGAGCGGCAGACTGCGGAAGCGGGCACTGTATTGGCCCATGAGCATGGCTTTGAAACCGCGTATCAGCAATATTTATATATCTGCGAGAACACCGGCAATCGTTACTTTCTGAAAACAAACGGCTGGGCGGGGCTGTTTTCCGCCCAAACGCTGGACTTCCCGCTGTTCCTTGTCATTTTGATTTTGGCATCTGCGGTTTTTTGCTCGGAGTATAGCTGCCAGATGGACGCGCTTTTGCGGACGGCTCCGCAGAGCCGCAAGAGTGCCAGAAGCAAAGTCGTGATGACCCTCTGCGCCGTGTTCGCTCTCTGCGGAGGGCTGGCCCTGATTCGTTTTGTATTCTTCGGGATAAAATATGGCCTGCCTCACGGGGAGTACCCTGTTCAGAGTATCGCCAGTTTCGGAGGCAGTACAAAAAATATCTCTTTGCTGGCCGCGTATCTGATTCTGGCCGCCCTGCACTGTTTTGGCTCGGTGTATCTCGCCGCCCTGCTGCTCTTTACCTCCGTTTTGGTGAAGAAATATGCTTTGACGGTGGTGATCGGAGTGGCATCCACTTTGATACCGTACATCGGACTGTCCAGGCAGATTTGCTACCGCTTGCCGGCGCCCCTGCCGTTCCTGCTGGCAACCGGATTCCTGGAAGGGACTTCCTCTGTGGAGGATTCATTGACAGGTGAACCCATCGTGACTTTTTCAGAGCGTTCCCCCCAAGAGCTTCTGGCCCTGCTTGGCCTTTCTGCTGTGTGCTGCGCCCTCATGGTATGGTGGGTCCTGCGGCAAAACACAAACTGCTGGCAGTCTGGAAGAAAACCCGTCAGAGGCTGCGGGGTTGCCGCGCTCTGCCTGCTGGTGTTGCTCTCGCTGTCCGGCTGCTCTGTCGCAGAATCTGCAAACGGGATATTCAATTCATCTTCGCAAAGTGTGTCGGAAACTTACAGCGTGATCTACGATGACCAGACGCGGACATACGCTCTGGAAAACCGGGCAACCGGCGCTTTGACGGATTTGGCCCTCTCTCCGCTGTTTGGGGCCTTTTCAGATAGGGAATCCATCAAAGCCGTCTATATGGATGCCCCGTACATTTATTATATGGCCTCCCGCACAGAACAGTATGTGGATCGGGTCGGCAGTTACAACAGCACAGCTACCCAGGTGTCCATTGTCCAGTTTAATACAGAAACCTTTGAGGAACAGGTTATTTTCGAGAAAATAACGGACAGCGGGCGATCTCTGCTGGGAATTGACTATACCGTGGGGGATACCTGGATGTTTCTGCAATACTGCTATGGCTTTTTCCTGAACAACGACAGCCTCTTTTTCATTACGAATGATGGGATTACGGAAGTGAGCAGGACGGGCCAGCGAACGCAAGTGCTGGACATCCCCACCAGGGGGAATATAGCGTTTAATGGGCGGACGATCTACTTCATCAACGAAAATTCTCTGCTGACAGCGTATGACACCAAGACCCGCAAAACAAGACCGTTTCGGAATGTTGTTGCTTATGACTTCTGCCTGACCGGTCAAGGGCTGTATTTTATCAACCGCATGGATTCCGATTGCGTTTATCTGTGCGGCAGGGACGGCGTTGGCAGTCTGAAGATTTCAAATGACCCGGCCCTGTCTGTTGGTTATGACGGTAAGAAAGTTACCATGATTCTAAAATCGGACGGGAAGGAGGTGGTTTTTGAACCGTGACGGTACGGGAGCGCCAAGCATCCGGCAGAGCAAGGCGAAAAAGCGCGGCAGAAGGCCGATGATCACCTATGCTCTGCGCGGCGGCAGACTTCAACTCAATCTCCGAAAGATACCGCGGGTCAATATTTACCCGTTCTGCCAACATCCTGATCGTAAAGCCCAGTGCTGCCCGTACATCTTCACCAAAGGATCCAAAACCGGGACAATCTTTCACAACTCAGAAAAACACAGCCGCTTTATGATACTCTGGCGGCGGCGTTGGGCGGTATTCTGTTGAACGCCGAAAGGAAGAATATTCATTCATGTCAGTGTAGATTGTCCAGCAGGTATTGTGCTGGCCCACGACAGGAAATGGACAAGTGAAGCCCTGTTCAACATTTTGGACAATGCGGTGAAGTACACCCCGGCAGGCGGTAACATTCAGGTTTCCGTTCAAATCTGGGAGTTCTATGTAAAAATCAACATAACCGACAGCGGCAAAGGAATAGCTGAAGGCAGACAGGGAATGACTGCTCAGCCCTGACCCTTAAAAGGGTCTTCATACTCCTTTACACTCAGCTTATCCTGCATGATGTCCGCTTTTTCCTAATCCTGGATATACTTCTTTATGGCGGCTTCATTCCATCCCACCGTACTGACATAATATCCCTCTGACCAAAAATGACGATTCCCAAATTTGTATTTCAGGTTTGCGCGCCTGTCAAACATCATGAGCGCACTTTTCCCTTTCAGATATCCCATGAACGAGGATACGCTGATTTTCGGTGGTATGCTTACCAGCATATGCGCATGGTCAGGCATAAGATTCCCTTCTAAAATCTCCACTCCTTTGTAACTGCATAACTGCTTTAAAATATCCCGCAAATCTAATTTGTATTGATTATAAACAATCTTTCGTCTATACTTAGGGGTGAAATTTAAAATGAGTAAATCACGCAAAAAATCTGCGTAATTTACTCATTCTTTTTTACAGCCCCCAAATTACAATACTGTTATCAAAAAGCAAAGGAGAATAAAAGAAATGGCTACATTATTGGAAGCGAAAAACGTAACTAAAATTTATGCAAAATCACAGCGCCCAAGCCTTAATAAAGTATCGTTCAGCGTAACGGACGGCGAATTCATCGCCATTATGGGGGCTTCCGGCTCAGGAAAGACCACATTGCTTAATGTTCTTTCTGCGATTGATACACCCACGAGCGGCAGCATTACAATAAATGGTATCAATCTTAAAAATCTGACTGATTCCAAAGCAGCAGATTTCCGCAGGGATAATCTGGGCTTTATTTTTCAAGAATATCTGCTGTTAGACAGCCTTACTATTTTTGAGAATATCGCTGTTCCACTGACTTTACAGAAACTCCCGCCTAAAAAAATAGAACACATGATACGGAGCCTGGCGAAAAGCTTTGGTATTGACGCACAGTTAGATAAATATCCAAGTGAACTTTCAGGCGGGCAAAGGCAGCGTGCTTCTGCTCTGAGGGCTATTGTGAAACGTCCAGGCATTTTATTCGCAGACGAACCGACCGGGTCACTGGATTCAAGTTCCGCAACAGATTTGCTGAACACTTTAAAGGAATCAAACGAAAGTCTCCATACTACGATACTAATGGTCACACATGATGCTTATGCTGCAAGTTTTGCCGACCGCATCCTGATTTTTAAAGACGGCTGCATTATTCAGGAATTATTGAAACAAAATGCTGACAGGCGTACATTCTATGAATCCATTGCACAGACAACCGCAAAATTAGACACAGAAAGGTAGGAAAGTACCCATGAACCATTTATCTATGGCACTTAAGAACCTAAAAAATAATTTCTCCTTTTATGCCCTCTATTTATTATCCATTTCCTTTGTAATTACTATTTTTTTTGCATTCACTTCGTTTTCCATGAATAAAATTATGCTTGAAAAAATATCAGGCGACGGACGGGTAGAAACCATGTGCAGCACGATTTCCGTATTCCTTATGGCATTCGTTATTTTTTATATGTCATATTCTAACCGTTTCTTTCTGCGTCGGCGCACAAAGGAATTAGGTATTTATGCATTATTAGGATACCGGAAATCCACGATACTATCCCTGCTTACAGCAGAAAATCTGCTCTCCTGTTTCGGGGCTTTCGTAATCGGAATCTTTTTGGGCGGCCTGTTTCATAAAGGCATTGTATTTGGCATTACAGAATTGCTGGACTTGACAGTCAGCAATTCAGAAATACCGTTTTTTAACCTGAATGCCATGATAAAGACAGCATGTTTTGTTTTTGCTATTATTATCATATTATCGCTGTCCAACAGCAAATTTCTTTTTAAATCTTCCCTTATGGATTTAGTGCGGTTTGAAAAAAGTGCGGAAAAGCAGACAAAATTCCATGCTGTTCCTTCCATAATCGGGTTTGTATCTGTCATTTTAGGATACTGTATTGCCCTTGACATCCTACGGGGCGAAAAATCTGTCTGGTTTTCAGTCGGGTTTTATACTGTTGGAATGCTTACATTTACACTTATCCTTTTGGGGACAGTGCTTTTTATCGCATATTTTCTCCCTTATGCGGTACAGACTGGCAAGAAAAACAAGAAGAAATTTTATACGGAAACAAGAATCATTACTTCACCGGGTTTTATATACCGGATGCGCTCCAATTCAAAAACGCTGATCATGCTCACATTACTGTCAGCCGCAACTCTGACTGTTTCAAGCGTTATGGCTCTCACCCTGTATTATCCGATTGCAGCAATATCCCGCATTGCGCCGTCAGAAATAGAATGCCGTATTGATAAGGAGAGCGATCTGTCCGCAATCATGGAGATAGTGAACAACTATTCATCCGGAGATGATATTACATTCCTGCAGACCAATATTTATAAAGTTACTTCTACTGCCGGAGAGCTTCCCATGGAATATAGTGTCGGGACTTCCAAGGGAGATGCTGAGAACGAAAAAATTCTTCGGAATGCAGGTTTTGAATGTATCTCATATTCTGACTATACCGCCATTCTGAAAGCGCAGGGGCGGCAAAAGGCTTTGGCGCATTTTACAGCACTAAACAACAATGAGTGTATTTTTGTAAGATACCAGCCGGCTTCCGGCAAGGACGAAACAGGCAGCACTTATCCACTGCTCATAAACAATACTGAAATGCCTGTCACTGTGATTATGACCACATTAGATAATCCTATTTCATTTGCGAACAGTGTTGGTACTTTAATTGTAAGCGACCGTTTATACAAAATGATATCGGAAAATGCTGCTCCCGAAACAAAAGTCTTAAGTATAAATGGAAGTTCCATAACAGGTAACGAGGAGCTGTTTCAGGCTTTGTCTGCATATTTGGATAAAAGCCCTTACCTGCAGGGCAATTCCCACAGAATACATGAAGTGGTTTCCCTGAGCAGCTCTACTTTCCTGTTGATAGGCTTTCTTGTGGTATTATTCTTTATAGCAACAGGAAGCATCCTGTATTTTAATAACATTTCAGCGATAGCCGATTCAAAATCCGATTACGATATCCTTACAAAAATGGGATATACGAACAGGACGATTAAAAAAATTATCAGGAAACAAGCAATCACATTTTTTAGTATTCCGTTCCTGTTCGGACTGGCAGACTGTATCTTTGCCACATTAGTATATAAAACAGCGCTTATGCAGAACCTTTTGGCGAACAGCATTGTTTTATACGCCCCTACGATATCAGCTATTGCGCTGACACTAATCATTTACCTGATTTATTACTGTATGACTGTCCATACCTGCTGTAAAATGGTTTTGGAAAAATAAAGATTATGCGAAAATGCCGCCTCTTAATCATCCGGCACTTTCGCAAGCTATATGCAGGGTTATCGGAACCATGTATAAATTTTAGTTGTATGCACACAGATAAATGATATAATTTAGGTATGGCTAAGGGGGCGAAAATATGAAGCGTATTATCTTTAAGTTTTTGCTTTTTATAAACTCCACCCTGCTTATAATATATATGGGGTTGGAAATAAATATTCAGATGCCGTGCAGCATCAGCAAAATCGTATCATTATTCCTGTCATCATTGATGCTGACAGACGCTGCCTATGTAAGCTCCTGCAACATCAGAGATAATAAAGCTATCTCTTTGTTTTGCGGTCTGCTGGAATTGGACGGTTGGTATATTCTCCTTTCCGTTTCGGACAACGCTATAGCAGATATTGTTTTTTATGTCTTAAGCTCAGTTATATGGTGCATTTTTATCAATTTCATACTCATGTTTTTATTTCAGGGGAGCGGTTATAAATTCAAAAAAGCAATAATCTTCTGCCTGACTGGAACCTGTATCTGCTCCCTAATTGGCATTTTAATATCAGACAATGTGTTTGCTTTGCTGTATGGCATCCAGTTTTTGGTAAGCTGGCTTTGCTTCGTTTTTGTTATCGCTTACCATAGAAAAAGAACTGCTTTTGTCCTTAAAGCAGAATGGAAATCCATTCTGTTCTCTCTTGTGGTAATAATCATTTTATTCATTGCATACTGTCTTACCACAATGGGAATAACAGGAAATCTTTCAAACTTTGGAGTGTATATCCCTGTCCTGCTGTTCTCGATGAGTATTCATGGTATTATACTGAAAGAGCATCACAGTTTTCCATTGTCAGCCATATTCAGCAGATTTCAGTTAATGTTGATCCTGCTTTTCGGTGTTACTATTTGTGGTCTGATTACAATGACTCTGGATATCGGCTGGTTATCCTTCCTTCTTATGTTGGACGCTATGTTTGTATTTATCTATGTCTGCAATATTATACTGGATTTTAATTTAAGGCAGGGAGGAGGCAACATGGTTATGGAAAGCAAATACAATGCTGCATTAGCACGGTTACAGCAGGAAGAGCAGATAAATCTTGAATTTTCAAACTTTCTTCATGACAATATACTTCAAGACCTGCTTTCCATAAAAAATATGATGCATAAATCAACAAGGCCTGATATACAGAAAATAATCACAGAAACTCTTGATAGTATGAATATCTATATCCGTGAGCAGATGCAGAATTACCATCCTGTATTACTGTCAAAACTTACTATAAAAGAGAATTATCAAAATTTGCTTGCATATATTGCACAGTCGTTTCCTGAACGCCGTGTCAGCATTGTTTTTGACTGTTCAGACGCTTTATTTTTAGTCCCGCCATATGATATCTTCATATACCGGCTTTTGAAAGAACTCGTCACGAATGTTTATAAACACTCTACGGGAGATAAAGCATGGATAACGCTTACACAGGATAATGGAATGATAGTATTATGCGTAAAGGATAATGGGAGTGCTGATACCGACAGCCTCACCTGTGCAGATTCATCAAAACACAGAGGTCTTGCATTAAGCACTGACCGTGTGCAAAGCATGGACGGCACTGTAAGTATAACCCAAAATTTCCCACATGGAATCTGCGTCTGTATCAACCTGCCAATGAAAGGAGATGCTTCTTATCAATATTTTATTAGTCGATGACCACGTTCTATTTTCCAAAAGTCTGGAAATTGCATTATCAGACTACCCTGAAATTAAAAACTTTAAAAGTATCAATGATATTTCCCTGTTGGATAAATTTATTGAAGAAAACGCCCCGGACATCCTGCTCATGGATATCAATTTAAAAAATATAACATCGGAAGACGGTTTGGAATTAGCAAAGCAGATATTATCCAATCACCCAGAGCAAAAAATTGTTATCCTGTCCGGATACGATCTTCCAGTATACCGCAGCGAAGCCAAAAAAATCGGGGCAAAAGGATTTATCAACAAGAATACAGAACCGGAAATGCTGATAGCTTTTCTTTCACAGATCATGCAGGGAAAATTTATCTTCAACGGTTCAGTTCCGTTTTTAGAAGAATTAACTGACTGTGAAAAACAGATTTTGCATCTTATAGCTAACGGCAGGAAGCGGAAAGAGATTGCAGGCACGCTTTATATCAGCGAGCGTACCCTCTCCAATCATTTACAGCATATATTTGAAAAACTTGATGTTTCCTCCTCTGTCGAAGCTGTAACCAAGGCGATTCAATTAGGATACCTCCCGCCGATTTGTTAATTTCTCATCAAATAAACAAATCATCAGAAGCTGCATCATGGAAATGTGCATAATTGGCTATGGAATTATGGAAAACCCCATTCACAGCCTGTGGAAAAGCAAAAACAGCTTTCCCACATCCTGCAAACAGGGTTTCCCGCAGTTCCATGAACGCAGCCAGTTTTACGGCATTTCCACAATGCCTGCGCCTACGGAATCCATTTCTTTTATAAAAACATTCTTTTACAGGTCTATCCCTGCCTCTCTGCGAAATCAGCTTTTCGTCCGATAAGTATCGACTGTTTTTCTTCCGGCAGGCTCTCAAATACGCCCTTGTACCCCTTTTCCAATAAAAGGAGGTAAGCGCCAAATATGAATGCGGTCAGATACAAAATTACCCCAGCCCTTTGTGAGTTGGAGTAATCCACTATAATTCACATGCGATTTTTGATAGATTGAAGTTTTTCACTCCACGGCGCCAGTTCCGCCGGCTGTTCATCGGTCATATCTTTACCTGGCCGATGCTCCGGCAGATATTTGAGATATTCGTAAATATTCAGGCCATGTGCTTTTGCCATCTCAACCATTGTGCAGACTGCTGCACTGGCATTCGCTCCTTCTGCGGAACTGCAGAACAGCCAGTTCTTCCGCCCTGTTGCGAATGGACGGATTGCATTTTCGCTGAGTTATTCGTAAAGCTGCAGCGTCCGTCTTCCAGACAGGCCTCCGCTGTATCCCGCCGGTTGAGAACATAATTTACCGCTTTATCTATCCGGGTGTTCCGGACTGGCTTCTGCTGCCCGAGCCACGACCAAAAGCTCCAGAACAGGTTTTTCCTTCTCGAGACGCATCCGGTTCCGCTTTTCATAATTACCGGGATACTTTTTGTTTACGGAGTCCTCAATGGTGAATAACCGGCTGCAGTGCTGGACTCCCTGCACTGCCGGCTGGCTGTAATCATACTGCCTGCCTTTGGGAACAGCATCGAAAAAGTATCGGCGGATATGTGCCCGGCAGGATCAGCGTCTGATCCCCGGAAGATTGTTGTATCCCTGATATCCATCCGTTTCTTTGCCACATTGTCAAGTGAAGAATTCATTCTTTTTGCTTTTTCATACACAGAATCTTGTAGATGTTCTATAAACGTGCTAAACTGAACACAATAACAAATCAGAATTGATGGAGGGCAAACTATGGAGTATAAGGACTATATTAAGCAAGGCTTGAATGGGAATGCCCCATTAAAATTAATTTTATGCGGAAATATACAGGAGACGGAAAATGATAAAGTAGGTGTTGTATCAGTTGTGTATGCTACAAATGATAAAGACTTAGCAGAACAAAAAATGAATGAATTGATTGCTGCCAATCCTAATAATTATTACATGGTTTACAGTGTGCCACTAAATGTTGATTTGACGGAGCTTTCTCATTATCCTTCAATAGCAATTTCTAAAGATGATTTATAAGAAAAACAATTTCAGTTTGACATACTGGGACATTGGAATTTTGGGGAGGTAAGACAAAGATGAGCGAAATTGTATTTTTAAGATGCGATGGGAATAACAAAGATTTTATAGAAAATTGCAGGTTACTTGACGCAGACTTAGATTTGCGAGTTGGAAAAATAATTAAACGAAATAAGTACGCTCAATATAACCTAAATTGATAAAATAAACGAAGCGATAGTTGTTTATCGAGGCAATAAACCGATTGGTGGTGGTTCGATACGTCCTTATAATAAAAACACAGTAGAGCTAAAAAGAGTGTTTGTCATACCAACTGAACAAGGAAAGGGCATAGGAACTGTGTTGGTTTCTAAACTAACAGAGTGGGCAAAAGAACTGGGATATAAGAAAATGATTTTGGAAACAGGAGAACTTTTAGCGGAATCCTGTCATATCTATTCAAAGCTAGAGTGTGTTTGAAAATTCATTCCTGGCATCTGCACGCGCCACTTCGCGGTATATTTGGGCCAAATTCACTTAACGCAGCCCGCTGCGCCGCGTTCATTTGGCACAAATCTCCCACAAAGTGGCACGCACAGCTACCAGAAAGCAATTTTCAAACACGCTCTAGGATTTAAGCAAATTCCTAATTATGGTGCGTATGTAGATATGCCAGAATCCCTTTGTATGGGAAAAAAATTGTAAATCAAAACAGATAACTTCAAATTTGTGAGGATGAATGTGATACATGAATTGATGTTGATTAGGCCATCTAAACTATATGCAGAACAAGTTATGTCATATAAAGAATGTTACAATGTGGAGATAGTTTTGATGGTTGTGCAGGTCTTGAAGATGTCCAATTATTTAATGAGTGGATTGAATTTGAGAGAAGCTTAAGAGAAAAATATAAAAGCGGATATGTTCCATCAAAAGTGTTTTTAGCGGTAAGGCGAAAAGACGATTTTGTTGTTGGTATGATTGATTTTCGACACCCATTATCGGATTTTCTCAAAAATTTTGGATTTCAATATAGCGTCTTTCTCAACCATTTCCAGTTTGACATACTGGGTAATCGAGATTTATCAAAAAAATGGAGGAAATTATATGGAACAGATATGGAAAGAAATGTTTCAGGCGGCAAAAGCAGTACAGAATGGGCGGCAAATATCTGATTATATGGATGCGGGGGGAGTTGCTGCCGCAATACTATCATCATCAGGAAAATATATGTGGGTGTCTGTGTAGATACCTGTTCTACATTGGGAATATGCGCTGCGTCTGTGCAGGAGAAGTCATGCATTAACTTCCCGATTGGCGTATCTCCACGGTAAACGCCATTTACATACAGTATGTGCGAACCGTCCTCAAATCTTTCCCCGGTTCCTAAAAAACACCGCTCAATCGGATAGAGCGGCAGCCCTTTTCCCATTACGTCATTCTCTGTGATAAAGATTACCCACGTTTCCGGCAGCTTGTCGAAGTCCTCGCCTTTCTTCAAAAGGTTTGCGTCCATCATGATGCTGTTGTACCTTGCCCTTTTTCTCCCGGCTCCTTTGTCGGAGCGCTGTACCTCCACATTCAGTTTCGCCCCTGTGCTGTCCGTAGCCAGGATATCCAGCCTTACTGAACGATTCAACAAATTCTCCACAAATACCTGGGTGCGGACGTCCAGCGCCTTTAAATCCGGCTTTTCCAGCACAATCTGCAATACCAGTTCTATGCTTGCCGTATCTCCCTCAAAACACGTTGTGAGGAAATCATCATCAAGCAGGCGAAAGCCTTTTAGCCTTTGTAAATCTTCCTGATGTTTCTGATCTATCTGTTCCGTCACTGTCAATCTTCCCATCTGCTTTCCTTCTGTTTTCGTATCTCCATACTTTTTATAAACCTCCTGATTGTACAAGCCGGGAGCCAGCGCATTTCTGATTCCCGGCCTGTTTCCGTTATCGCTTTTTTACATCTGCCGTATCTCATTTTTCAGCATACGCTTGATTTTGTCGCTCATGGTTTCCTTGCTCGTCTTGCTGAAATGAACCCGCACAATGTAGGTAGTCCGGCCAATCTTCTTCTCCGCCGCTTTGGTCGCCCTGGCTCCCTCTTCCCGGAAATTCTTACCGGAAAAGAGAACCGGCGCACGCCGTTCCAGTATGCGGTCATAAATCCTTGCGTGGGCAAGGTCAGGCGGGTTCTTGATTTCTTCCAGTTTCAGGTTTGTCGTGACAATCAGCGGCTTCTTGCTCCGATACCGGCTGTCAATGACGGTAAACATCTGCTCCATGGCATACTCGGTATTCCTTTCTACGCCTAAATCATCAATGACAAGCAGGCTGTAATCGTCCAGGCTGGCGATAAAGGCCGCCCTGTCCTCGGCAAACACGCCGGTCAGCCGGTTTCAGGATAGACGGGAAATTTGTCATCAGTACCGGCACGTCACAGTCAAGCAGGGCATTGGCGATACAGCCGGCAAAAAAGGATTTCCCGGTTCCCACGTCACCAAAAAGCAGAAGGCCGGTATTGCCCCGGTATGCCTCCTTCCAATGCTCCACATAAGCGTGTGCCTTCTCCATGACGGGATTCTGGCTGTTATCATTGGTGAAAGGTATAATCATAAAGGTATCTGTCCTGAAGCCCCTGCGCCTTCCGGCATTTGATACGCTCCATGCGTTCCCTCTGTTCCTCCATGGCTTTCCGTTCCTCCTGCGCCTTCTGCTGGCAGGGGCATAGGCAGCGGGGCATGAAATAGTCGGAGCCTCCGAACCTGGGCACAACGGTCTGGCGGCTGCCACGGCATTTCTTACAGTGGATAAGCCCGTCAGCCGGTTCTATGTATTCGTCCCCGGCGAACTCCATATCCCCGGCGGCTCTGTCTATGGCCGCCCGGACTTCTGCGGTAATCTTCTATCATATGGTTTCTCCTTCCTCTACGCTGTAATCCCGGTTCCAGACAGCCAGTTATACACATTACGGCACAATGCCGACTACTACGGAATCCCTCTCTTTATATCTTTAATACAATAGATATATTTGCGTTGATATGATAAAATCATAGAGATACAACAACTGATAAAACCGGGAGGTAATCGACGTGAAAGTACGTGACAGTTATACATGCCCACTGGAATTAACACATGATATTATTCGTGGGAAATGGAAGCCAATTATACTATGGCAGTTGGGAAAAGGTGCAAGTTCTCTATCTGCTTTACAAAATGACATAGTTGGAATTGGACAAAAAATGTTACTACAACATTTGGGAGAATTACAGGATTTTGGAATGGTGCAAAAAAAACAGTTTGAAGGATACCCACTAAAAGTGGAATATTCTCTTACAGATAAGGGCAAACGAATGTTAAATGTTATCATTACTATGCAGGAAATTGGCATTGAGTTAATGAAGGAGGACGGAAAGGAAGATTTTTTGAAAAATAAAGGATTGATATAGATACACACAAAAAAGTGTGTAATGTACAAATAAACCTCTCCCTGTTAGAATGAAAATAAAAACGGGAGGGGTTTTGTAATGATGAAAGATTCAGAGCAGACAATAGGCAATTTAGTAGATAAATCCAGCACAGCTTTTATTAGTTATGTTGACAATGAGGGCTTTCCTGTTACGAAAGCAATGCTGAAACCGCGAGAACGTCAGGGAATAAAAGTATTTTTGTTTAGCACAAATACATCATCAAATAAAGTGAAATTTTTCCGCGAAAACCCAAAAGCAAGTATATATTTTATGGATAGGCGTTTCTTTCGAGGAATCAGTCTAATAGGAACGGTTGAAGTTTTAGAAACAAGTGAGGCAAAAGAACGGATATGGCAAGAAAGCGATACTATGTATTACAAGGGCGGCGTAACAGACCCAGATTATTGTGTGTTGAAGTTTACAGCCATAAAGGGAAGATATTACAGCAATTTTCATTCAGAAGATTTTGAAATCTAATAATTACTAAAAGATAATCAGTGGGGCGACAGTATAAAGTGCTATTGCCCCTTGAATTATAAAAAGCAACCGTAAACCACGCACCGCCCCATGTGGGAGAAGGGGGATTTTTCTATGGCTTTTTTGAAAAAGCAACTAAAAGTTTGTTATACATTCCTGGAATAATAATTCTCTTTCCTTTCATCATTTTAAAATAAGCAATTTCTGCAACTCGTTCCGGCTTCATTACGGCCAATTTGAAAAGCAATGTATTATCTATATTAGCCTTTTTAGCAAATTCCGTCTGAGTTGCTCCGGGACATAAAGTGCTGACTCTAATATTTGTTTTTCTATATTCTCCACACAAAGCATCTGAAAAAGACTTGATATATGCTTTTGTTGCAGAATAAACAGCATCCGTAGGAGACGGTATAAAAGACCCCGTTGAGCCAACATTAAGGATTCTTCCATATCCATTCTCTTCCATGTTTATCAATATACGTTTAGAAAGTTCAGTAACAAAACGTATATGCATATTTATCATTTCAAGTTCTTTCTTTAAATCTGTGTTCCTAAAATATCCACATTCATTAAAACCAGCATTATTAACAAGAATATGAATTTGGATTCCCCACTGCTTTATTTGTTCTATGATAAAATCAACAGCATCTTCTTTGGTCAGATCATAAAGAATATAATTTACTTTCACCTGATATTGGCTTTGCAAAAATAATTGCTGCTGTTCCAATTTTTTTCTATCTCTTGCAACAAGTATTACATTCATCTTCTCACCGGCAAATTTTTCAGCAAGTGCTTTTCCAATCCCGCTTGTCGTCCCTGTAATTAAAACATTTTTCATCCATATTCCTCATTTCCATACTTAATCTAAACTTATAGCGGTTTGATCTTAGTTATGTGACTGCATATACTCTGCTTTCACTTTATCAATTGTTTTGCCACTGATACCGAAATTTTTATCAGGCACTTCCTTTATAGTCGTCATAAAAAATTCTTGCGGTACTTTCATAATCTCAGAAGATACTTCCGTTAATCTCTTAATCAATTTTTCCTTTTGTTCATCTGATAAGGTACCACTTTCAATTGTAATGTAGGGCATTTTCTTTCTCCTTTGCAATTCTACTTTTTAATTTCCGTGCTTGAACATCTTCCATTCTTCCATATATGTTATTTCTTTATATGAGGGCTGTTGTAAAAGTTCTCCGTAAAATATTAATTTCTTTTGCGTTAAAATAAGGGCATTTTGTAGATTTGTTATTTGATTTTCAATATCTTTTATATGGCCCTGTACCATATCATAACGCTGCTTAAGGGTTTTTCCTCCTTGTATTAGCAATTCCACATATTGCTTTATTGATCTGATGGGTATATTTGCCATACGCATACACTGTATCATTTTTATCCATTCAATATCTGTATCCGCATATTGTCTGTACTTTTGGTCTGTTCTGGTTATCTGTGGTATGAGTTTCTCTCTTTCGTAATATCTTAATGTTGCAGTGGAAAGACCTGTTATTTCTGCAGCCTCCTTTGCCGAATACATATCAATCACACCTTCCTTCTCTATCAGCAAATTCTATTGAATATCAGTATTTCAATAAAGTATAAACTATGAAGCGCGCTTCATGTCAATAAAATTCAACCCATTACTCATATTTACCAATGATATTGCCCCGCTGAATCATATATTTCCCCGCTATTTTCATAAAACGGCTCTTTGTAGGAATGCCAGTTAAACCTATCTCTCTATCAAGAGCGTACATTGTAAAACGGTATAAATGCTGTTTGCCCCTGGGTGGTTTGGGGCCGGCATACCGATACAGTCCATAACCAATTCCTTGTCTGGCATTTCCCAGACCTGAAACAATTTTGCCTCCCGGAATCGCTCCGTCTATCTTTTCTCTGGCTGGTATATTAAAGATAAGCCAATGTGTAAAATTCTTAAAGATCGGGTGCTTAATATCTTCAAGGATAATGGCCAGCGTTTTCGCACGTGGAGATAGATTTTTTATGATAAATTCAGGAGAGCAATCCTGCCCCCGCCCTGTATTTTCTACCGGGAATGTCTCTCCATTTTTCATGTTGCTACATTCAAAATTCAAAACATCCATATCTATTTCACACCTCCATCAAACAAACTGCTTATTTTCAAGTTGTCTGATAAAATCATCAACTATATCAGACAGACTTTTCTCTACTGAAAATCCATCATCAAAAAATCCTGCCGTCTCTAATGAAACAAAGCCATGTAAAATGCTATGGTAATATCGGGAATAATACATTATTTTTGTTTTTTCTTTCGTATATTGAGATAATATCTCAAATAAAATTGATTTCACTTCCCGCCCTGCCCCAACCAGATTTTCTAAATTGCTATGAGGAACTTTCAAAATAATACGATACATCTCAGGATTTTGTTTCGCATAGCTATGATACGAGAAAGCAATCGCCCGAAGTGCTTCTCCCTGCTTCTTTTCTGCTACGGCATCCAACATCTCATCTCTTAGCCGGCTTAATGCTAAATGGCTAAGGGAGCTATATAACTCTTCAATTCCCTTAATATGCGTATACAGTGAAGCTGGTTTTATATTTAGCTTCGCTGCCAGTTTATGCAGCGTTAAATTTTCATACCCATATTCTTCTACTAATAATGCCGCTGCTTTAACCACTGCCTCTTTCGTAAGTCCTTGTCTTGGCATAGTTTTCTCCATTCCTAACAATATTAGGAATATTGTATCCTAATATTGTTAGGAAGTCAATATAAAGAAACCAACAGCTCAATTATTCCCTGACAGATACTGCCTGTTTCCTGTCTGGTCATACGCATCCGTACCCGACAACCTCCGACTTCTATTGTAAACGGTATCTACCGTTTACCTCAAATGTAGCAAGCCAGAGTTTTGCCCACTTTCTTCAGATTCACCTCACGATGGACACCCTTGGCTTCGGCTGTATCCTTCCCACTGCCGGGCGGATTGGGGACTTTCACCCGTTAGAACGTGTGCCCACCGGGCACACCAAAAAAATAGGAGTGCCGAAGCACCCCCATTCCCTAAACCCTCTTGCAAAATTCGCAGTGTTGGTTTATAATCATCTTAGAAGCCGAAGGATTCAAGCACGTCCGACGGTTGTTCAATCGGAAACGAGTAATCAATTTTAGAAAAAACGGATCACTGGCTATTCTCTATTCGCAGTAGAGGATAGCCTTTTCCGTTACTTGCGGTTGTGTTTATTGTCTATGTATGTCAAAGCTGCTTATGTATAGTGATTTATTATGGAAAGTCTTTTTCCTTTTTCCCATTTTTAAGGGAATCTTACGAAGAAAGACTTTCCATAATTATTAAATGAGTTCTTTTAACCATGCAATCAGATCAGCTTTTTCCTGCCTGTCAAATTTTTCTTCCGGAAGTATGGATGCAGATGCTTCTTCTATTGCCTTTCTTTTTATTTCCGGGTTAGCACGTGCATAGATTTCTGTAGTTGTAACGGAAGAATGACCGAGGAAATCCCTGATATATACAAGGTTGACACCACCTTCCAGCAGATGCATGCTTTTACTGTGGCGCAGTGTGTGCGGAGACACTTTATCAGGATATAAAACAGGATTCTGCTCCCGCGCCAGCCGGACATATTTTTTCAGAATATAAGCGATTCCCGCTCTGGTGAGCTTTTTCCCTGAATGACTGTAAAACAGCGGCATTTCTGCTGAAATCTGTTTTGTGTCCGATAAATAGTTTTTTATTATATTTGCAGTCTGCGGCATGAGTGGGACGATCCTTGCTTTATAATCCCAACTACAATTATGGTATTCAAATATTTATTCAATATTTTCACACTCTCCTTATTGAAGAAAAGTTAAAAACAATGCCAGAACAATAATCCCACTAACCAGTAAAAGTAACAATCCACTGATAATTGTAGAGATAATATTTATCAGGCTCCGGCTTTCATTATTTTTAACACAGATGATAGACAGACACAGCCCAGTAATAACACAGGCAATATTGATACCACTCCAAACTGTACGTATTCCATCGGGCAATATGATTTGCAAAAATGCAGGAATCAGTGTTGCAAAGGGAAGTATACTGATAATAAGGGCGATAATACTTATATTTTGTAATTTTTTCTTCTCCATAGTTTACCTCATTTCTTTCTTACCAAATTTTCTAACAGCCAACAAAAGAGCTAATATAAAAACCACTATTGCACATGGCAAAAATGGAAATACCGAAAATATTGTACTTGTGCCTTCTGCCGTAAAATCATGTAACGAACAAGATACCAAATAACCACTGTAACAATAAGGATATGCAATCCAAAGCGGTGTATTGGCTATTAAAACGCCGGGAATAACAAGAAACAGATTAAATCCTACGGAAAGCAATGTTTTTTCAAACAATACTGTAATTGCCCACATAGCTGCTAGACAAGGCAGCATTGTAAGAAATAATCCTGCACACCACTTTATAAGATAAAGCAATGGTAAAGTTTCTGTGATTCCTGCCATGTGTGTAGCAACAATACCAGAAATCAAAAACACAATAAGAAAAACAACCATTTCCATAAACAGGCAAAACATCAAAACACCAAATTTTGCTAAAGATAAAGCATAACGGCTAACTGGCAATGCCAACATCTTCAGAATACCATTATGCTGTGTTTCACGCCCTGCAATCATCACGCATACAACAATCATGGAAAACGGTAACAGATAATAGGCATAGACTAATGCGCTTTGAATAAACATTGCAGACCACGCATTTGTATATTCCGGAGAAAAGTACCTGCTTAAATTGGCAATCCCCGATATTACTACCAACAAAGGTGCAATAAATATCAAAGGAACGATTTTTGACCGCTTTACCTTTTTAAATTCAATTTTCAATAAATCAAAAAAATTCACACAAATCCCTCCTATTCATAACGTAAATGTTTCGCCATCCACAAACCCATTCCTAAAAACAAAAATGTTTCTGCCATAGATATAATAGCTATTTCATTGTCAGGCTGTGCGCTCATGGCAACAGCAGGCTTTAACATTACAACAAATGGGTGAACCAATAATAAACTAACATTTGAATTTGCCAAAGCCATTCCGCTTAGAAATCCGGCAACTCCAATTCCAAGAGGTATCCACATATTTTCAAAACGTGAGGAAACCAAAACCATAAAAGATAATGTCGGCATAGAAGTAATAAAGGAATATACCGTAAATTTAAGCAAAGTGCTTATTTCAAAAGTGCCTTTTGGCAAGTCACTGATGCCGATTTTTAACAGAGCCAAATTCTGTAACACAATCGCTGCCAAAAGCAACACTGTTAAAATCAGGAATTTGCACAGATACATTTTAGGAACGCTGATTGGCAGCATATACATCTTTTTAATTGCAGTTCCTTTAAATTCCATGTTATAAACCATGCAGGCAGCTACAACAATACCAAACATATTCAAAACCATAATCATTCCGTAAAGCTGTGTTAAAAGAACATCCATCGGAGCCAGCGGAAGATTCAGTAATGTATCCTTGCGTACAATAAAATTGACAAACGCATAGGCGGCACCCAAAACACCAACTAACAACAGCAGCGGAATAACACCAGTCCTTTTTTCTTTCCGAAGTTCAATGATAAGAGTATTCATAATTGCGCCCTCTGCTTTCTGGCTGCGTTATCCTTATCAATCATGGAAAGGAACATATCTTCCAGATTAGCCGAACTAATCTTATTGTCTGCTGCGAAACCTGCCTGTACTGCATTCTGCCTAAGCTCGTCAAGACTTCCCTCAAACAGCAGCCGACCATGATTAAGAATACCAATGTCATCTGCCATCAGTTCTATTTCTGACAGCATATGAGAAGATATCAAGACAGTACAATCATAAAGGCTCGGCAATGACTTTATCAGATTACGGATTTCGTGAATGCCGGAAGGATCAAGACCATTTGTAGGTTCGTCTAAAATCAGGATTGGCGGACGTCCAAGCAAAGCACCCGCAAGCCCAAGGCGCTGTTTCATGCCCAACGAATATTTTTTTGCAAGCCGATTACCAAACTCTGTCAAACCGACTAACTCCAATGCATCATCCACCGCATTCTCCGGCAACCCCAAAATTCTGCGGATAATATCAAGGTTTTCCCGACCTGTCAAATTTGCATAAAAAGACGGAGATTCGATAAAAGAACCTACTTTCTTTAAAATGCTAATCCGGTCATCTGGAAAACGACCTCCGTCAACCGTGAAACTTCCACCCGTAGGCGATGTCAGCCCCAACAACATCTTCATTGTGGTAGATTTTCCTGCTCCATTAGGACCGAGAAAGCCATAGATACTGCCTTTCTGAATGTGCATGGAAACCTTATTGACCGAAATAAAATTCTTATATTTCTTTGTCAACTGCTCCGTTGTAATAATATAGTCCATAAAAAACTCTCCTTTCTTTTTTCTTTAATCTATACCCCCAATCTGACATTAACTTTCTCGTGTCCTTACTTTTACCTTACTTTTTTGCCATAAGATTCCGAAAACCGTTCCGTTATGCTATAATGTTACTGTTGTTATTGATTGATTTTTTAAAGGTGTAGACAATGGAACAATCATTTTTGCATACAAAAAAAATTCTGTTGGTTGATGATGAACCGGAATTGTGTAAATTAGTAATCGACATTCTTTCAGATGACGGTTTTTCAAATATCATTGATGCAGGCACTGCCCAGACCGGACTTAACTTTGCCAGGCAGGAAAAACCCGACCTTGCAATCCTTGATGTTATCCTGCCGGACGGGGACGGTTTTTCCCTTATGAAGAAATTACGGACATTTACAGATATTCCAATTATATTTCTGACAGCCAAAGATGAAGCGGCTGATAAACTTGCAGGCTTAGGACTTGGGGCAGATGATTATGTGGTAAAGCCTTTTTTGCCACAGGAGCTGTTACTGCGTGTCCATGCAGTTTTACGCCGATGTTATAAAGCAGATTCCCCATTATTAGAGCTGGAAGGCTGCACGATAGATTTCAGTCGTGCCGAAGTTAATAAAAATGGAATTATAGTTACTTTGACCGCAAAAGAACACACACTGTTAGAAACGTTATCCCGCAACGAAGGGAGAATTGTAAGCATTGATGCCTTATGCGAGGCATTATGGGGCGATAATCCTTTTGGGTATGAAAACAGCCTGAATGCCCATATCCGGCGCATACGTGAAAAAATTGAAACTGATCCTTCAAAACCTGTATCACTCATAACCATTAAAGGACTTGGTTATAAATTAAATGCAAGGAAGTGAAGCCATGAAAGTATTCAGCAAATATATTTCAAAACATTTACTGTCTTTTATTGGACTTATTTCATCTCTTGTTGTGTTGAACATAGCTGCATTCGCTTTTACATTTTACAGTGCAGTATCAAAAAACTTTGGAAGTACCTCTCCACAGAATATGCTAAAGGAAGTGGCGGCAGCTTCCTCTTCCAACGGCATAACGGACGAGGCAGAAAGAATGTTAATAACCAACTTTTTATGGGCAATGTATCTGAATACAGAAGGCTCCTGCAATTGGACTGTGAATTTACCAGAGGAAATTCCAACTGAATATTCCATTCAGGATATTGCAATATTTTCTAGAGGATATTTGAAAGACTATCCCGTATTTGTATGGAGTGATGAAAACGGCTTATTAGTTATTGGTTATCCCCAAAACAGCTATATGAAAATTACCAGCAATTATTATCCCATTGATACGGTTCGTAAAATCCCTCTCTTTTTTCTCGGCATCCTTGTATTCGACCTGCTGGTTCTGTTTCTCGCCTATTCACGTTCTAAAGCGAAAATCAGCAAAAATACAGAGCCAATTATATCCTCGATTGCAACCTTGTCAGAAGGGAAAAGCATCAACCTTTCTGTAAGCGGAGAACTGTCAGAAATAGCTGACAGTATAAATAAAGCATCCAATATCATCAGCCGCCAAAACACCGCACGGGCAAATTGGATCAGCGGTGTATCCCATGACATTCGCACTCCGTTATCCATGATTATGGGATATGCGGATAGAATTGTTAATGACAAAAATGCCAGCAACCAAATTAAGGAACAGGCTGCCGTTATATCCCGGCAAAGTATCAAAATAAAAAATTTAGTGCAGGACTTGAATCTCGTGTCAAAGCTTGAATATGAAATGCAGCCTCTACAGAAAGAAAATACCCGGCTTTCAAAACTATTACGTTCCTACGCGATAGACCTGATAAACAGCGGTCTATCGGAGTCCTATTCTTTAGAGGTAAATATTTCTCCTGACTCCGAAAACAGCATGATAGAATGTGATACAAAACTGATTACACGAGCCGTAAATAATCTGGTTCAAAACAGCATTCACAGCAATCCCAAAGGCTGCATAATTACTTTGTCACTGCAAATAACAGAAAACAGACTGCTTTTAACCGTTCAGGATAATGGTATTGGTATTTCTGCTGAAAAGTTAGAAGAACTGAAAAACAAACCACATTACATGGAAAGTATCGATGACCGCTTAGATCTTCGTCATGGTTTAGGACTTCTCTTAGTACGGCAGATTATTGAAGCACATCACGGAACAATCGACGTAGAGAGCAGACTGCATGAAGGCTATAAAACTAACATATACTTCTCGAGCAATCCCAGACCGTGAACATATTACAAAATCGCATCATGGAAAAGTGTATAACTGCCTATTCCGTTATGGATAACTATATTCACAGCACATGGAAAAGCAAAGTGCAGCTTTCCCACGTCCTGCAAACATAGTTACCCACAACTCCATAAAATAGGCAGTTATACACTTTTCCACAATGCTACTACGCCTACGGAATCCATCTCATTCATTCCCTTTTTATAACTTTTAGACATTATGTCCAAAAGCAAAAAGCCCTGCATATTATCGTACACAGAGCCTTTCTAATCTTTTTTATCCTCTACATAGAGTGTTTTCTTTTCGTAAAACTCATTTTATAGAGTTATACCTGCCTTTTGTGCGAAGTCAGCTTTTCTCCCGATAATTGCCGATTGTTTTTCTTTTGAAAGGCGGCTGAATACTTCCCCATAGAGAATATCATCTAACTTCATTTCCTTTGCTGTCAGATATAGTGTTGTATTAAACCATTCCTGCCAAAGCGCATCAAACAATACCCTGCTGTCCGTAAAGGTTGCATCTTCTTCAAATCCATACGGCGGCTTATAATATTTCAATTCCACAAAACCATATCTGCCCGCATCAAGCACTACGATATTTTCCATTTCATACAGCTCCGCAAACGCATACGCCACCTTTTGGCACTTTGCCCGTTCTTCCTCTGTGATATAAACCTGCTTTTCCATATTGATTTACCTCGTTTCTTCTAAGATTTTACCATGTTTCTTTTATGAGGGCTATCTACATACACCAGATTTTCACTTTGCTTATTCTTCCCATTTTTCACTTTACTCACAATTTACACCTGTTACCGCTGTTGTAAAAATGCCATGTTTCTACCTCTTTCTTTCTCAAAAATAGTTTTTGTCTGGTTTCTGAAAGAGTTTTTCATGTTAAAATGCCCTGCCTTATGGTAAAATAAAGACAGGGCAATCCTTTGGGAAGAACCCTGCGGGCATCCGGCACATTCAGTTTGGCGATTGGCTGTGCCGGGCGCTTTGTTTTTGTCCTTTCCCAAGTACATTCAAAACTCCGTTCCACTTCTGGACTTTTTGTCCAAAAGTTTTGTAGCTGGTTGACGGGTTCCATATTCAGTTTTTCAATATTCAGTTGTCATGCTTCAATCACGCCTGCATCCTCCACCTCATCAACGGTGTCATTGTCCCTGACTTTCGCTTTACACAGGTTCTTTACATATTTTTCGATGTCTAAGGCGTTCTTGTCATCAAAATCGGACAGAAGGCGGTACTGCTTATGCTTTGTGATGTCAAACTTATTGGAGAAAAAAGGTCTTACCCCTCTAAGCTGCATGATGCACTTCCCTCCGTCCATGACTGCAATCTCATCTTGGCTCATAAGCTCTTTGACACATTGTCAAGTGAAGAATTCATTCCTTTTGCTTTTTCATACACGGAATCTTGTAGATGTTCTATAAATGTGCTAAACTATAGCAAATCAGAATATAAGGAGAAATATATATGCGTATTTGGAAAATAGTATTTTCGGTTCTGACAGTTGTTTTTGGTTCTATTGGATTGATGAAATTACTGCCTTATGATATAACGTTACCTATTATGTTTGTGTTTATGGGATTAGTTATGTCATTAAATGCGAAAGAATGCTATGATAAAAAATCGAAAACAGATGCTGCTATTTTTGGCGGAGTAGCAATTTTTGTTTATGCAGTCACAGCATTTAATTTGGTTAGCCGATTGCTATAATTCAAATTTGCGAGGGAAAATATATGATTAGAATAAGACCATATAAAGCTTCGGATGTAGATACGATATTATCGTGGTGTCAAGATGAAAAAGCATTTTATCAATGGACAGCAGGTGTACTTGGTAATTACCCAATAACACAAAATGAATTTTGCTTTGTTGAATCTCTAATGCCGTTTACTGCATTTGATGAAACTGGAATTGTTGGTTTTTTTACACTAAGGAATCCTGATGAATCTTTGGATGAATTACGCTTTGGATTTGTTATTATAAATCCTCACAAGAGAGGAAAAGGCTATGGAAAAGCTATGCTCCAGTTAGGTCTAAAATTTGCATTTGAAATATATGGAGCAAAAAAAGTATCATTGGGTGTTTTTGAGAATAATCTTCCAGCTTATTACTGTTATAAGGCAGTCGGTTTTAGCGACGTAGTTCTTGATACAACAGAAAGATATTGTATTCTGGGTGAGGAATGGAAGTGCAAAGAATTGATTATGGAAAATAGATAGATTCCAGTTTATAGATTTGAACAAATCGGTATTTAAGGAGTTGTTGAAATGGAGATTAGATACATCACCAAAGATGATAATCCTCTTGAAATAAGCAAAATATATGAAAGTAGTTGGAAATACGCATATAAAAACATTATTCCTCAAAACTATCTTAATAGTATTCCAACGGGGCAATGGGCTAATAGTATCAATAAAATTGGTATGAATAACCTTGTTCTGATAGAACATGGGCGTCTTATAGGTACTGCAAGTTTCTGTAAATCAAGATGGGAAAAATACAGCGAATATGGAGAAATCGTTTCCATATATTTTTTGCCTGATTACATTGGAAAAGGATACGGTAGGTTATTGCTTAACAAGTGTATTAAAGAATTAAAACAATGCGGATTTAGTAAAGTGCTTTTATGGGTTTTGGAGGATAATCATAGAGCAAGAAAATTTTATGAAAAAAACGGATTTATTTATTCAGAAGTATTTCGGGATGATAATATCAGTGGGAAAGATATAAGAGAGGTATTGTATTTCCTTGTATAGATAAATTCAAATTTGTGAGGATGAATGTGATGCGTGAATTGATGTTGGTTAGGCCATCTAAACTATATGCAAAACAAGTCATGTCATATAAAGAAGAAATGTTACAATGTGGAGATAGTTTTGATGGTTGTGCAGGTCTTGAAGATGTCCAATCATTTGATGAGTGGATTGACTTTGAGAGAAGATTAAGAGAAAAATATAAAAGCGGATATGTTCCATCAGAAGTGTTTTTAGCGGTAAGGCGAAAAGACGATTTTGTTGTTGGTATGATTGATTTTCGACACCCATTATCGGATTTTCTCAAAAATTTTGGGGGTAATATTGGATATAGTGTTCGTCCGTCAGAAAGACGAAAAGGTTATGCGTCTGAAATGCTGGGATTAGTTTTACCTTTTTGCCGTGCGTTTGGAGAAAGCAAGGTTTTAGTAACCTGCGATAAGCGAAATGTAGCTTCGCAAAGGACGATTATTAAAAACGGTGGAGTGATGGAAAATGAAATTGTTGATACAGTGGGATTAAGTAAAAGTGGCATTATTCAAAGATTTTGGATTTCAATATAGTGTCTTTCTCAACCATTTCCAGTTTGACATACTGGGAAATCGCAATTTAAAGGAGAAAATTATGAATATAGAACAATTTTGGAAAGCCGTTCTTGCCCAAGATGAAAGAGAAATTAGAAAATACTTTCATGCAGAAGCCTATGTAAATTGGCATTGCACCAACGAGCATTTTACGGTGGATGAATATATTGTTGCGAATTGTGAGTACCCCGGAGAATGGGACGGACTCGTTGAAAGAGTAGAAATTGTGAATGATTTAATTATTACAGTTGTTCGTATCTATCCCAAAGATAGAAGTATTTCTTTTCATGTGACTTCGTTTATTCAAACAAAAAACGATAAAATTACAGCAATGGACGAATATTATGCCGATGATGGAATGGCACCACAATGGAGATTGGATAAACGCATTGGGACACCTATCAAATAAATCCCAGTTTTTTCTGGAAGCCGGAGAATAGGGAACCCGGCTTCTTTTTCGTGTACGGGCAAAAAGAAAACCCTTCCCCCAAAAAGAGAGAAGGGCATTGCCGTTATTCTGTTACCGCCGGTATCTCCCCGACAAAGTTATAAATGATTTTGATTTCCTGAAATTTCTCCCCGTCAACCTTTTTCACCTCCCCCACCAGAATCCGGCTGATAAGGCGGTTTAAGATACCCTCGTCCAGTTCCCGGACTGCGGCGTACTGCCTGATTTCCCGGATAAAGGTGCGGACATCACTTTCCTGCTCGTTGGAGCGGCGCAGGGAGAGTGCCAGTTCTTTAAGCTGCTTCTGGTTTTCCTCCTGTTCCCGCTCCATTGCCGCCGTCAGCTTCACAAACCGCTGCTCGGACAGGATTCCCTTTGCCTTGTCGGTATACAGGTTCAGGAACATATCGTCAATCTCCCGGTTCCTTGCTTCCAGCCGCTCCCGTTCCTTCTCCATCTCCGAAGCGTCCGCCAGATACCGCCGCTCCATGCGGCTGCTGATCCGCTGGTAGAACGATTCCACGTCTTTCAACGCCATTGCCGCAAGTTCCTGAATATCCTTCAGCACAAGGTTGTACAAATCCCTCGCTTCCACCTTATGGCTGGTGCAGGCATCCTTCCCAAGCCGGTTATACGTCTGGCAGATATAATACGCCTTGTCTATCGGCTCCCGTTCCCCGCCGGTAAAGCGGTTCTTCCCGGTTCTGCCCACCTTCTCATAGCGTACCTGCATGGACTTCCCACAGGTGGCACAGTAGATAATGCCGTGGAACAGGTTGTAGAAGGGGCAAGCGTTCCCCTCCATGATAGGCGGGCGGCGGTCAATGAGTTCCTGCACCTTTTCCCAGTCCTCCGGGCTTACGATAGCTTCATGGCAGCCCTCAAGCACTTCCCATTCCTCACGGGGAATGATGTCATAGGTGTTGGAGCGGATTCCTTTCTGGTGCGTCCGGCAGACAAGATGTGCGCCCTTGTAAAACGGGTTCCGCAGGATATGGCTAATCCTTGCGCTCCCCCACGAATAATAATTCACGTCACATTCCGTATTGCTTTTTACCCGTGTGATGGGGATTTTATCCTCCATAAGCTGTTTGGCTATCCGCATACACCCCCAGCCGTTTAAGGCAAGGTCATAGATTCTTCGGATAGTCGGCGCAGTGTCCGGGTCAAGGATAAGGTGTCCCCTTTCCTCCGGGTCACGCATCAAGCCAAGGGGCGGCTGCCCGCCGCAAAACTTCCCCTGACGGGAGCGTGTCATGCGCCCGGCCAGCACTTTCTTTGAAATATCCCGGCTGTACATATCATTCAGGATATTTTTGAACGGCGTTATATCCATTTCCTGCCTTGTCAGGCTGTCCACGCCGTCCGTGACCGCTATATACCTTACATTGTGTTTCGGGAAAAAGATTTCGATATAACTGCCCGCTTCAATATAGTTCCTCCCAAGCCTTGAAAGGTCTTTGGTTATCACGCAGCCGATTTTCCCCGCTTCAATGTCGGCAATCAGACGCTTAAACGAAGGGCGGTTGAAATTCCTTCCTGTATACCCGTCGTCCACGTAATACTCGTACCGGGGCATACCGTTCTTTTCAGCGTAATCTTTGAGCATAAGTTTCTGAGAGTTAATATGTAGAGGGTGGTTTCTGCCACCAAATACATATGACTGCGGCTCATTTGTGGTGAATAGGACTTGCGGTTGTAGGAAAGGAGATAAAGCCCATATCGCATTATTGGTAGCCGCTACCGAAAACTTTTGAAATGACGGAGGAACGCTATGGAGGAATTGAAACTGAGCATCCATGACGAGGCAATCGGCCTTGATTATGTCCTTGCCGGGGACTACTACATCCCGGCTATTGGACTGCCGGAGGACGATGACCGCCCCATCGGGAAGTGGGGGCGGATGCACCGGGCGTATCTGGAGGAAACGAATCCGCTTCTGCTCAACCACCTGATTTTGACAGGCAAGCTGCACAACTACCTTGCCGACCTGGACGAGCAGGCGCAGGATCGCTATCGGCTCATCATCAGGCAGATGGCCGCCGAGGGCGTGACTGAGGACTTGAAGCGCCGATCACAGTGGGAATGGGTCAAGGCCATGAATAGCATTGTAAACCGCGCCGAGGAAAGTATCAAGCGAGAACTGATTTATACATGACTTTCACCCGGCATTTGCACCAGCGCAAGAGTGTACAGGCTTCCGCAAGGCTCCCTCTATGGGCGGAACCTTGCGGGAGTTTTTCCTTTGCATTTGTACCATCGCTGACCGCCTATTCGCCGCCTCCCTCAAAAATTTTCTTCGGCAGGGCTTGACAAGAACGAATGTTTGGATTATAATGAGTTCATATTTAAACTGAATATTTGATGTCTATATAGTACACATATTTCATTTGGCAGATACATAACCGACTGCGGAAAAATCCGTGGGCGGTTTTTTGTATCTGCTTTTCCTTTCTCATACATAACCAAAAATCCAGAAGCAGAAAGGTGGTGTGATTGACAACTGAACGACCGTCCAAGCAGCTATCACGCCGGAAAAGTATGCCATGACCGAAAGCGAGCGTACCGAGGGTGAGACACAACGGCACAGCACCAGCAAAGGGATATGCCTGCCAGGAACTGCTTCGGGGAAACGGCTTCCCATATCAGAAATTTCTGTTTTTGAGTTTCAATGATATGAGAAAGGACACCATGACGAAAAACAACGACAATCAGAACTGCCAGTATATGACCCGGCGTATCGGCTCCACCACCTACAAGGTGAAAGTGGTCTTTTCCGACAACGGCGGTGAGACGATGGAAGAAAAAATTCTGCGGATGATCCGCAATGAGGGGCTGCAAAACGGTGGAGAACGTGGTATGATGGATGCACCACAAATGAGCCGTCAGTCTGAAAGGAGCGCATAATGAGCTCAACGCAGGCTGAAAAGAAAATCACGGCTTTATACGAGAGACTCTCTCGTGATGATGAATCTGCTGGGGACAGTAATTCGATCGTGAATCAGAAAAAATACCTGGAGGGCTACGCTGCTCAGCACAGCTTTTCCAATATCGTCCATTACACCGATGACGGATGGTCGGGCGGCAACTTCGACAGGCCGGCGTGGAAACGGCTGGTGGCCGACATCGAGGCTGGGAAAGTGGCTCTGGTACTCACCAAGGACATGAGCAGAATCGGCAGAGATTATCTGCAAACCGGTTTCTATACGGAAGTCCTCTTTCGCAAATTCGGAGTGCGCTTCATCGCCATCCGGGTCAAGGGCGAGTCCGGCAAGCCCACCACCAACTGCGCTATCTACGGCTACAAGAAAGACCCCAACGACAAATACCACTGGCTGGTTGATGAGGAGGCCGCCGCTGTTGTGCGGCACATCTTCCAGCTTACCATCGAGGGCCACGGGCCATATGAGATCGCCACAATGCTCTGCGAGGAGAAAATCGAGACGCCTGCCGCCTATTTCGCCAGACAGGGCCGAGGCGTCTGGAAAAGCAGGGAGGACATCCCCCGGCCTTATAGCTGGAACGGCTTCGCAGTGGGGCAGATACTTTCCAAGCCGGAGTATATGGGCCATACGGTCAACTTCCGCACCCACAAAGAATCCTACAAAGATAAGCGAGCCGTTGTCCATTCGCCGGAGGACTGGCTGATTTTTGAAGACACCCATGAGGCTATCGTGGATAAGGAGACCTGGGAGCTTGCCCAGAAACTGCGGAAAACGCCCCGCCGCCACGACACCATCGGCGAGGCCAATCCCCTGACCGGGCTTCTCTACTGCGCCGACTGCGGCGCGAAGCTGTATAACCACCGCTCACGGGGAACCGCCGCCAAGCCTTATTCGTCGGACTGGTTCGATTGCTCTACCTACACCCTGGCTCGTCAGTCCCATGACACGGCTTGCAGCAATCACCACATCTCCACCAAAGCACTGCGGACGCTGATTCTGGAAACTATCCGGGCGGCCAGCACCTACGCCATTTCCAACGAGGCCGAGTTTATCCAGAAGGTCCGGGCGGCGTCCGAAGTCCGGCAGGCGCAGGCGGCAAAAGATTTGAAGCGCAAGCTGAACAAGGACAAGCGGCGCTGTGAGGAACTGGACACCATCATCAAGAAGTTGTACGAATCCTACGCGGTGGGGCGCATCGGAGAGGAACGCTTTGACACTCTCCTTGCCGGGTATGAACAGGAGCAGACTGCACTCTGCCAGTCTGTCACGGAGGCGGAAGCGGCTCTGGACAGCTTCGAGCAAGACACCGCCAATGTGGAACGCTTCCTTGCCCTGGCAAAGAAGTGCACGGATTTCTCGGAACTGACCACGCCGATGATAAACGAGTTTATCGAAAAGATCATCGTCCATGCCCCGGAAAAGATAAACGGCGACCGGACGCAACAAGTAGACATTTATCTGAAATTCATTGGGCGGTTCGACCTCCCCGCCCCGGAGTTGACGCCGGAGGAAGAAAAGCGGCAGGCTGCCTTGCACAGGCATCGGGTCAAGAGCCGGGAACGCTATCAGAAGATCATGGCCGGCGAACACGCAGTCGGCCAGCCGTTCAAGCTGGTCTGCAAATGCTGTGGGGAAGAATTTGAATCCACGCGGTCGAATACTCTGTTCTGCGGCTCGAACTGCCGGGCGAAATCCTACCGACAGGAAGCGGCGGCAGGCAGGAGCCATGAATGTGTCTGCGGGAACTGCGGGAAAGCATTTACCACCACCAGAAGCGATGTGAAATACTGCTGTGAGGCTTGCCAGAGGAAAGCGCACAGTAAAATGCGGTATCGGCAGAAGTGGGCAGAGGAACAGGAAGCAGAAATCGTATAAACACGATGATGGGGCGGGTCAGATATTTTTGGCCCGCCTGTCCTATGGAAGAAAGGGATAATTCCATGTGGAACTGCGATTGGGAATACGAAAATCAGGAAACGCTGAAACAGTGGTATGAAGAAAAAATCGCTGGTATAAGACCAAATTCCATTGTACGGAAAATCATCTGTAAGGGCTGTGGACGGGATTTCTACACATTGATTGAAACCAAGAAATACTGCTATTACCACCTGTGCGGAAATCGCGGCTATCAGAAGGACTTGAAGCAGCGGCGGCTGGAAAGACGGCAAAACCGGGTATGCAAGGGCTGCGGAAAGACCTTCACGCCCAAGCGGTCGGATGCGGTCTACTGCTCCAATGCCTGCCGCCAGCGGGCTTACCGCCAGAGCGTTACGGGTAAGGTATGTGGTCAAAAAGGCCACTTACCTCAATCGTAACGGAATAGAGAACAACCGTTACAGATAATCAAGTGCAAAGAAGTATCATTCGATTATCCGTAACGAAAAAGGCTTAGAATGTTACGGCTGTTGGTGGTGTTCAAATTGAACACCACCACTAACCGTAACGAAAACCACGGGATTAGTGGTGCGGACAGAATATGATACCACCACTATCTGTAACGGAAACACGGAATATGTGCCGGACATGGGATTTTGCCTCCTGTGTCCGGCCATATTTTTGAAAATCTGACTTGCGGCATGATGCCAAAAATCAAAAACGGCTGATTGTATTTGCGATGGGAGGAAGCAAAAAATTATGAGCAGGTTGAACGAAGAATTGAAAATCCGTATTTCGCCGGAGGACAAGGAGCGGATAAAACTCAAGATGGAGGATGCCGGTATTCTGACCATGAGCGCCTATGTCCGCAAGATGGCGCTGGACGGAATTTGTATCCGGCTGGATTTGCAGGATGTGCGCCAGCTTGTTTCCATGCTCCAACGATGCACGAATAATCTGAACCAGTACGCAAAGCGGGCGAACGAAACCGGGAGCATCTATGCTGTGGACATTGAGGATTTGCAGAAACGCCTGGACGAGATATGGGAATTGTCCAGACAGACCCTTGCCAGTCTTGCCGCTATTCGATGATGGCGGCGAAGTGCGGGACTGCTATCTTCCGCTTTGTAGGAGGGTGCAAGCCCCACCTGTTCCTGCGGAGCAGGAGCAACAGCGTTCGGGAACCGAACGCGCAGCCAGCCCCGGCAACGGGGCTGTTCACAGGGTTTGGGGTACGGCCCCAACAAGCAGAAACTGCGGTTTCCGGCAACGCCGGGAACCGCAGTTTCGAGCCTTTGTGGGAACAAAGGCACTGCTTGCCAAGTAGCGCACACCCGCCTATATGAACTTTGGACTATTCACTTTTTTCTCCGTAAGGCGTTTGCTCCTCTGCTACCATCTGAGCTTCCTGTTGTGGCTCGAAGTTATAAACGATGGACTTATGTTTCTGTGGTGGTGCTTCATAAGGCTTTCCTTCTTTGTTGTAGGTAAGATTAAATACAAGATCGGAAAGCCATTTCTTGAATGAGGGATTATCCTGAAACTGTTTGAACAATTCCATATTATCAGCCATGATAGCGAAGATGACCTGCTGCAAAGCCCGCTCACTTTCAAGTCTTGCACTCTGTTCATCAGAGTTCTTCATGGCATTCTGATATTTCTCATCCCTGGAAACCATAGCAGGAATTTCGAGAATCTGTCGGCGCACATTATCTGCATCGTTCCAGTTGATATTGCCAAACATATCGTTGAAATCAGACAGAATAACAGAAAGTAAATCCATCTCCGGCTCGATAATGTGACCGACCTTGCCAGCGGGGACTGGCGCAACCTCGGAATCGGAATCTTCCAGTTTGATGGACATTGACTCACGCGCCTCATTGCGATAGCTTTCCAAATCGATTGCCTCAAGGATGCCCTGCGACCAATCGTCCTCGCGGGGAGAAGGCAGTTTTGGTATCAGCAGATTGAGGAAAATGGAAAGCCGTTCCCAATCCGCATTGCCATAGGGAAGAATCGCGCCGAGGAATCCATATGTACGGCAGAACGCTTTTGCCGCGCTTTTGAACTTGATCTGGTCGTCCGTTTCCAGCTGCATATAAATCGCTGTGCAGGCGTCCAGCGTAGGATCAAGCTCATCACGGTCTGCGCCATTCAAATACAGGTTAACCAGGTGTTCTACATCATCGCCAGAATATACCTGATCCCCTTCCATCGTTGCCACAAGATCATAGAGTTTGTTGGGGTCAGTCTCGCCGGACAAAATCGTGGTACGATAGTAGCGGGAGAAGGACTCTTCAATAATTTCCGGTTTATTAGCGAAATCCAAAACGAAGGTGTCGTACTTCTTTGGATGACAACGGTTCAGCCTTGAAAGGGTCTGTACCGCTTTGATGTCATAGAGCATCTTATCCACATACATCGTGTGAAGCAGGGGTTCATCAAAGCCGGTCTGAAACATATCCGCAACAATCAGGATGCGATACGGATCCGCCTTAAAGGTCTTTGGTATCTTAGAGTCCGGGAATCCATTCATGCCTGCCGAGGTCAACGGCTGTTCCTGACCGTTGTACTTACACTCACCAGAGAAAGCAATAATAGTTTTATAGGGGCTGTGTCTTTCAGAAAGACACTTGTTGATCGCATAATAATATTCGATGCATCGCGGAATACTGGCAGTCACAACCATAGCGCGGGCCTGCCCGCCAACTTTTCCCTTAGCGATAACCTGTTCATGGAAGTGGTCAACCATCATAGCGGCCTTCTTCGCTATGGTATAGCTGTCGCTCTCCACAAAATTACGGAGTTTCTTCTGGGCGCGCTTTTTGTCAAACATCGGATCGTCCTCGACAGTCTTCATTAGTCTGTAGAAACTGTCGATAGGTGTGTAATTCCGCAATACATCCAAGATGAATCCCTCCTGGATAGCTTGCTTCATCGTGTAGACGTGAAATGGCTTATGCTGCAATTCGCCCTTGTCATTCAATATAGGAGTTCCGTATTCATCCACAACAAGTATGCCGAAAGTCTCCAATGTCTTATTCTTCGGTGTGGCCGTAAAGGCAAAATAGCTGGCATTATTCAGCAGCTTACGCCCTTCCATCATAGCGTTGATTTTGTCCTCGTTGTCCATCTCATCATCCGAGGCAAGCCCGGAGAGGGCAAGATTCATCTGCGCGGAGTTGCGCCCGCTCTGCCCGGAATGCGCCTCATCAATGATAATAGCGAAACGATTCTCTTTGTGAGCGGCTCCAATCTGCGGAACAATGTATGGGAATTTCTCAATCGTGGTAACAATGATGCGCTTGCCGTCTGTGATGGCTTTGGTAAGATCGCCGGAGTGTTCTGCCCAGGCCACAGTATTGCTGATCTGCATAAACTGCTTGATGGTATCCCTGATCTGTTTATCGAGGATACGGCGGTCAGTGACTACAATGACAGAGTCCAGCATCGGACGCCCATTCTGTTCAAGTCCAATTAATTGATGGGCAAGCCATGCGATAGAGTTGGACTTGCCGCTTCCCGCACTGTGCTGGATCAGGTATTTACGCCCGACACCGTTTTCCCGCACATCGCTAAGAAGCTTTGTAACCACATCCAACTGATGATATCGTGGAAAAATTTGCTTCTCTTTTTTCTTTTTGGTATCCTCATCCACCTCAATAACGACCTGAGCATAGTTCTCAATAATCAACGTTAGTTTTTCTTTTGTTAGGATATCTTTCCACAGATAATCGGTCATCAAGCCAATGGGATTCGGTGGATTTCCCGCTCCATCGTTGTATCCCTTATCGAAAGGCAGAAACCAACTGTCTTTGCCCGCAAGACGAGTGCAGAATTTGATGCGGGCGTCATCCACGGCCAGATGCACCATGCAGCGTTTGAACTGGAACAGCATCTCTCGCGGATCACGGTCATCCTTGTACTGCTGGACAGCATCATCCACATTTTGCTTTGTAAGCTGGTTTTTGAGTTCAAAGGTGATGACAGGCAATCCATTGATAAATAAGCACAGGTCAAGAGCCAGCTTGCCTGCGTCCTGAGAATAGCGGAGCTGGCGCGTCACGCTGAAAATATTCTTCCGGAACATTTCCCTCGCTTTTTCGTTGTTTTCGGTCGGGGTGAGATAGAACATAATGAGGTCAACCGGGTACACTTTAATGCCATTGCGCAGAACATCTACAATACCGCGTTTGACCAACTCACCCTGGAGGCGGTTCAGAAACTGACGCCTTTTCTGCTCGGACTGAAACACACCCAGCTTACCCATCTGTGAGGGCTGGGTATCCTGCAAAAATCGAAAAAGGCGGGGTTCATCAATCGCATATTCTTTATTATAATCGGCGTTAGTCCCTTCTTCATAACCGTTCTGCTCAACCAGCCATTTTACAATGAGGGCCTCTAAACCGCTTTCTTTTGTGTTTGTAAATCCTGGCATAGTTATCCCTCCTGTTCTTCAATCCGCTTGCGCTCAGCTTCAATTTCACGCTGCAATTCCTCAGCAGTGGGTAGGGCAAAACGATAACGTGAAGCAAAAACTTGTTGAGCATCATTCAGAACAGAGTATTTGACGATTGCCTCATTCTTCTGAGAACACAGTATGATACCTATAGTAGGATTGTCATCTTCATTTTTATATAGCGCATCAAACATTCGGATATAGCTGTCCATCTGGCCAATGTCGCCGTGGGTCAATTTCCCGATTTTCAAGTCAATCAGCACATGGCATTTCAGGATACTGTGGTAAAATACAAGGTCAAGGTAAAAATCTTCATCTTCATAGCGCATCAGCTTCTGTCTGGCTACAAAACAGAAACCACGTCCCAACTCCAACAGAAATTCCTGCAATTTATCAATCAATGCCTGTTCCAAATCAGACTCCCGTAGGGCCGGGTAATCTTTCAAATCAAGAAATTCCAACACATATGGGTCTTTGATGAAATTTTCCGCAGATAAAGGTGCTGTGAGTTCAACAGCTTCGGTCCTTACAGATACCTGGTCTCTGCTTGCAAGAAGCCGCTCATAGTATAGGGTAGAAATCTGCCTTTCCAGTTGACGGCTCGACCATGCGGAGGCGATGGCCTCGTCCATATACCATTTTCTTGCCTGCTCATTTTCCACCGACAGCAGGAGGCGATAGTGCGTCCAGGTCAATTGCGAACGCAGTGCGTTCGTATTTGGAAACATCACATAAAATTTCTTCATCTGCTGCAATGTCCGCACAGAAAAGCCCTTGCCGAAGTCCTTGGTCAAACGGCTGGATAACTCCTGCAAGACAGATTTTCCATAATCAGCCCGCGCATTGCCGTTTTGCTCATACTCTACGATGATGCGCCCAATCTGCCAATAGGCTTGTACCATCGCAAAGTTGACCGCGCTGTACGCCTGATTGCGCGACAGCAGGAGGGTTTCCTTTATTTCAGAATAGATGTCCTCATAAGGAGTTAGGTTAAGGTCAGTCATTTTATTACCCCTCCTTGGCTGGGAAACAATTCTTATAAGCGTTTTGTTGTTTTGTGGCGATATATTCTCTTGCCAATGCATTAAGCTGCGGAATTTCGGCCTGGCTATATTTGCTGATTTCAGTTAATGCCGCAATGATATCATTTTGCCGAGACTCCACATTGATAATCTCACTCTCGTATCCCTTTAGTTCAGTTTCCCCGTATTTCGGTGGTTGTCCACATGATTGCAGTTGTTGATTTAGTTCTTGACAATTCATGATCAAAGCTCGCTTTATTGCATTTTTGTCGCAAACGGCTATATAAGAATCAATCATTTCCAATACAGTGAAAATCCGATTGCTAATTTTTTCGTATGTCTTTTGAAATTCCGGCAAGACTGTTGGAATTCTGCATGAATTTTTACACGTTGAACATCCGGACGGGATTGCATAAATATCTGTAAAAAACATTGCTTTCAGCTTTACAGTATTGATTTTTTGCATTTCCTCTGCTAACTGCTGCCGAATAGCAGCCACTTCAACAGGATTGTATCCTGTGCTTGTAATGCGTAAAGAGTTGAACCGCTGATAAAGGATGCTGGGTGCAAACAGGTTCAATTCGCAAATCACTTTTCCCAGTCCGTCCCTTTCTTTTTCAATGATCTCCATCGCTTTTTCATATTGATGAATACCACGCTCATGTCTCAATGTAACCATCACCCCGGCAAGGGTCATTGTACCGCCCAGGTAACTGCCGCAAAAAACAAACCATGTTGAGGCATCTACATTCGGCACATTGATGTTGATACCGAAATAGTTACCCAAAGCAATCCCTATATGCAGACAAAACATGAGAATGAATGGAACCGCAAGGACAACCAAAAACCACCATTTTGACAACCTATTCTTCATCCATTTCTCCTTCCATTGACTCAGTATTTTCCTCGCTTTCCCCATCACTATCTTCCTCCACAAGATCATACTCTGGAATCTCAATACCACGGACATCAATTTTTCCGGTGACAACATCGGCAATCAAGCGCTTCTTAAATTCCTTGAGGACATCAATCTCTTGCTGTAAACAATCAATAACTGTTTTGATTTTATGTTCCTCAATTTCAATTGCTCGGACAATCTCAATTTGCTCATCATAAGGAGGAAGCGGAATCTCGAAATTCTTAAATACACTTGCTGGCAAACGCCATCTTCCTACATTAGCAGCACCTCGCCCAAAACGGTAAAAAGCATGGCGGCGATAGCACAGTTGAAATATCTTGAGGTAATATGCCGCATAACACCGTTCTTCATCAAACAGTCTAAACACACGATAGTCGGGGCTTGTTACTCCAAGATGATCCGCGATGCCAACGCCCCCGGTAAGTAAATCCATATGGTTCATAGCAAACTCGCCGGGATATACGAATTGATACCCAGAATAGTTAGCAGCCAACTGCCCTTCATAAAGGTTTATATTACGCACTTTAAGTCCTTGTTGTGTAACAGAGAAGACATCAAACCCCTCTGAACCTGCTATGCGTTTAAGTATTTCAAAATGATTTCTTACACGACTTATTTCCCATTCAAGTGGAATTTCGGATGCCCAGTCCATGTTTGTCTTCATATAGGCTCGATTTTGTTTGACTCCATGTGTTAATAAATCATTTACCACCGTAAGGAGTTTTTCATTTAGACATTCTATCTGCTTCTGATTAACGCCAATCAACTTGTTGATACTCGAAACCTTCCAATCCAAAAACCGCACAATCTGATCCTGTTCGGGACGAGGAGGAAGAGGCAATTTACAGCTAAGGAATGTTCCTGTGTTAATGGTTTTCCTTAAGCCGCTATACAGTGGCCGCATTGCCTTCACATTATCAAGTGACAAATAATAGTAGTAGGCATAGTGCGGATTGATATTTGCAACATGAAATATTGTATATGCGCCAGTCAACATACCATTATATTGGGAAAGCCCGACAGTGCGCGGGGTTTCATCAATGTCAAACAAGCAAAATGCCATGTCTCCTGGCTTGACAATCTTGTATGTGTTAAAATCCTTGGGAAATTTGCCTTTTCCAGATGCCACATCGCGGAGTATTATCCCTTTTGTTGTCAAGGAAAGTAAAGGATATGCATCTATATCATCGCCAACCACATCTTTAGTTTCCTCAAAAATATTTTTATTACGCACCAGTTCCCAGTGGGCTGGTATATTAGGCAACCATGGAAGCGGTGTTATGAAATAATCGGGGTATGGTTTCATTGTATCCCCTCCATAATCTCCGCCATCATGCCATCCGCTTCCCGTTCAAGAGCTTTCAGGCTCTCTAAAATTTCCTCCATTGGGCGCAGTTCCACCGGCTTATAGAAATACTTAGTAAAACTGATTTCATAGCCAATCTGCGTTTTCTTTTCGTCTACATAGGCATCTGGGGCATATGGCAGCACTTCATTTTTCATAAAGGCATCAATGCCGCCGTCATAGGTAAACGGAATGTTCTCCGTATCCCGCAGGTCAACATTCGGCTCCCCCTCGATGGGCTGTGTAATGGCATCCTTCTCTGTGATGAAGGGGCGGATTTTCTTCAAGGTAGCGGCTTTCAGCTTTGTGGCTTTGGCAAATGCTGTCCAGTCATCCAGAGGTGCGTTTTTTGCAGCCTCGGCAACAGCACTTTGCACCGCCGCAAACTCATCCGCTTTCTTGAATAAATCGGCAGGAATTTCTCTGTCAGGATATATGCGCAGACGCAGAGGCCGTTCCACTGTGACAGACCAGTAGCCAAACTCCTCATTATCAAAAATCATGCTGACTTTGCTTTGCTCCATCTCCGTAAAAATGCGGACGATTTCACTTCGGATTTCCGATGTGATTTCACAATTCTTCTTGCCCATATTTTTGCGGAGCGGGGATTTCATGGCAGTTGCGTCAATCAGTTGAATTTTCCCTTTGCGGCGTTCCTCCTTCCGGTTGGACAGAATCCAAATGAATGTCCCAATTCCTGTGTTGTAGAACATATTCTCCGGCAGTGCGATGATAGCCTCAACCAAGTCGTTTTCAATCAGATAGCGGCGGGCGTTGCTTTCCCCACTGCCGGCGTCCCCCGTGAAAATGGACGAGCCGTTATGTACCTCGGCAATGCGGCTGCCCAGCGGAGTATCCTTTTTCATTTTTGCCACATTGTTCAAAAGGAACAGCAGTTGACCATCGCTTGTCCGAGGGATCATGGCCATCTGTTCTCCACCTTCAAGATAGGCATTAAACCGGATATCCAGAATTTCCTTTTTGCCGCCCATCTTTTCTGCGTCAACCTTCCAGCTTTTCCCGTAAGGCGGATTGGACAGCATGAAATCAAACTGCCTTGTGGCGTTTCCGTCCAAGGAAAGCGTAGAGCCATAACTGATATGTTCCGCCTGTTCCCCATCACCTTTGAGCAGCATATCCGCCTTGCAGATTGCATATGTTTCGGGGTTCACTTCCTGTCCGAACAAATGAATAGATACATTCTTTCCATACTGCCGGGCAATCGTCAGAAGCCGGTCCTGCGCGACAGTAAGCATACCGCCTGTCCCGCAGGCGCCATCATAACAGGAATAGGTGGCGTCCTTGATTTGATTCGCAATCGGCATAAAGACAAGATCTGCCATCAATTCAACGACATCGCGGGGCGTCCAGTGTTCGCCTGCCTCCTCGTTGTTTTCCTCGTTGAATTTGCGAATCAACTCCTCAAAAATTGTCCCCATGCCGTGGTTGTCAAGTCCGGGATGCTTCACTATAGTCTGTGCATCGTCTTTATAGACTGGCTTCGGAGAGAGGTTGATATCTGGCGAAATAAATTTCTCAATAACTGCCCCCAAAATATCAGCCTCAATCATCGTATCAATCTGATTGCGGAACTTGAACTTCTCCAAAATCTCCTGCACATTAGGGGAGAAACCGTCCAGGTAAGCCTCAAAGTCGGCCTTTAGCGTTTGCTTCTTTGCGCGGCTGGTGAGGTCGCGCAGGCGGAACGGGGAGGCGTTACAGAATGCCTGCCCTGCCGCATTGCACAGTGCCGGCCATTGATTATCGATTTTGGCTGCATCCAGCTTTTTCTTCATATCAAGAACAGCCTCTTTGCTGTCCTCAAGCAAGGCATCCAAGCGGCGGATTACTGTCATCGGTAAAATGACATCACGATATTTTCCACGCACATACACATCGCGCAGGCAGTCATCCGCAATTCCCCATATAAAGCTTACGATTGTATTGTGAATTTGATTGTCCATGCGTCTTTAATTCCCTTCTCACGGAGACCGGCGTCTTCCGACTTACAGCAGATTTATCCTTGTTTCAAAACTCATATTCCGTAAAACTGATTCACTGTTCTTCTACCATTTCCATAATATCACAGACATCACATCTTAGGGCTGTGCAGATTTTTTCAATGATTTCCGTATTTACATTTTCATTTTTGCCGAGCTTCGTAACGGATGCCGCGCTGATTCCCGCTAATTGTTGCAAGTCTTTTTTCTTCATATCCTTGTCAATCAACAGTTTCCATAATTTTTTGTAACTGATAGCCATGAATGAACCTCCCTTTTCTGGGAATGTGCCGATTTGAAGATTTCTGCTGCTTATTATAACACGACTAATCCCTAAACGCAAGATTTCCTCCTGCGATTGCAGGAGGAAATGCTGATTTCTATTGGTTTTTTGCTTCAACTAACAGAGATGATATTCACGCCAGTGATAGAAATTGTTTTTTGTGAGTTTTTGGGCGAAAATATCCTTGACAAATCCCGTCTTGGCTGGAGATGCTCATGCTTTCATTCTGGCTGCCGTCATCAAGGGAAATCCTGCAATAGAGGGCGGTTATTTTCTGATTCGATAGATGATTTTTCCTGCTCATAGGCTTCTCCTTCTATGAACAGGGACACGATACCATGATAATACCATGCCCCCGCCATTTGTTCAACTGTTTTCTGCAAGATTCCCGGTTTTTCTCCGGTTTCCGCCCTTTAGCCTGCCTGCCGTTTCTGCCATTCCTCGAACCGCTCACAGGTCTGCCTCTCGATAAGCTGCTCAAAAGCTTCCTGCATGGTCTGGCTGCCCGCAAACTCACGGGACACGATAAACTGCACCTTTTTCTTTTTGTTCCGGCTCTGCGCCGGGCGGTCTGCTTGTTTTGCCATAGGCATTTACCTCCATAAAGATACCCGGACGGCTCCGTCCGGGCGTGTGTCGTGTGCTGCCGGGCAGGTGGGAGCCTGACAACGGGGTCTGACAACGGACGTTAAAAAACCCCGCACACAAAACCCGGCTTCCCGTTTCCTGTCCTGATTGATTTTCTTTCTATTTTTCCGTTGCTTTCGTTGTCAGGAAAAGAAAAAGCCCGGAAATACGGCATTTGCAGGCTCTCTTCCCGGCAACGGGCTTGACAACGGGAGGGGCAACCAGCCGGCAACCGGCTATGGCTTTTCTCCTTCCAGCCATTCCTCCGGCAGCCCAAGCTGGACGGCTTCCCCTTCGGGCAAAGGCTGGAAACCCGATTTCCCATGCCCTCCGTTGTCAGGCGGCTCCGCCCGTTCCCAGCCCTTCTGCCGGTTATAGGGCGGCGGGAAATGCCGTGGATTCTCAAAGGCTTTCCAGCCCGCCGCATAATTCTTCATGATGGAGTTAATATCACGAATGTCATACTGCTTCGGTTCCTCATAATCCGGGTGCCCCAGCCCTTCATGGTAGATTTGCAGGGAGCAGACCATCTTCCCGCCGTACCCGTCCAAGAAGTTCAGAATCCGGGTGGCTAGGGTGTCCTCCGGCATGAATGACCGTTGGTGTTCTTTCAGATACCGCTCCATTGCCGGGCTTAGTTTCAGCTTTACATCGCCTTTCCGGTAAACCTCCATGACCTCCGCCCACATCTGCCCGATGGCTCTGGAAGCGGCTTCATCTTCCAGAATGTGAACCTCCGCCGCTTCCGCCTGCACCTGCACCGGCAGGAAACGCCGGTTCCCGGTTCGGTCAAGGGGCAGGAAGTCCAGCGTGTTGGAAGTTCCGGCAAACACGCACTGCCGCTTATGGTCTTTTGGGTGGACTTCATAAGGGGCTTTGTAGGTTTCCTTCTGGCGGCTCAAAAAGGACTTAATATCCTCAATGCTCTTTGCGTTCGCCGTAGCAATCATTTCTGACATTTCAATAATCCAATGCCCTTGCAGCTTCCGGTATACGTTATCATCGTCTAACTTCCGCAGGTCATCGGAAAACCACTCATCACGGACAGGGTGATACCGGTATTCATTGGCGGCTACCTTGATAGCCCCCTCAATCCGCTTCTCTGATGTCAGCCCGTAGTGTTCCTCCAAATACAGAACTAAATATTGAATATCCACGTCCGTCAGCCGGTTCCCGTCCCGATACCAGCCAAGGGGCTTCACAATGTCAACCCGGTCAGTCAGGAGGTTGCTGCTGAACGCCCCTCGAAGCAGCGGGTCATGCAAAAACACCGCCCTGTAATTCCCCGGCGTGTTGGCGGTCTGCCCCTTCTGGGTGGTTTCCAGCATCTGCCGGACTTCCCCCACCGTCTTTTCACCGTCCATGCTGTCTACGGCTGTTCCCACGGCTTGCCTGACCTCTGGCGGCAAACTTTGATACCCTCCGCTCAATCCGTTCCACCTCCTTCCCATGCCCCGTGATGACTGCGGCTTTTTCCTCCTTTGTCCCGGTCAGCAGCGTGTCTAAAAGATAACCCACATACTCCCGTTTCTGCATGGCTTCCACAAACAGCGGGTTCCACCCGTCCCCCGGCGATTTCGGCGCATATGCCGTTTCCCACCGCTCCAACAGATGGAGATTATCACTAAGCACCCGGAAGCATTTCCGCTCCGCCTGCAAGAACCGCAGTTCTGCCGACACGCTCCGTCTTGCCAGTTTTGGGGAAGCCCGCCCCCGGCTGTCATAAGAAATGCCAAAATCCGAAGCCAGCTTTTTCGCCGCTTCCAGACCGGGCAGCCCGTAAAGCCTTGCCACAAAGTCAATCACGTCCCCGTCCGCCTGGCAGCCGAAACAGTGGAACCGCTTATCCACCTTCAAGCTGGGATTCCTGTCATCATGGAAAGGGCAGCACGCCATGCCGTTCCGGTTCACCCGGATGCCGTACATTTCCGCCGCCTGCCTTGCCGTTACATTTTCCTTTACTGCTTCAAATACATTCATACCATCCCTTCCCGGAAATAAAAAAGCATCTGCCATTTCCACAGCGGAAAGCAAATGCTTCAAATCTCCATATCTTTTTTTGTTGCTGCCCTTACGTTCCTGCGCTCCATGCGCTCCCGGTTTACCCGGTCAGCTTCTATTTTCCCCCTTGCGAGCCTGTCCTTCATGGATTCCCTTGCCTTCTCTTTAATCTGCCCCTTGTTTGCACGGCTCACCTCCGGCTTTTGGAGCGCAGACTGGACTTTCCTTAACACTTTCTGCGCCGCATTTTTAATCTGCTCCTGAACCGTACACAGGCACTTCACGGCGAAATCCCTTTTCTCCTGCGGGGCTTTCCGTTCCGGCGAAGCCAGCCACTTTTTGTAATCCTCCACCGCCCGGATGTCCTCCTTCTGCGTTTCCGCCCGGACGGTATCCGCCACAACCTCGCAGGCTTTCTCATAAGCCGTGTCCGCCACTTCCTCCACCAGCGATTCCATGTCCGCAATCTTCATGGTGACAGTGGCAAGTGCCGCCTGCTTTTCCGAAAGTTCCCGCCCTTTTTCCGCAATCAGCCCCTCCTGCTTTTCCAGTTCCTTTTCTTTTTCTGAAACGGCTTTTGCGGCTTTATCAAACTTCTTTTCCTGCTCCGCTATGGCTACGGTGTTTTTCGTCAAGGCTTCCCCCTGTGCGGAGAGTATTTTCTTCTGTTTTTCAATGATGAAGTCCTGCTTTTCCAGATAATCCCGCCCGCCGTAGGACGGCTCTGCCTGCAAGTGAAGGTTATGTGCGGCGCAGATACGGAAAAGCATCTTCCGGCACTCCGCATCAAAAGTCTGCTTGCGGTTGTTGTTCCTTCCCTTTTTCTTATCCGGTTCAGGGAGCGGCACTCCCAGTTCTTCCAACGCCTTTTCCTGCTGGGGGCATAACTCCCCATACCGGTTTTTGCAATCGAATACATGGCGCTCATGGATATGCGGTGTCCCCTCGTCCAGATGGAGCGCCCAGTCCAGAAGATGCACGTGGGAACCAAAACGCCGGTCAAACTCTGCATAAAACTCATTCACAATCTGGAACAAGGTTTCCGGCGGGACGGATTCCTCCACCGTCCCAATCTGGTAAATGCTTTCCTCCGGGCAGGTCTTATTGTTCTTTAACAAATCCCCCACCGTGCGGTTGCGTTCCGTGTGCCGGTTCTTCTCGTTCCTTGCGTTCTGGGCTTCAATGAAATCCGAATAATTCTCGGTGTAGTAAGCCAGTTCTATCTGCTCAAAGCTGAAATCCGGCTGGGAAGAATCCTCCCGGCTCCCGGCGGTGGTATAGCCCCGGTAGCAGTCCCAGTACACGTTTTTCTTTGCCCGCTCCGAATCAATATGGCTGCTGTTATTCAGGTCAAAGCGGCGGTCATTGTGGCGTGGGTTGTACGTGCCGTTTTTGCCGGAGCGTCCGTTGTGCCGTGTCAGTTTCAATGCCAAATCCTCCTTCCTTTTTCAAGATTCCCCGGCTGGCGGGAGGGCTGCGGAGCTGCCGAACCTGCGGAACTTGCGTCAGGTAATACCCAGTACGGGTTGACGCAGGCATCAACTCTAGCTGGGCAAGGCGTTTCACCCTTGACCCGATAAGGACTGCCGCCCTTAACCCGCCAATGGGCGTTGCCCCTTGACCCCAACAGGGCTGCTGCGCCCCTGTACCCCGCATAAAAGGTTGCCGCCAACGTGAGTGCACTGCGCCCGCCCACGTCAAAGACGGCTTCCTTTTTCCGTATCAGAAAATCAGAACGCGCCGCGCTCGTTCTGATTTCCCACAGAAACCCAAGCCATGCCCCATGACAGCCGGAAAAACACGCCCAAAACAGGCATTTCCGCCGTCCGGGGCTTCCCTGATGTCTGATACCTCTACCGTGAACCACGGGGAAAATACCGGCTCCGCACCCGTTGTTTTGACCGTAAAACGCCCCCAAATCAGGCAATATCCTTCCCGCCCGGCATGGACTTGAAGCCGTGTTCTTTGGCATATGCCCTCGCCGCCGCCCGCCGTTCCTCACTGTAAGGCGGAACCAGCCGGATAGACAGCCGGGACTTATCCAGAACATAGGTCACGCTCCCTTCCGGCGTGGACTTCTCCAAACGGCACAGGAGCGGATATTTTTTGCTGAACTCCGCCAGCCGCCGCTTCAAGTCCGCATTGAATGTGTAAATACTGGCTTCCTTCTCACCCTCGTTGAAGTTGACAATCGTTTCCTTTTCATACTTAGACGGCTTTCCCATAAAATCCCTCCCAGTCTGTGCTTTTTTCAACCATGCGGATATGCTTCTTTGCTTCAAAATATCCTTCCATTTCCAAACGGAGATGGCGGTAAAAACAGGGATACCATTCCCCGGCTCCGCCGTCATCCAGCTTCCTTGCCAGGCACAGCACCCGGCGTTTCACTTTTTCATCCACCGTCAGGGCAGTGACCCATTTCAGCCTGCGGACGGTGTTCTCATGGCTCCCGCACCCGAAGGCATATAAAATCTTCTTTTCCTCAATGCTTAACTTCATGTTCCATCCTCCATAATTGATAGTTTGTTTCCCTGCCGTTTTGCCTGCAATCCGTTCCTGCCCAGAATCACCCCAGCGTTTTCCGTTCCTTTGGTATGCTCCTGTCATGGCACTACTTCTCCGGGAACGGTATCACTTGCAGCCGGTCATTCTGTTTTCAATGTCCTGTGACACTGAAATCTTATCAAAATAAACCGGCTTCCCCCGTATGTCCGAAAGGCTGGAAAAATTCCCGAAAAACCAAAATTTCCACGCTTTCGGAAATGCCCTGTGCTATAATGGTCATGAACCCTGTTTTGAGAGGAGGGGCGCAATGTATATAAAACTGACGCTTCAGGAGAAATTAAAAGACGAGAGAACCAGCCGCCGCATGACCCTTGCGGAACTGGAAAAGGCAACAGGCATAGCAAGAGCCACGCTGGGAAAATATGAATCCGACAAATGCACGGATATAAGCCCGTTCAACCTTGCAAAGCTGGCGGAATACTACGGTCTTTCCATGGATTACCTCATGGGGCTGACCGAAAATAAGAACTACCCGAACACCGCCCTGCATGAGCTGCACTTGAATGATTCCACAGTTGATTTGTTAAAAAGCGGCGCACTGAACAACCGGCTCCTCTGTGAGTTTGTCTGCCATCCCGGATTCCTGCGCCTGCTGACGGATATGGAAGTCTGCATTGACCGGATTGCGGATATGCGTATCCATGACATGAACTTAGTTCTGGAAAAAGCAAGGCAGTCCGTCATAGAACAGCGGCAGCCCCCTGAAAACGACCTCTATATGCGTACTTTAGAATTAGGGCAGGTCAGCGAGGAACTGTTTTTCAGCCATGTTATCCATGATGACCTTGACCGGATTGTAAAAGACCTCCGCACCCGGCACGAATCCGACAAGACCACTGCCGAGCCGGAAACCCCCGCAGCGGATTTTGCCAGGAACATCCCGGTGATACTGCTGGACGCCCTCATGCACAAAGGCACGGCGGACGAAAAGCGGGCGTTTACCATCTGCCGGGTATTTGGCATAGATTACACGAGCCTTCCAGAAGATGAGCGCATCACCCTTGCCCGTGTATTTAAAAAATCCCCCCTTCTCCCCGTATCTGCCAGTCAGCGTGGAAAATCAAAGCTGCTGTCCCTGTTTGGGAAGAAAAAAACGAAAGAATGACGCAAAAAGGGCTGCCATTCCCGTAAAATCCGGTTAGCAGTCCTCTTTACTGTATCGTGTGTCCTATGTTCAATTTTCCGGCTTTAGAGCCGCTTTTTCCAGACAGGAGCCAGCCGCATTACGCATAGACCAGTTCCGCATAGATAATTTCCTCCGCCCGGTTGCGGATAGAATTGCAGCGGCGCACCCATTCAAGCTGGTCATCCGCTTTCAATTTCTCCGTCACGCCCTCGGCGGCTTTCATCTGCTCCATGATAAGGTCAAGCCGCTCCTGTGCCTGCTCGTCCACGTCGGCAAGGTGCGTCCAGAGTTTCCCTGACAACAGCAGGCTGCAATAAAGGGCGGGGCGGGCTTCTTCCAGATAGGCTTTACGCCTGCGCCCCCAATGCCCGATAGGGCGGGATTCCTCCGTCAGCCGCAGGGCGGGAATGTAATAATCACCCACAAGAATGTAGTCAAGGCCGTTGGTATCGTCATGGATTCTTTCTGGCAGTTCTTTCATTCGTGACCTCCTGTATTCAGTTTTCCAGAATCCAGTTGTTCGTGTCCCTGTTCATGTGAATTTGTTAGGCAACTGAACTCTTCACGAACAAGTATGGCATATCTTTCCCGGTCTTTTGATAATTTAAACCGTAGGACTGCGATGTACCCCTTGTGTCAGAGGTATTGTAACTGTAAGCTCAATAACAGCAGGCGGGCTTAATTAAAAACCCACCTGCTTATATATGATTTGAATTTATTGTGCGCTGATTGTATCAACAATGGACATATTGCGTATTCTCTTGATTGGCCCTTGCACAGCCAAAATTATAGAGATTACAACAATCAACAGAATAACGGCTACCTCTGGTAATGGAGGAGTCCAAGCATCCCCCCATCTATAACTTATCAACATTCCAAACAATAGCTTATTACAAAACAGTCCCAACACCGTACCAACTACACCGCCGATTATGGTATAGGTGAAGGCTTCTGCAACGATCATTTTACTTAGCTGTCCCATGCTAACGCCGATGGCGCGGAAAGCGCCATACTGTTTCAACCGTGCAGACACACTCATGGAAATACTATTGATTATGTTAAAAATTGTAATCATTGCAATTAGGACGAGGAATCCATAGATGAACAGCCAAAAACAATAGTAAGTTCCCATGGTACTGCTGTTACCCATGCGTTCATCAGCGAAAGTAAATGATGAATCTACCATTTGGCGGATCACATAAACCTCTTCGTCTGTTGCGCCTTTCACTAACTGCACATCAATAACCGTATATTTCGACTCGCCAGTAATTTGTTCAAATGTATCCTCTGAACAAATAATTGTTCCAACATCGGCGGCACTGTAAAACGGACAGTTGGACAATATTCCAACAATTTGAATTTCTTCACTTTGTCCGTCTATATTCAGGGATACCGTATCGCCTGTTTGTATTGTGTTCTGCGAATTATAAACAATTAAGCCCGTCCCTAAATCAGTTTGCACAGATTCCAGAGAACCCTCTAATAAATAGTCCCTTGCCCAATCAAATTGATACTGCTCATAAGAGATTAAATCCATCTTTTTTTCAATACCGTTTGTGACAGACGGAACCTCGTATGCAAATTTTCTTCCATACGCTAAATCCACAACAGGATTTTCCTTTAGACTATCGAGTTCTGTTTTGTCAATAGCACAGGAGTTATCGGGACTTATGATAGATAGATCTGCTGTCCAAGGTTGGAGCGGTGTTAAGGTATGCTGCATGAACTCAACTGTTACAGAGAATGAAAGGAAAAGGATAATACTGAGAGCAAATGAGCTTGTCATCAAAAACAGATTTTCCCGATTTGCTTTTGCGTGATAAATTCCAAGTGCTGTATCAATCTTAAGCAGTTGTGTATTAGCGGCATTTCTTGCAGGCTCCAAGTCGTTTGCATTACCGGACACCGCTGCCAGCGGAGATACTTTTGCTGCTTTCTTTGCCGGAGAATAGGCAGCGAACAAAACTGTTACCAAGCCCACAACGATTCCTGCAAGAATACTTGGTACGCTAAATCCGAATGTAGGCATCGCTTTGAAAAATTCCGGACTTAGGAAACGCAAAATCGCGCATAAGACCCAAATGACAACTACACCGATGGAAATACCCACAGGGATCGCCAAACGGCACCAACTAAGCGCCTCTTTCCGTACTAAGCGCATAACCTGTTTTGGTGTTGCACCGATACAGCGCATAAGGCCGAAAAATTCTGTACGCTGGGCTACATTGCTGTTAAGGCTGCTTGCAATCATCATAATACCAGCTAACATTACCAGCACAAACAATACTGCCGCGGCCAAATAAACCTGTAATAAAAAGGGAACACGGCTTTGTCCAAGCAATCCAAGCAGATTATTGTTGGAAGATATTTGTTCATCCGATAAATTGCATTGTTCTTTCAAATCAGCAATTTTCCCTTGTATATTTCTTGTGTTTGCAAATTGAGCGTAAAACATAATGCCGTAATCATTCGGTTCCCCGTCTGATACATTCGGATAAATAGTGCAGTAATCCTCTGTGTTCAAAATGATGCCGTAGGAGTCGCCACTCATTATCGAGGCGGTATTATTCATAAATCCTGATATGGTAAAATTCAGTTTGTCGCCATCAGGAGTTTCTACGGCAATGGGATCACCAATCGCAACACTCATTATCTGCTTTGCATTTTCAGTCACCAACGCTTCATTACTTGTCTGTGGAAAAACACCTTCTTCAAGTTGGTCAGTCCAGATTTCAGTTATATATCTTTCATCACAACCGCATATCGCTACATTTTTTCCACCCAAAGTATAGCCTAAATTTCCACGATAATTGAGAACGCCATACGGTGAAAACACTTCTATATCAGGCCGTGAAGCGATAATTGCAGCTTTCTCATTACTGATATTCCGAATGGCAATATGCCAATTCCCAGACTCCTGCTGTGCCTGCAAAATCTGGCTGCGGATGAACATATCTGCCATTCCAAAAATAGTTGTAACCAGAAACACAGCCAGCACAATGCAAAAAATAGACATTCTGCTTTGCTTCTTGTGGATTTTTGCGGATATGGGAACAAGGTCAAGATAATGCTTCATTTGTTTTTCCTCCCAAATCCGTCAAAACGCCATCTGATACCCGAAACACCCGATCAACGGATGCAGTCAAATTCTTATTGTGGGTAATCATCAGGATTGTTTGCTGATAGCGGCGGGAAGCCTGTGTAAGCAAGGTAATAACATCCTGACTATTCTTGCTGTCCAGATTGCCAGTCGGCACTGTTCAATTAGTACAACATAGAGAACCCCCGGAAAGCCTGCTGCCCTCCGGGGTCCTTTTATTTAATTCACTATCGCTTCCGCTGCCGCCTGTGCCGCTTCCCTTGTGTTCCATTTCAGGCAGTCGCCGTCCCTTATCTGCATATCTCCTATGTATGCGTACCAGTGCCGCCCGCCGCTGAACTGCTTTAGCCTGATTTCCTCCCGCTTGAAGTGTGGGAAGACAAGCTGTTTCCTGCGGCAGAACTGCACCGTTTTAATTCCGTGCGTATGACCGCCAGCCGGATTGATGAAGACTGCCCCGTGTTCCCGGATTGTTTCAAGCTCCGCCTGCCCTATCTCCATGTTAAGACAGCGGAAGCCGTCAAATATAGTCCCCTCCACCTGCTGCGCCTTTATGATTGCGCATTGAAGATACTTGAAGTCTTTGCTTTGCATTATCTCTATACGCTCCTGTAGCGGCGTATCTTCCAGCAGATTGTACCACTCTTTCCCCTCCTGCCTGAACTTCATATAAAGGTTTACCGCCCCTTCATACCTGCCGCCCGTCTGTTTGTGGTAGTCTATTATCTGTTCAGCGTCCGTCAGCTTCAACCACCATGTCTGCCCGTCGTAGATGAAAAGATATTCTTTTTCCATTTCTTCCCCTTCCTATAGGCTTTTAACAAGCTGCGTTATTGTGTCAATGGTTCTTTTCATTTCCCCTGCTTCCCAGTACCCACCGCAGGAATCGCCGCCCCTTTTCCCTTTCCCATTCTTAATGCAGAAGAACTTCCACGCCCCTCTTCCTTTTTCGTCCGGCAAGGCAAGTCCGCAGCTTTCACACTTCCCCGGTCTTTTCTTCATCTGCCTGACCCTCTCTTTCCATGCGCTGATATACGGCAGTTACAATGTAATCATTCAGGGATTGCCCGGCAGCAGAAGCCGCCCTTTCAATTTTCACTTTCTCCCCCATTTTTACAAACGGGTACAGCCTTTCATAATTCTTGCCGTTGAAAGTGTTCTTTGCTTTCGTCGCCGCTTTCTGCTGCCCCGTGTTCTTCGTGTCCGGCTTCTTTCCTTCCGTCCTCTTCTCTTCCATGTGCCGCCCTCCTTCCTTTCGGGTATGTATCATTATATCACTTACGCAAGTATTACGCAAGTATACAAAATATACAATGTTACGCAAGTATATTTGTCTATCCTGCCTATTGAAATTATACTTGCGCAAGTATATGATAAACTTATCAAATGAAAGAGAGGAAAGCACAATGATAAAAGTTGAAAAAGCCACCTACAGCCGCCTTGCACTTAATGAGGGCATGAAGCAAATAAAAGCGGTACGCCTTACAGCCGCCCGGAAGAACTGCTATTATCCTATCTACTCCGATTTACAAGCCGCTAACAACTGGCTTGAAGACTACGGCGGGAATTGTCATGCTTTCTACTGCTATCATCTTGAAGAATACCGTGACCGTCTTTATAAACACTACAAAGAAACGACAAAAGCCGATTTCTCCCGCCTTGCCCGCCTTGCTAAAATGGATATGATAGAAAATATACTGTCTATCCTGCGGGAAGGTGAAGCCGGGAACGTGAATATTGTCTGAACCCCTGCCCCGTTCCTCCGGGGCTTTCTTTTTTATCTTACGCAAGTATACACATTGTACAAATATACTTGCGTAACTTTGTATATTCTGCCTATTGAAATTATACTTGCGCAAGTATATAATAATAGCATAAGATGAAGCAAAGGAAATGGGCAAATAAAATGACAGTAGCAAATACAATCCTTGAACAACTCGGCGGCAATGAGTTTATCGCAATGACAGGCGCAAAGAACTTCTTATCAGACGGAAACACGCTGCGCATGACGCTTCCGAAAAACCGCAGCAAGGCAAACCGCCTATATATCACGCTTGACGCAACGGACACTTACACAATGTATTTCTTCAAGTATACTGCCGGGCGGCTGAATAAAAAGACTTTCTCCTGGTCCCCGGACAAGCAAGAAGACGTTGAAAAGGTTTCCGGCATATATGCAGATATGCTTCAAGATATTTTTACATCAGTAACGGGAATGTATACACATTTATAAAAACAACGGGCGGCGGCTCTGCCGCCCCTCCAGCAAAGAAAGGAAGGAAAGAAAAATGATGATAGCTGAAAACTTCAACGATTTTGTAGACAAGGTATCAGAAGCGGAAAGAAGCGCACTGAATAGCCCCGCAGGTCAGGAACTTACACAAAAGCTGCTTGAAATGAAGCTGGCGCAAAACCCGCATATGACCCCGGAAGAATGGACGCAAACAAAGTCTGAATTTATGACTTTCATGTTTACCGTATTCGTCCAGGAAGTCCCGGAAGCTATGCATGAACTGGGACACCATGTTTACAACGAACTGCGGAAAGAAAACTAAATGACCGGGCGGCGGCTCCTGCTGCTGCCCTTCTCCATGAAAGGAAGTGCAAGCAATGACAGGGGAAAACTTCAAAAGGATTAAAAGGGGTACTGACATAAGGGCAATCAAAGAAAAAATATTGTCTTTGCAGAATGAGTGCGGAAAACTCTATGATGAATGTAGGAAAACCGGATTCTTTGACAGTTCTAAACATGATTTTTTATCAAAAGAAATAGAGTGGCAAGAGTACCTTCTCTGGGGTCTTATGAATGGAATGATATTCAGATAGCCCCGTATTTGCCCCGTAAGCGTCAAAAAAGCCCCGCAGGTATATTTCCTTACCTGCGGGGCTTTCCGTCTGTCTGTGGGCTTGTGTGGCACGTCTGCGGTCTATTTTACTTCAATTTCAATGTTCGTCACTCCCTCTGCGGCTTCTGCCGCTTCCTCTGCCGTGATTGTCCCGGTTTTGTTCCCGTCTGCGTCGTATACATTCACTTCCCCGGCTGCGCCGTCCTCCAGCGCACCTTCCGGGACTTCATCTGTCGCAACTGCGGTTTTTCCTTCCGCTGCGGGTCCCGTGTAAATGTTCACTGTCGGAACCTGCACCGCTTCTGCCGCCTGCAGCTCCGTCACCATTGCTTCTTTCTCCCCTGCTTTCATTGCGTTGTAGGCAGACTGCGCTATTGCCCGCAACTGGTCTTCCGTGACTTCAATCCCGGCTTCGTCGGCAATCTCTTTCAGCTTTTCGACGACTGCCGCCATCTTCTCTTCCCCTGTTTCCTTTTTCATGAACTCTTTCGCCCATACTACAAACTGCGCCGCCCACTGTGACAGCGTATTCAATTTGTCAACTACGTTTTTCGGAATGTTCGGGAATACATATTTCCCGACGACAAACGCCGCAACCGTAAACCCTAACTGCACCGCTAAAATGATAATGTCATTCATCTTCTTTTCCTCCTGTTCTTATGCTTCCGGCACGACAACTACAGAAATAATGCTGTCAATATTGTAAATTCCCACCCACTGTCCGTCTTTTACGATAATGAAGCATTTCCCGTCATACTTGTAATCGTCGTATTCCTTTTTTGTCCACTCGCTTTTTTCTCCGTTTTTGAATGTAATTCTAATCACTTTCTTTTTCCTCCTTCTTACGCTCCCGGCAGCTTCAATGTCTGTCCGGGGTAAATCGTGTTGCTGTTCAGCCCGTTCAGGGTCTTAATTTCATTGTAGCGGGACCCATCCCCAAGCTGCGCCGCCGCAATCGCCCACAAACTGTCGCCCGGCTTTACTGTGTAGGTCTTCGCACCGCTTCCCGGAATCCTGATTTTCTGCCCGACGTTTATAATATTCGGGTTCGCAATCCCGTTATAGCTTGCCAGCTTCTGGTATGTAGTGCCGTACTTTGCGGCAATCTTTGAAAGCGTGTCGCCCGCCTGCACCGTGTAAACCTGTTCTGTGGAAGAAGCGGACCCGGAAGAAGGATTTCCGGAAGGAACGCTTGCGGAAGGAACGCTGCCAGCCTTGCTCGCATAATCAGGCAGGCAATATCCCCGGATATAACGCCCGTTCACCTGCAACGCTCTTTCCCCTACCTTGTTACTCATGTTCCCTTCAATGACCGTGATTGTGTTCCCGCTCACCGCTTCCACAATGCCGACGTGTTCAGGATAGCCCGTACAGTCCCCCACCCCGTTGTCGTCCCAGTCATACATGACAATATCTGCGGGCTGCGGTCTGTATGCGTCGTTCTCCTGCCAGCGTCCTTTTGCCCGGTACAAGTCAATCATTGCCCCGCACCCACATTCTGTCGGCATAATGTCCGTAAGCCCGCAGACGATACCGACGAACGAAACGAACGTTGCGCACCATGCGTCCGTATACTTCACCAGATAGCCCCGTGCAAGCGGCTTGTGGGCGTTGTACCCGTCAATAATCTTCCTGTGGCTCCCGTCCGCTTCCCTGCAACCCAGATAGCCCCGTGCTGTCTGCACTACCTTGTTTCTTAACTCCTGTTCTGTCATAGTCTTTTTACCTCCTGTCTGATTGTTTGCAGCCCCGGAAGCACTCTTGAAAAGCCCTTTTGCCTTTTCATATACAATGTTCCTGCGGCTGCTGTATTTACCCATTACACGGTCAGCAAGTGCCGCCCCGTGGATATGGTCAAGCCTTACTTTCCCGGCTCCCCCGGCTCTTCCTGCTGCGGCGTTCCCGACACGCTTTGAAGCTCCCGCCCCGCCCTGATTCTCCAAGTCCGCAAAATATACAAGGCTCTGCGGGTCTTCAATCCCCATGTTTACCCCGTGCGTGACGTATGAAAGAATGTCTTCTTCTGCCTGCCTGTCCTGCGCCGCCCTTCCTCCGGGGGTCCCCAGAATCTTTGACAGCTTCGCTTTCTCTATCGCTGTCACTGTCCGGCTTTCCCAGTTTGAAGCGGTCATTATCTCGTTGTACAGGTCTTTCCCCAGCGTCGCTTCTGCCCCTGCCCCCTGCGCAATCTTTTTCAGAAGCGACAATGCCCGGTTCCCGTGCCACTGTACCTTGCCGACGCTCACCGCCCCGTTATCATCAGCATTTACGGAAGAGTAATTTCCCTCATTCGCAAAGATAACCTTCGCCGCTTCCGCTGCAATCTCCCTTTTCAGCTCTTCTTTCATCTTTGCTTCCTCCCTTACTGTGAACCCATGCCGGAAAAATCAGAAAGGGAACCGCACAAGTCCGGGTTCCCCTTCTTTATCTTCTCTAAGTTTTCCGCTTTGCTCTTCCAGCAATAGAACGCAACCGCAAAAGCCGCAACGCCGCCCGTAAAGGTCAGCAGGCTTGAAAGCTGGTATATGTCCTTTGCTATTACTACCCATACCGCAACCGCAAAAGCGATATAATACGTTATCATGATAGAAAAAACAATGATTTTCGTTACCTGTATTTTCTCCCGCTTTTTCTTCGCCTGCCCCTTTGCCCGTTCCCTTGCCAGCGTCCTCTTATACCTTCGACGTGCCGACGCAATCCCCCGCACGTCAAATGCGTACACAATAAAAGCGCATAGGATAAACCCAAGCGCAATCCATAGAATAATCATTCGTCTTCTTCCTCCCTTTCCATTAGAAAATCATTCTTTTCACAACGGCGCATATATACATTGCTTACATACTTATACGCCATATCCACCCGCCCGTTTTTCAGCTTGTTTGCTTTTATGTACTCTTCATAGTCGCTGTACGTTTCAAAAAAATTGTCAAACTCTTCTTTTGTATGCTTCCTGCGGTTCATACACTCATTTGCAAAAGATAGTATCTCATGCCGCCAGCTCTCCACCTTGTGCTGCTGCAAGTCCTTTTCTATCTTGTCAAGCTGTTCTTTTATATCATGGTTCATCAACGCCCCTATGCGCTTTATGATATAGCGCACGGGCTGAATTTTAATGCCAGGGGTCAGGTCAATTATTATCCCTGCCGCCGCAAGCCACGCCAGAATCTCTTTTGCCGTCTGCAATAGTTCCTGTGACATTTCCGCATACCTCCTTTTTATACATTTCATTCAAACTTTTCCGCAGTCCGTAGCTGTCAAAATGTTTTAGTATTCCCCGGTATGAAGCAACGCTTCTGTCAAGCGTGTCTTTGTCAATTTCGCCTATTGTGTAGGCATGAAACATATATTGCAGCCGTCTTTTCAGCTTCTTTGCAGTCTTTTTCCTTAACTTCCTATGTGTCGCCCATACTCGGAAGCCTACAAACTCAATACCCATACTTGTCGGGCGTATGCAGGTTTTATTGTTTAACTGCAAATTCAGCTTCTTTCCCAGAAATACGGCTATTTCCTGTTTTACCTTTTCCAGATACTTTTTATCATCATGCAAGATTATAATGTCGTCCATGTATCTGATATAAAAATGCAACCTTAATTTGTGCTTACAGAACTGGTCAAGCTCATTCAAATACAGGTTCGCAAACATTTGTGAAGTCAGGTTTCCTATAGGCAAGCCCACATCATCTAACATTCTGTCAAATGCAACGTCCCCTATATCTGCGCCCAGCGGCAGTCCGAACTTTGTATCTTCGCAGTCAATGATTTTCGCCATCAGGTCTAACAACGGCGGGTCGTCAATCATCTTCGCAAGAATCTTCTTCAAAATGCCGTGGTCTATCCTGTAGAAATACTTTGATACATCTAATTTCAGATAATAGTATTTCTGCGGCTTCCTGTCGGTCTGCTTTAACCAGTATTGCAGGCGGTCTATTGCCTTGTGCGTCCCCTTCCCTACCCTGCAAGCGTAACTGTCGAAAATGAACTTCTTTTCAAAAATCGGGTTTACCTGCCTGTAGATTGCGTGCTGCGCCACCCGGTCTTTGAATAACAATGACATTATCAGGCGTTTTTTCGGTTCGTACACATAGAAAATATTGTACCTCCCGACGCTGTATTGTCCCCATATCAATTCATTTTGCAGGATAATCAGGTTATCTTCCAGCCGGTCCGTATACTCCATAACGTCCTGCCTGTATCTCTTGCACTTGATAGCCGCTTTGTATGCACAAAACAGGTTTTCAAAGTCATAGATTTTCGGGAAAATTCCCCGTATCTTCTTCAATGGTTTTTACCTCCTGCAATTAAAAATGTGTCGGGCAAATTTACTCCGGTCCACCACTCCGTTTCAAACGTGATATATTCATTCAGCCTTTCGGCTGACTTTCGCCCTGTAAGACAAAATCCTGATTCTGTCTTACAAAGTTACTAACTATCTTCCCGACAATTCAATCTTCTTCCTACGGTCCCCGGTTTCCCAGTCGCCTTTGGAACGGAAAAGAACCCCTTTTAACCCTGTACGCACGGGACACGCTCACTTGTGAACGTGACTTCTGGCTGTAGAGGAAAAGCGGAACGGAAGGACACATTGTTGTTGACGTTAGAACGGGCGTTGTTCAAGTTCAACGCCGCCACTCCACCGTTGGAAGTGTTGTTGAAACTCGAACCCCGGATAGGCACGGCAAGTCCTCTATAACGGTTCTTTCCCGATATGAAAAAAGCGGGTTCCCCCGCCTATTTCTTTAATGATTTATAGTACCCGCCTATCATGCAGCCGATTTCATTTATTTTGCGTGATATGTTTTCATACTTCCGCAGCGAAAGACAGGGCTTTCGGCTGCGTGTATACTGCGGGTCTGCTGCAAGCCTTACAAGATGGCGCAATACATCAACTTCATTGTCAAGCTCTCCTAATGTCGTCTTTTTGTAGTGCTTATTTTCTAAAGTTACCACAAGCCGCAGGACAGAAAGCATTGTTCCCCGTATATCTTCCGCAAGTCTTCTTTGCGCCCGTGGGAATTGTTCAAGCTCTGGTCCTGTGTATAGTATCAGCTCATATACTTTATTTTTCGTCTTGAAGTCGTCTGCCGTCGCATTGTCCCGTACCGGGTCAAGCTCCGGCAGCTCTTTTTCTTCCTGTGCCATGTTTCACCCTGCCTTGTCTTGTTTTCGGTGAAAGGGCTGGCTGCCGCCAGCCCTCCCAGTGTATCAGTTTTCAGTTTTCAGTTATTCAACAAAAGCGGAACGGAAGGACACATCGCTGCTGACGATAGAACGGGCGCTGTCCAAGCTCAACGCCGCCACTCCACCGTTGGAAGTGTTGTAGAAACTCGAACCCCGGAAAGGCAGTCTTTCGCCGTTATTTCTTGCCCAGAACCGCCCCGGCGCACTCTGCCCGTCAGCAGGGAAGAAGCCTGCTGCAATTAAGATTTTCGGGATAGTCACACCTGATACCGCTTTTGTGTCTTTGAAAGGTGTGCTTGTGTCGTTGCTGTCCGTCGTCTGCGTCGTTACGCCCGTATTGATACGCAATGTTGCGTCACTTGCGCTGGTTCTGTCAATTTTCAGCGTCCCCGCTGTCCCCGGTTCAACCAGCGTTCCGTTCGGCATGATAGCTTTCCACTCCGTACTATCAGGACCCATGCTGCAATCTGACTTCATAGCGTTACCGTAAGGAATTATCTGGATTTCACCGTTGACAACCCTTGCACCGCTCACCCATTCCCAACAATCCCCGCAAAGGTCAGCAATCCCCGCCGCCGTGTGGTCATGGTTCCATGTTACGGGTCCGCTGCCTGTCGCTGTCCTGCCGCCGCCGTGTGAACCGTCGATATATGTATTTACGCCCCGTTCCCATGCTTTTTCATAGGCTGCGTCCCAATTTGTATTACCCCTCGGAATCGTGCCGTTTTTCTCACTCCATAAAGCAAGGGCGGCAAAAACGCCGTTCTGGTTCAAGTGCCAGCCCTCTCCTTTATTGCGGCAGCATTTCAACGCCGTGTCAAAATCAATGTAGCATTTCGGGTCCTTCATAGGCAGGGAATAGGCTCTGTCATTTACAACGCAATTCAGGTACTTTGATACCCAGATTACGTTCTTTTCTACTCCCTCCATCACCCACCACGGCAATGTTTCCTGTGTGCCGCCCGTGATAATGTCGGAATACTTCATTTTCGGAACGCCCACCATGATAGACGGCTTTCCTAAATCGTCCAAAATTACCCGGTTATTTCCTCCAAAAGACGCAACTGCTAAAGCTAAATCGTCAAAATTTCCCATCTTTTATACCTCCCATAAAATGATAGTGCATAATGAAATGTCAAGTTCAATCGGAATCGGGACTTCCCTCGGCTCCCCGTTTTCGTCAACCCCGTCTTCGATTACATCATAACGGCGGGCAGGAATGATAATTTGCGCTGCGTACTTCTGCGCCCTGCCGCCCGTTCCGATAACAACACCGTTTTCACTGTCAATGCAAATATCCAGCGATACTTCAAAATCCCTTTCCCGGCTTGCCAGATTCAAAGAAAGCTCATCATCTCCGAAAATGATTTTCTTCCCCTTCACTTCATACTGAATGTGATTGCCCGGCATTTTTTCAACAACCTTGATTTTTCCCATGTTTATCTCCTTCCTTCTTTCACTACTTCACGGGTCCTTGCGGCAATGATTTCCGCTGCTTCCCTCTGCTCCGGGGTTCCCCTCCCCTTTACTCCAAAAGATTGCAGCACATACGCTTCATGCTGCTTTCTCCCTTCGCTCTTTATAATCACGCTTGCCCCATTCATCAGTAAAAGCCTCCCTTCACAAATACTTTCAGCTTCACTTCTTTTGCGCTGCCTGTATACGCAATCTTGAAGCCGTTCACCAGCTTTTCCGTTACCTCAATATCGCCTACACAACCACCGCTATATTCCAGCACTTCCGCTGTCACGGTATAGTCAAGATGATTTCTTTCGGTTTTCAACGCTACGGTCTGCACGGAATTATTGAACGGGTATTCCTGATTATTTGCCAGGGTCAGAATGATTGCTTCCCCGGTTTCATCTGCCGTCCTCTGGTTCATGTGAATCACTTCCGTTGCCAGAAGTGCCGCAAGCTCCCCGGCATTTGAAATGCCGTCTTCCATGTGATTGAAGTTTGTTGCGCTCTGCGGGGTCCCCTGCTGCAACACTTCCCCTTCTACGGGTTCATGTGTGATTGTCCCGTCGTCGTTTTGAGTTTCAATGTAGCGGTTTTCATGCTCTGTAACATGGTCCTGCCACTGTTGCCATTCGTACATGGTTTATACCTCCTGTTCTACAAATCGGAAGACAAAACGGTATAACGCCCCTTCCTGAACATTGGAAAGCTCGATATTCTCCGTTTTGTCTGCCCACAACTGTTTATTTTTGTTGTAAAGCTGAACCCGCTGAATTGTTGCTTCCGTTCCCGCCTGCGGCGTAATGTTCAGGTACACCGCCACCCGCCCGTCTTTCAGGCGTTCCCGCCTGTGAATCGGTATCTTTTTTTCTGTGTCGTTTACCGTGACTTTCGCATACGCAATATTTGTGTCCAGAAAGTCCTTAAAATCTTCTATCGCCTGTGGTGTCAGCATGGTTTTTCACCCCCTTTCAAAGTTTTCTGTGGCTTCCGCATGGTTTACTTTTGTGTATAAATACCGCCGCTTCCACCGTGCTTTCAATCCCCCCGCTTCCTGCTCCCTCTCCCGTGTTTCTTTCTGGCACGGTTCCGGCAGCTTTTACGGTATATATAAAGCCTGCGGCTTCATCTTCTGCCGCAATCCCGGCTTCGGAATTGTCTGATACAATGTTTCTTTCCGGCTTTGTCCCGGCTGCTGGCATAGTAAAGGGAAAGCCTTCCGCTTCCCCTTCTGCCGTCACGTTTATGCTGCTGTTTTGAAATGCTGTGTTTCTGTCCGGGGCGGTTCCTGCTGCCGGAACGGAAAACGGCGTTCCCTCTGTTTCTGCCTGCGCTTCAATGACTGCCCCGGCTGCTGCCCCTCTGCGGCTTCTCTGCGGCTCTTCTCCGGCGTTTATCTGCCCCGCAGATGTATTTGTATACCTTTGTACATTCTGCGCCGTTTCTGCGTCAATCTGTGCGTCTGTGTGCCTGAATACTGTGTTTCTGTCCGGGGCGGTTCCTGTTTCCGGGACAGAAAAGACAAAACTTTCTTTTTCTGTCTGCGCTTCAACTACCGTCCCGGCTGCTGCCCCTCTGCGGCTTCTCTGCGGCTCTTCTCCGGCTCTTATTCGCCCAGCAGGTGTATTTGTATGCCTGAAAGCGTTTGAAGCCGTTTCTATGTCAATCTGTGCGTCTGTGTGCCTGAATATGTGGCTTCTATATGGATATGTCCCCGCCTGTGTCGGCAGAAAGATAAAGCCCGCCGCTTCCGTCCCCACTACAATCGCACTTCCTGACTGTACGCCCCTCCTTATCCTCTGCGGATATGTGCCAGCCAGCAGGCTCCCCGTTGCCGGGTTCTTGTATAAAAAGAAGTCCGTATGCGTTTCAACCGTTATCCCCACGCCCGCCTGATATACAACTTCATCTAAATGTGAAGAAAGCCTTTTATACATCATCACCGCATTTATAATTTCCTGAAAACTTGCGGTCACTCTGTTTTCCGTCACGTCGCATACAATGTGAAAATGGTGGGGCTGCCCTTCGTACTGATACCATTCTTCAACTTCGCTTTGCGGGTATAGTGCGCCCAGTGCCTTTTCTACCGCATATTTTGTCCCCATCTTCTTATGCACTTTTACGCTGCCTTTCAGAATATCCCGCTTTACTTTCAGGGGAAAAGAATAGTCGTACCAGTCAACGTGCATATCATATGCAAGTATATCAATCAATTCTTCCGGCAGTTCATCTATACGGGAATATATCAGCACGTTTTCTATTTCCCCGCTGACCGTCAACGCTTCCTTTGTCACCGCTTCCGCAATCGCCCGCATTTTCGGGTCATGCTTCAACGCCCCCGGCAGATAATCCGCAAAGTTCACGGTGTATATATCCCGTCCGGCTTTTCTTATCCCTTTTGGGTTAGGCATTTTCTATCCCCCCATTCAGTACGGTCATAGTGTCCCGCACAATCCTTGCAACGTGCGTTTCCTCTACCACCTGAAATGTCGGCTTCCTTACCTCTACCCGCTTCACTCCTGCTGCCATGATTAGCTGTGTAAGGTATGAAGGATTTATGTCACGTCCCATTTTCCCAGTCTGCCATGTTATGTAGTCTTCGACTGCTGCCCTTGCTTCCCGGTCTATGATACTTGTGCTTGCCTGACTATTTCTGTTTATGTAATAGGTCAGGTCTATTTCAAATGGGTCTTCCTCCGGCATTGATACTGTGACAATATCCGTCAGCGGGCGCACGTCAGAAGCGTTCAACGCCGCTTCTATTTCCTCCAGAACCGCCTGCGTCGGCTGCTCCCCTCCTTGTAGCAATACCCTAATATCTACAACCCCGGCTTCCGGGCTTGTTGCTGCAACGTCGGCAATAGCTGTGCTGACCGATTTTGTATGATATATATATCCATTTACCGGACCCGCCGTTGAAAAGCTCTCCATACTCTCCCGCATACGCTCATAGTATGAAGCGTCTTCTTCTTCCTCTGCGCCGCCCTCCGTCTTCGTCACGTTCTCTGCTTTTAGATAAAAGTCATAAATATCTACGATTTCTTTTACCTGACCCGGCGCAAGATTATTCCCTACCAGTCCCGCCGTCTGGCATTTCCCGTTTACTTCCCCGTATGTTTCCCCGGCTTTAATTTCAAGCCCTTCTGTGGTTTCAAACGTAATTTCCCCGTCAAACGTTATCCGGGTCCCTTCCGGTATGATTACACTTTGATTTTGCGCCGCTGATATGTAGAAACGGAATTTTGCAACCGCAGGCGTGGCGGGCAGGCGTTCAATATCCTTAAAAAGCTCTGCAAGGCTGTCCAGATACTCCCCTTTTGCATAGCGGGGTACGTTTTTCTTTGCTGTTTCATTTATCAGAACTCTTTGTTGTACGATAATTGCGGCGCACCATGCAATAAAAAGACGTTCCGGGGAAGCCGGATACACTTTATAATCCCGCCGCCCTGACTGCTTCACGAACTCTTCATAAAGGGCAATCATATTGCTTTCTATTACTTCCGTGTCCGTTTCGACAAATTCAACGTCCGGGTATTCTCTAATCATCATTGACATTTTGCACCCCCTGTATTTCAATTATCGGTATCAGCTTCCCCGTGAAAGCATTTTCTTCAAAAGTTATATCCCCCAGAATCGCCCGTGGTTCGTATTGTTCAATCTGGTCGTATAATTGCCCCACCATGATATTTTTCACTACGGGCAACGGTCTTCCTATCAACTGCGCCGGAATCCCTAATTCTCGCAGCATAGGGCAGCTATTTTCCCATGTGTCTATGATTATTGCTATATTCTGCAAAACCGCTTGATGGTCGTTTGCCGGGGCAAGGTCTATGCTTTCAAGTAGTTTTCCATCACCTCTGATAATGTCCATTTTCATCACCTTTTCGGATATTCTTTCAGCGTCACTTTCACTTTTGCCGCCAGCAAACTTCCTTTGTTGTCGAACCGCTGAAAATCAACCGTCCCTTTCTGCATTACCCACTTGTAACTGCCGTACACCTTGCCGCCTATTACAAGCCGTTCTGCATATCCTTTCCGCACCATTTCCCGCAGCTTCTTTATTTCTTTCAGCGGGTTCACTCCCAGAAATACAGAAAACGTCATTGAAAATGATATTCCTTCAAGTCCTGGTCCCATGTATTCAAGAAGGTCTGCTTTTATGTGTCTGTCGTGTGTCGCATAGTCAGTGGAAAAGTCCCAGCTCATGCTGTCAAAAGTCCTAACTGTATTATTTGACACGCTGAAAACAAGGTCCCCGAAACTTCCGATTTTTGCCATTACATCACCTTCCCTACAATGTACCCTTCCCCGTCGCCGTCAGGAATCATCAAGCATAGAACCATGTCCCCGACTTGCGGCACCCACTCCGTTATATACGCTTCGTGAAAGTGTCCTTCTGCCGTCTTTGTTTTGTCCCCTTCCTTTTCCTTTTCAGTCGGTACAACTGCCCTGTGTCGGGTCAGTATGTGCAATTCTCCTGATACAATGCCGCCTTTATCCCCGAACTTCACACGGGCTTTCATTGTCCCTGCGTTCACGCTCTGCACGGTCCCCTTTCGTATCATGTTTTTTACTTCGTTCAAGTCTGCCATCAATATCCCTCCAGAACCTGCTTCAAGGAAAGGTCTACCGTGTAGCCCCCTGTCAGGCTGTGCTTTGCCTGCGTTACCTTGTATTTTCTATCGAACTTCTGGAAGCCTTTTAGTTTTACGGTCATTCCTGCCACAAGTGACACGTCGCCCACTACTTTTAGACTTGCCGTAAACTCCTGTGTGTTCTTCTCCCGCAGGCGTTTCTTTGCCAGCTTCTTTGCTTCCTCTGTATTCCTGACTTTCTCGTTAATCTCTAAAACCTGCCCCGTCCCTGCGCTGCTGTCCGGCGTGTATGTATATTCAATCGTTTCTTTGCTGTCCGGGTCCGTGTAGGAAACGTGACAACTTGTGTATGCTGTATCTGTCAGGCTGGTTCCCAATTTGTAGGATAGTATATTTTTATCCCCGTACTTGAAAATCTTTGTTGCGGGCTTTGCGTCATACTCCGCAGCGTCGTATATTACTATTTTCAGCGTTGTTACCTTCAACGCCATTCCTGCTGCGTGGCATAGCTCCTGCAAAAATTTAATGTCCGACGTTTGCACCTGCTCTTTTCTCTTGAAAGTCGGATTGTCGCTGGCTTCATACATCAGGGAAAGCCCGCTTTCTCCCGCTATCTGCTCCCCTATTGCTTTTAGTGTGATATTCTCCCATGCTCTTGACTTTTTAGCCATCCGCATTGTAGAAGTATAGGGAATAGAAGTGCTTTTCACCGTCACTTTTGTTGGCGGTCCTGATACGTCTATGCCGTCTATTTCAAAAGTTCCGATATTCAAAGTTGCGTCTTTCCCGTTGTCGTCCCAGTTCTTCTGGACAAGTACCGCTGTTACAAGTTTCGGTTTTGCCCCCTGCTGCACTTCCTCCACGGTTTCAACTGCCGTACTCTTTGCCGTGCCGCCTGTTGTTATTTTGAAAACCTGCCCCGGATAAATCAAATTCGGATTAGGTATATTATTTTCTGCTGCAATCTGCGGGTATTTTGTCCCGCTCCCTAAATACTGTGAAGCAATCGCCCACAACGTGTCGCCCCGCTTCACAACGTAATTTATCACTTCTTCTTTCTGCACTTCTTTTACAACCTGCTTTGTCGTTTTTATGATTGTCGGCTTTACTTCCAGCCAGTCCCCCATCAGGTTCCTTTCCCGGTCTTCGTATACAATTTGAAAATCATCTGTGCTGCCGTCTTCATTGTCCGTATAATTTGCGCTCACTAAATGCAATGCTATATTTTCCGGCACGTCTACATTTTCAAATTTCAGCTTCAAAACGACACGCCTTGCAAGTCTTTTGTCGCTCATAGCAGCAACCCCCTTTTCCACGGCGGCAGCTCCATATTTTCTTTGTCTTCCACCTCCGGGATAGTAAGAACTACCCCGGCAGGAAAGACAAACATTGCGGCATAATCGGCATTAGCCTTTATCAGCTTATCCGTGTAAAGAACGCTTCCCATTTGCTTATACGCTATCTGGTCCCACATATCCCCGGAAATTGTTGTATAAACCTTACTCATGCCTTGACCGCCTTTCATCATCACTTCTTTTGTCCAGAAGGTCTTCAACCTCCCGCAACAAGTTTCTGTTATTCTCTTCCAGCTTCTCTTCTAAGTCGCCCGCTTTGTCGCCGTCAACGTAGATTGTTGGATTGCTGTTGATTGTTACACTATTCCCGCCGCCCTGTCCTGCACCGCTTACGACTTCTGGCGGCTTTACTTCCGTCGCATTGTTCGTGGTATTGTAGAATACCTGTGAAGTCTGCCCGGCTCCTGCCGTCTGTGCCACCTGTGCTGCGGCGTTCTGTGCGCTCAATATATCTTTTGTCTGCTGCGCCGTGTATACTGTCATTCCCGGCGCATTTGTTATCAGTTCGGGACCCTCTTCGCCTGCAATAAATGTGTTCGGCGTGTTCTTCGTTCCTTTTGCAAAAGTCGGAAGTGTCGGTATATTTATCCCTTTTCCTCCTACTCCCGGAACCCAGTCTGGAATCTTAATGCTGTTCAGTGCCGAAATAGCCCCGTTTATAACGCCTATAATTCCATTTATAACGCCCGTTGCGATAGATTTCAGCCCATCCCAAGCTCCCTGAAAAATCGACTTCACGCCCTCCCAAGCTGCTCCCCAGTTCCCGGTAAAAACTCCCGTGATAAACTGTATCAGCCCGGAAAAAATCTGCTGTACTGCGCTTATAATGCCGCCTATCGTATTGAATACGGTTTGGAAGATTGACAGCACCGCAGGAAGTACGGCTTGAACTGTAGTCAAAATCTGCTGCAAAATCGGCTGAATGATACTCCAAATTGTAGTGAAAACCGTCTGAACTACAGGCAAAACGGCTGAAAGCACCGTTGTTATTATGGACCCTAGCTGCTGTATGCCTTGCACAATGAACGGAAGAACCTGCTGCACAATGAAGTTGAAAACTTCGCTCACAATCGGCAAAACATACGTTTGAATAAATGTTATAACTTCGCTGATTACAGGCATAATGCCTGCTATGAAATCTCCGATAATTGGTATAATGCCGCCTATAAAATCGGCTATTGCCTGAAATACCTGCATTATCACCGGGGCTGCTGATTGTATGCCGCTGATTATTCCCGGAATAACCGTTGTAACAAGCACATTCAAAAATTGTTCCACAACCGGGACTATATGCGTTGTCACGAACCCTACAAACTGCCCTGCTGCTGTTACTACTTTTTGAAATACGCCTGCAAATGTATCAAATACCGCAACGCCCTTTTCACCGAAAATTTCTTGTATCTTGTCCCTTGCTGCCCCCAAATTTCCGTCAGAGAAAACGCCCTTTATCGTTTCGCCTACGCTTGTTACAACCGCAACAATCTTGTCGAATATTTCAAGCCCTTTTTCTCCGAAAATATTTCCTACAGCTTCCCGGACTTTATCAAAATTCTTCCGCAATAGTTGTACTGCCGTGATTACCGCTGTAACTATTCCTATCACGGGCAAAAATTTTCCTGCTATCCCTCCTAACGGACCCAGAAGCGTTGACCCGATTTTCCCCAACGGTCCTAGTGCCTTTGATATTATGTTTCCTACAGGCGCAAGCAATGTCCCTATTTTTCCAAAACTTGACGCAACGATTTTTCCAAGTGTCCCAAGCGGGGAACGTGCGACAATGCCGCCGATACCTGACAGGGCTTTCCCTAATATGCCGCCGATACCGCTAAAAGGCTTTGTGATGAATCCCACCAGCTTTGAACCTATGCCGGAAAATCCCATTGCCTTAATCTTGAAAAGCTCCAGAATCTTCTGTGCGTCTTTTATCCCGCTTGCTATGTTTAAGAATCCCAGCTTTGCTGTCAGCCCTGCAATTCTCATTCCTGCAAGTGCCGCCGCTACTTTCAGAACTGTTTGAACCAGCTTCGGGTTTGCCTGTGCAAATTCGGAAACTTTTATAACAACCGCAGCCACCTTTTCTGCAACGTTCCCGACAATCGGCAGAAGGTTTTGACCCAGAACAATACTCAAATTTGCAATACTGTTCTTTGCCTTTTGCATTTTCGCTTCCGTTGTATCGTCCATCTTCGCAAAGGCTTCTTCCGTCGCCCCTACGCTGTCAATCATTCCTGATACTTGCTCGTTGAACCCTTCAACACCCCCGGACAGAAGCGACACGGCAGCTTTCCCGGCTTCCGCAGAACCAAACATATCGTTTAGGCTCTTTCCGCTCTTCTCTGCTTCCTCCTGCAAAACCTGTATCACTTCACCCAGGCTCTTCCCGTCGGTCATAAGCTCTTTAAAGCTCTTTCCCGTCGTCGCCCGCAAGGTCTTTTCCGCTGTCGTTCCCGACTTTGAAAGCTCGTTCAACATACTGTTCATGTATGTTGTTGTTTCTGCGGCTGCAATACCTTTGCTTGTCATGATTGCATATCCGGCGCATAACTGTTCAAGTGCTACGTTGTTTGCGTTCGCTGTCGGTATGATTTTACCCATAACGCTTGACAGCTCTCCAACGCTCACTTTACCTTTATTCTGCGTCTGCACAAGCATATCTGACACTTTCGACACTTCACTTGCTTCCATGCCGTAGGCGTTCAGAATTGTTGTCAAAACGTCCAGCGTCTGTGCGCTCTCTGCAAATCCGGCTTTTGCCAGCTTCGTTGAATATGATACAAAGTTTACAGCGTCCCCGGTCTGCTGCCCGGCAGAAATAGCGTTGTACACATCATCTGCAATCTGGCTGGCTGCTATCCCTGTAGTATTTGACAGCTTCATTATCTCGCTTGACATTTCTTCAATCGGGACAACATTTGCGTCTGCAATCGTTGACACTTTCGCAATCGCTGTTTCGTACTCCTGCGCCGCCTGCACGGGTCCTGCGTACAATGCCGCTGCTACCGCTCCAACCGCCCCTATCGTTCCCAGAAGCTGTGTCTTTGTAGCTGCTATATTCTCTTTTATTTTTGCCTGTTCGGAATTGATACGGTTCAGGTTTTCTTGTGAACCCCGCAGCCGTTCATATGACCTTTGAAGACGTTCGTTAGATTGTTCCAGATTGTCTGTGTCAATCCCTGCGTCCCGTAGCTCCTGCGCCATCCGTTCAAGCTGTTCTTCTTGTGATTGTATGCTGGCAGTGGTCTGTCGTATCTGGTTTTCATTGCTTTTCAGGCGTTCGGTATTCTTTGCGACTTCGTTCTCTTCTTTCACAAGCTGCGCCGTAAGTTCTCCCGTAGCGTCGCCCGTTTCTTCGATTTTCGCCCGCAGCCGTTCAGCGTTCGTCTGGTGTTGCTGTATTTTTTGCGAAACTTTTTCATGTTCCGCTTGCAGCCTTTCCAGCTTCCCTCTCTGCTGCTCTATGGCGTTTGAAGCCCGTGTATAGCCGTCAACCTTTGACTGCATGGAATTTACGCTTTTAATGCTGTTTTGTAGCTGTTTCTGTGTTTCAATCGCACTTTTGAACGTGCTGTTGAAATTCCCGCCCAGCGACGCTTTCAGCTTAAAAAGAAGCTCAAATTCCTTTTGTGACCCTGCCAATCGCTTCCACCTCCTATCACTTGTTATGTGCTAGGCGTTCCCGCTCCCTTGCGTCTTCTCTTTCTACTTCATTCACGCTTTTTATCCAGCGGAAAAGTGCGGAAAGTGTAAGCTGCATGAAAAACGGTATAGGCGTATTTGAAGCCCTTGCCAGTCTGTAAGCCTGTTTTCTGATAAAATTTGCGGGGCTGCTTACTTTTAATAGCCCGATTCTATTAAAAAACTTCGTGCCTGATTTTTGATTTTCATATATTCCCCAAGCGGAAGCCGTCTGATTTCATCAGCCCCCACACCTGCTGCACGGGCGGCAAGCATTGTCTGGAATACAGACGACACTTCCGGGGTCAAAACGTATTTATTCTGGTCCTGCAATTCCTCTTCAATCGCTTCTACGTCCTCCCCGGTCAGGTTCTCAAAGTAGAAAGTCAATGCTTTCTGTTTCTGCCCGTTAATCTCAACCGGGGCTTTGAAAGTGTGCGTATAGTTCAGGCTTGTTTTCTTTTCCTTTTTCTTGTCTTCCATGCTGACAATCCCTGTTTTCTGTGCTTCCTGCATTTCCTCTGTAAAGTCTTCCTGCTGCCCCTGTACAATTTTGTTATCCATCTTTTTACCTCCTAAAAATAGGCAGATAAAAACCAGCGGTCCCTTCCGCTGGCTCTCTGCTCTTCCCTGTTTTATTTGCCCAGTGCCTTTCTTACGTCTGCAAGATAATCTGTCCCGTTGATATAGTAAATAAAATTCAACGGGTCGATTTCTACCATCTTTTTTCCGTCCAAGAAAAGCGCATAATATGAAACAGCATATTCTCCGCTTGCGTCTGCTGCGGAAGCTGCCGCAAGTTTTCCGGGCGCAAACTTTTTCGGTACTACTTTCAAGACGTGCTTTGCCGCAACCGTTTCAATTTTCCCCGTTTGCGTGTTTCTTACCTGCTGCGCCGCCCGTAAATCAATATTATGTATTCTCGGCTCTGCCAGCCGGATTGCCGCCTTTGTAACGGTCCTGAAATTCAGTGTCAGCGTCATTGCTTCGATATGACCCAACACTACCGCTTCAACATTCCCGGCAATCCCCGCCCCCTGTATCTCTTCTGCAAGGTTCGATACCTCCGGCAGCGTCGCTTCTGACATTCCCAGATACTCGTTAGCGTCTTCATACACCCTGAAATTTATAATAAGTTCGTCAATCTTCGGCATTGTTTACCACTCCTTCCTTATGCCGCTAACAGGCTTGAAAGATAGGAAATATCATATTCAAGCACATATTCCATAAGCCGCAAGGGTGAAGGCGGCGTAATGTAGATATGGAACTTTGCTTTTCCTGACATTAAAGCTGTCAGCGTGTTTTCATCTTCCCGCAGCTCTACACGTCCACCCACAATCTTTTCATCTGCCGTCAGTGCTGCCAGCCAGTCGTTGATACCCTGCAAGATTGCGTCTAACAGTCGCCGGGTCAACTTTCGGTCAACGTGTGACCAGTAAGAAAGCGTGACTGTTTTTGCAACCCACTTAAACATACGGGAAATACAATAAAAATAGTCAACCGGGTCTGTATTCACCGGGAAGCAAGCTGTATAATCGCCCCAGCTTACAAAACCGTTAATGAAGTTCAGCCCCGTTATAATGCCGTTGTCGTTCAGATAGTTTGCTTTCTGCACGTCAAGCACGACTTCTTCACCGTTTGCCAGTACCATGCTGTCAGCCTGCAAGCTCTTGTTTGAAGCACTTTCGCATGGGGTCCCGTCGCCCAGTGAACCGTCGTTGTCCGTCCGTGCCATCAACCCCGCCTGCTGCGTCGAAAAGTTGAAAACCCTGTCGCCCAGTTTCAATTTCGGGAAGCATACCAATTCATTCGGCTTCATGAAGTTTTTTGACTGCTTCCATGCCGGGACTTCTGTGTAATACGTTGCCCCGCTCCCTTCCCTTGTGTCTACGTCCAGAAGTGCGTCTGCTTCAAAAAGTCCGTTGATATTTTCGCCCTTTGCTGACATCACCGCTGCCACCTCCGGGTCATGTGACCAATTCGGACACAAAATCAGGTCAGGGACAATCCTGTATTTCGGGAAACAATCGTCAATCAATTCAAGCCCCGTCGTCTTGTGCGTTGCTATGCTGTAACCGCCGATAATATCAGCTTTTGTCACCTTCGACGGGTCAACCTCCGTACATGATACCGTCATTTCCCCTGTCGTGTCCTCCGTAAACTCAACAATACAGGCTGTGTCATTGTAGAACACTTCAAAGTCTGTGCCTTTTTCCTTCCCTTCAATCTCTACGCTTTCCGCAATCGTTTCAAGCGGAAGCGCAATCTGGTTTTCCGTAACTTCATATTTCTTCCCGCTTACTTCCTTTTTGTGCTTTGACGGGTCCAGAATGTTCACGAAAAACGCCGGGGACTGCTGATACAATACAAACTGCGTATATACCGCTTCTGAAAGCCCGTATCCCTCCCAGTTATCGGAATATCCCAACGCTTTCACGGCTTCTTCATAGTCATTCGCCATGATAACGTCATTTACCTTGCCGCCGACCATGTGCGCCGGGGAAGCCCCTACTACAAACGGAATCCCCGTTGCCACGACTGTCGGGCTTGCAACGCTCGTTTGCTGCTTCTTTGTATCAATCCCATGCGTAATATTAGCCATCTTTTATTCCTCCTTTCTCTCGTTTGCGGCAATAGAAGAAACAATGTCCGTGTAATATTTGTTCAGAATGTTTCCTGCCGTTGCTGCCTTTCCCTTTTTCTCTGCCAGCTTCTCAACCGGGACAAGCATTTTTTCCACAAGCGGGTATTTCTCCAGAACTGCTGCAAGCTCCTTCAATATTTCTTCCCTTGTCCCTATCATGATTTTGTTTGTTTTCAGAAGTCCGGCAGGCAGCGGCGGTCCTATGTATGCAAGCGTCACCGTTTCCCCTCCTGTGGCTTCGTTATCTGCCCCAGAATCGGCTTTTTTCTCTTCCGTGGTAGTATTTACCGTCTTTTCCTTTTTTGCCGCTTCTGCGGCTTCTGTGGCGTTCTTCTTTACTGCCATATGTCCGTTACCTCCCTTTCCATTGTCGGTATTGACCAATTAGTTACCATTTCCCCTAAATAATAGGGCTGTGTGCTGTCCGGGTACACGATATATTCAAGCGGGTATTGCAGTACAAACCTTTCACCGACAACCCCGGCTTTTTCCAGTTCGCTCCTGATACGCAAAATCACGTTCAGCACGTCAAAAGAACCTTCGCCGCCGTCCTCTGAATACGTCGCAACCACTATTCTTATTTTGCACTGGCTTTCCTGCGGCTCCCCGTCCTCCTTGTCGTCCTTCCCGGTCAGGAATTGCAGAAGGATATACGGGACTTTCTCTGTCTGGTCTTCTTTTGTTGGAAGCCGCATTTTGTAAACTTCTGCCGCCCGTTCCTTCACCTTCACTTCCTGCGGGTCCCGGTTTCTCACTTTTACCTGTAGTTTAATGTCTGCGGTTTTCTCTTTCACAAACTCTTCCAGGCACTCTAACAAATTTATTGCGGTCATTCCTCTAACCTCCGTAACCGTTCAAAATGCGTTCAATCTCATGTTCCAGACGCTCGTTAATGACTTCTTGCGCTTCCTCCTGTAGTTCCTGCACAATCCTTTCATTCCCTACCATCTGCGCCGCTGAAAGCCCCATCAGTTCATCTACAGGGAACCTCTTTGACGTTTCACGCTCAAAAACTCCCGTTCCGTTCCTCATGTTTGCAATGAACGCTTCTTCAAACTGTGTGCCGCCCCCTTTCTTTACTGCTGCCTTTACCCTTTTTCTTACTCCGGGGGCTTTTGGTGTTACCTGAAATTTGTACAACGGTATCTTGCAGCCTGCAAAAGTTACAACGCCCGCAAGGTTTCCCGTGCTTGCCTTGCTTACTTTCGTATTCGCCGCCGCTGTAAATGCGCTGCTTTGCACGGTGTACACTTCTTTCACCCGTTTTGTCGCCCCGGTCTTCACCCGTGACAATCCCCGGTTTATTGCGTTTGACAGCGCACGTTCCGCACCTTTCGGAACGCCCGCCAGAATACGTTCCACCCGTTCTATCGCTTCCGCTGATACTTCAATCATTCTATATACGCCCCCAGTTCAAGCACGATTTCCCCGGCTTCATAGCTGCTTTTCTCAATCATGTAAACACTTACCGACCCGGCTTCTTCTATCTCGATTTCCCGCCCTTTCTGCGGCACAATCCCTATATCTGCGTGGGATATATAAAGCATTGCTTCCGCTCTATATATCCCCTCTGAATGGTCCCCGCCCGGCTGCTGCCTGTCTGCTTCCGTCAGATGGTCTATCACGGCGGGAACCGTGTATAGCTTCCCCTCATACCATATATCTGTCATTTCCGCAAATTCTCCGGGATTGTGAAATACTTTCAGGTCTTTTATTATTTGTGCCTTGAAGTCCATTAGAGAACCTTTGCCACAAACCAGCTATCTACATCATGCGGCACGGAAAGCGGGGCGGAAGATAACTGCAAAAACCTTCTGGCTGGTTTTCTCTTTACCCATGTATCAGGCACATATTTTCCCTCTACCGTGCGGAACGACTTTGTATTTTCATCAACTAAAGTAATAGCACCGTAGTACATGGAATAGTTTGCATTGCTGCTAATAAGTGCAAGCTCTCCTTCCGGGATAATCGGTTTCTGTGTTGCTTTTTTCGGGTCTGTCCAGTCGTCAAGATACCATTCGTTGTATGTGTATATATCAAGCCCTAGTCCATTGATAGTGCCGACATATGTAACTCCACCCGGAAGCTGCCGTGGCTGTATGACGGCAAGATGATAATTTTTAATATCTAACAGGCTCTTCACCTTTTCATTGTTTTTAAAAGCTCTTGCCACATCATCTGCCATAATGCACATATCGCAGTTTATGAAGCCTGTTTCCTGTACCTTCTTGTGCCACCTCTCCAAGTCTGCTATCGGGTCAGAATCCTTCCCGCTCCACTTCTTTGCTGCCGCCGTAATTTCCTCCCTGTTCGTAAACTGGAAGTCAATCACTTCATTCAGCCCTTCCCCGATAACCGGGATTTTCCCCATGAAGATAGTCTGCACGCACATCAGTTCTTCCCGACGTGTAATCATTTCCCGCAGCTTTACAAAGTCACTTGACATTTTCAATACTGCACGTTCCGCAGGTGTCCTTCCTGAAACAAGGCTTTCTCCGGGCTGCCGTTTTAACAGCTCATCAACTGTTGTAATCTTGTCTGGCGCAACCAGCGGCGGCTTATATGTTTTTGTTTCGTACCCTGTATTTGCTATGGTCTTTCCACCGATAAGTCTATGTACATACGGCGCAACCTGGCGTGAACCCTTTACAAAGTCCACGTCTACTTCTTCCGTTACAAAAGTTTCTTCATTCTTGAAGAAAGTGCTTCTGAAAAATGTGTGAACCGGGGGCATTTTTGTTACTATCCGCCCCATAGTCCGTGGGTCGTAAATGCTTACTGCTTCATTTGCCATCTTTATATCCTCCCTTTTAACCTAATGTTCGCAGAAAAATTGACATTTTCCGCAGCGGTCCTTTTATGTCTTCTACAGTAACGCCGTCCGGCAGGTTCAATGCTTCCTGAAAAAATTCCCCTGTCATGTAATATACAACGGGTTCATCTGCTGCCGCTGCTGCCGCCGTAATTCCAACAACATTCGCCGCCGTTTCCGCTGTTACCTCAACAATTTTTCCTTCCCCGTCTTCCGTTACGGGCATATGCTCTGCAAGCTCCCCGCCTGCCGTCCCTGTTTCGGTCAGCGTCTGGAAGTCGCCAGCGAAAAAGTTTTTTGCTTCACAAGTCCTTGTTTCGATTTCGTACATTCCCATTGTCTTCCCTCCCTTTATTTCACGTCAGGAAACAAGCGGTCAATCGCTTCATTGAACGGGTCTTTTGTTTCGCCGCCCTTCTCGCTTGCGCCTGCGCCTACATCAGAAACGTGGCTGTCATTCACGTCTGCTTCCCTGTTTTGAAGGTATGTGCCGCCCTGCTTCTTCTGCTCCATTACAATCTTCAACGCCATTTCCCCGGCAGAAATAGGGTTATCAAACTTTGCGTCCCGCACAATGTCTTCAAAACCTCCCACCGCAGCGTCTTCAAGTGCCTTGATACGGTTTCTTTCCTCTTTGCGGGCGTTATCTTCTATTGTTGCCGTCAAGTCGGGGTATGCCGCTTTCAATGCTTCAATCGTTGTGATTGCGTCTTTTGGTTCCATCTTTTCTTCCTCCTTTTTGGGTTTATTTTCCGGCTGTCTGCCGTTTTGCAAACCTCCCGGCGTTGCTGCCGGACTGTTTAACAACATTTTAGGGACTGTCTGAAAATGCCCTATGTCGATAGGTACGGAATTTACAATAATTCTGCTTGCGTTTTCCACTACTGTCTGGGCTTCTTCAAACATCAATTCATCACAAAAGCCGTTTTCCACCGCTTCGTCGCCCGTCCACCATGTTTCATCTGACATAAAGCCGGATATTTCATCAGCCGTCTTCCCCGTTTTTACAGAATAGGCGTTTATGATTGACTGTTTTATTACCTTCAATTCCTGCGCCATCTTCTCAAAGTCTTCTGCCCTGAACGTGTCCCAGACGGTCATTGCCGGGTCATGTATCATGAAAACGCCGTTTCTTGGTATTTTGATTGTGTCGCCCGACATTGCGATAATCGTGGCGGCAGAAGCCGCCCACCCGTCAACCTTCACCGTGATTTTTGCGTCATGGTCTTTCAATCGAGTATAGATTGCGTTTGCCGCAAACACATCACCACCGGGGCTGTTGATACGCACTACTATTTCCGGCACATCTTCCCCCAGTGCTGCAAGTTCTCTGTTAAACTGTGCGGGCGTTACCCGGTCTTCCCACCAGCTTTGCTGGCTGCTGATTGTCCCGTACAGAAGCAATTCAGGCGGCTTTGTTGCCGTTCCCGGTATAAAGTCCCAGAATTTATTCTGCGTCACTCCGAACGGGCTTTTCTTCCGGCTTTCCTGACTGCTGCTCGTTGCTATCCTGCTGTCCGGCTGGTTCTCCGGGTTCTGTCCCGGAAGCCTGCTGCCCGGCTGCGCTTCCGGGCTTCTGTTCTGCTGCGTTGACAATTTTCTTTACCTCCCTTAATTTCTTTTCTTCTTGCTTTAGCTGTTCGCAATTACTGTAGAAATCGCCGCCAGCCATCTCCATTGTTTCTGCGCTCCGTGTAGAAAAGCCGTTTTCCACCCTTGTTACCGCTGCCCCTACTTCCTGCACCGGGTTCAGAAGCCCCCTTGCGGGTCCGTTCCATTGTGCTTTGCAGTATGCTTTCCGTCGCAATGGGTCCGTGAAGAATCCGGGGGCTTTTATCCTCCCTTTCGCTACTGCTTCCGCAAGCCATTCTTCATATACAGGCTGGCAAAAGTCGTTCGCCATCCATGCCCGATACATTTTAAACATTTTCCACGCTTCTTCTAAAGCTCCCCGGCTTGCAGAATAAGAACTTGTAAAGTGCTTTAAAAGTAATTCATACGGGATTTCTAAAGCTGCGCCTATTTGACGGCAGATAGCTTCCACAAAACCGCTGAAATTTTTGTTCGGTCTTCCGGGGTTTATATCATGTGCCTTTTCCCCTTCCGCAAGGTCAAGTATTGCGCCGGGTCCCAGTTCAAGACTGTTTTCGTCGTCTTCGTCTATCAGGTCTTCTTCTGATATTCCTGACCCTACAGGCTCCCCGTCTTCATTCGATTCTTTTTCGATAAAGACAGTAAAAAGCCCTGATATAACCGCCGCTATCAATTCAGCGTCCGTATACCGTCCTAGCTGCTTTAAGGCTTCTATGACCGGGGCAAGGAAGGGAACGCCCCGCCGCTGGTCTATCCTTTCCCGGCACATTAAATGCAGCACATTCTTTCTTCCCGTCTTTTTCCCGTATGCTTCTACCCGCTGCCACTCCATGCGCTCATTCGCATATGATAACGGGTGGTGTTTTGAAAAGTGATACGCTACAACTTCCCCGTCAGCGTCTACTTCAACACCCCCTACAATCTGATTGTCGAACGTATCATAATTATTCGGGCTTGAAAGGCGGTCAGCTTCCACAAGCTGCACCCGTAAATCATAGGGCTGGTTTATCCGCTTTTTCGTCGGTAGCAATACAAGCGTGTCCCCAGAAGCAAGCCAATTCAGAAACGCTAATTGCTGCAACTCATAAAAATTGTCAATCCTTGCCATATCGCAATCCGGGCTTTCAGCCCACAACGCCCATTCCCTTGTTATCTCCTTTTCTAACTGCTGCGCCTGCGTTGCCGTTATCTTTAATACTTCTGCGTCTACCGTTGGTTTTAACATCAGCCCACGCCCTACAACATTTGTTCGCATTGTCTTCACAGCTCCTGTCGCAATCGGTACGCCCATGTATAAATCACGGGAACGCTGCCGCAGTATAGAAAGATTGTCGTTTATGTCTTCACGGGCAGAACCCCCAGCATAATTCCACCCGATTAAGGACTTTTTTGTTGTGTTTGCGCCGTAATTGCTGTAACCGCTGTTTAAAATCTGCATTTTCTGTCTTGCAGCGGTTCTTTTCAGTGCCGTTTGCGGCGCAATCGTGGCAATTACGCTGTCTATTGCCCTTGCTATCCCGTTCAATCCTTCACCTTCTCCCGTTTTATGGCATGAAAAAAGCACTGTTTCCAGTGCTTTCCTGCTGTTTTTTCAATCTTACCAGTTTATATAATATCAGCTTTTTTCGGGCAAAAAAAGGAAATAAAACGGCATTTCGGGCAATCGGGGGAAATTGCGGGCAATTCCGGGCAATTTTTTCTTTTTACGATATTGCATTTCAAAACTGCATATGCTATAATTCCATCAGGCAACAAAAGGATAATAAAGTGTGTCATGTTGCGCACAAAAAGAACGAACCCCCGGAAGTACGTCACTACTTCCGGGGGTTCTTCCTCTTTTTTTTGGAGAGGTAAACCATTCGGGCTAGGCTACCGCTATTCCTCACCGTCTAACCACTTGCATATGTAGTAGGCAACTACACCCGCCAACACGGAAAGGATAAAGGATAATAAAGAACTCACATTGCGCACCCCCTTCCTGTTACCAGTATAGGGGCGGTAACAAAATCATTTTATCACATATATTACATTTTTCAACAAATTTTACAAGTCCCGTATCACTCCCCGCTTTATCCTGTTTCTTCCTCCCTTGCGCTGCACGTTCTCCAGCTTTTGAACTTTCCCGTTCCAATACTCTATAGCGTTCCTGATTTCCGTCAGGTTCGCCCGTGTCAGTGTCCGGGAACCGATTGTATAACTTTGTCCTGTTGCAACTGTCATTTCTGCTTCCAGCCATACATCTAAATGCTTTTTCGCTGTTTCAAGTGTAATTCCAGCCATTACAATATACCTCCGTTGCTTCTTCTCTTTTTTCTTTTCTTTCCTGTCGCCGCTCCTGCTGCCGCCGCTTTCTTTTCCTCCGGCTTCTTCAACGGAAGCTGCGTTATTTCGATTGCCGCCGTTGCATAGTTTCGGCAGTCCAGCGGTTCATTTCTTTTGTGTTCCCCCTTGTCCTTCAGTTCCCATGCAAAGTACGGTCTTCCCATTTTGTACCGCAATACTTTCTTTTCAGAAGTCAGCCCCTTAAAATATTTTTCGTTGTACCCCTTCCCCTGCTCTAACGGGAAATGACAGTACCCCGGACCCGGCTTTTCAAGTTTCAATCTATCCATAAGCCAGCTTTTCCCCGTGTCAACTCCTATCTCAAATACATACGCCTTTTCTCTGTTTCCTTTTTTTGGCTTCTGTATATACGCCGCTGCGCTGTTATTTGAACCCCTGATTGCAAATACTTTTCTGTGGAACCTTGCTTTGCAAAATTTCCGTACCGCATTTGTAAAGTGTCCCTGTTCGTCCATGCAGGTACATACAATTTTTAGCTTTGTCCCGTCTTCTTTCGTGAAGGTCTGTGCAAGAAACGTGTCAAGCTCTTCCCATATCCTGTCCCCGTGCAAGTCCCCGTATATTGCGGCGTATTTTATGCCCCAGCTTTCATAATCAGGACCCCACCCGACAACCTCAATTTCAAACCTGTCGTCCTGCGTGTCAACTCCCGCTGTCAAATACAGAACTTCTTCCGGCACTTCGCAGCTATAGTATTCCCTGCGGTTCAAAAGTTCTTCGTCGTCTACGCTCTCTCCGTCTTCCTCCCACGTCTGCCCCATCTCGGTATTTGTCCATACCTTCATTAGCTGCACATTTCCTTTTTTTACTTCCTCGTTCGCTTCAATGAACTTTTCAACAACTTCTTTCCATGTTGTCAATGTAGAAGCAAGGGTATTCAGGTGGAACCCCTTCACCGGGTTTTCTGGGTCTTCGTGTATGAACCGCCCTTCTGTATAGTGTTCTTTCCATTCTGCTTCACTTGAAATGACCCCGCATTTTTCGCAGGCGTACCGTATTTCTGACAAATCGTTTTTATCATAGACGACATTTCCCCAGACAAGCGGCTGCAATTCCCCGCAGCACGGGCAGGGCGTGTTCCATTCTCCCCGGCTGCTGTTCTCATATTCAATTTCTATCCGGGAAGCACCCTTGATAGTCGGCGTTGAAATATCCACCTGCTTTTTGTTCCAGTACGTTGTCTGCCTTTTTGCCGCAAGTAGAAGCGGGTCCCCTTCTGCCCCTGCGCTTGCCGGGTATCCGTCTATTTCATCAGCAAGAAGAATCCTGACTGTATGGCTCCGCAGTCCTGTGGGGCTGTTCGCTCCTGCAATCGTTACAAAACCGCCCGGAAAAATCTTGTGCGTGATTGTGTTCCCGCTACTTCGTGATTTATCGTTTACACGCTCCGCAAGTACGGGCGTACTTCGCAACATAGGGGACAACTTTTCTTTTGAAAATTTTTCTGCCATGTCAATGGTGGGCTGTATTACCATTATCGGGGAAGGGTCATAATGTATATAGTACCCTATCGGGTTCAGCACCATTGCGTCAGTTTTCCCTACCTGCGCCGCTGACATAATCACAACTTTTTTTATTGATATGTCCGTTATTGCGTCCATAATTTCCCGCTGGTACGGGGCTTTTTCAGTCTTCCACCGCCCCGGTTCCGCAGTCGTCCCGGCAGCAAGCCGCCTGAACTTGTCAGCCCATTCAGATAATGTCAAATCTGGCGGCGGTTTTAAAACTTTGAATAGTTTGCGGAAAAGCTGCGCCGTGTTATCCCTCATCTTCCCCGCCCTCCTTCGTTATTCTATCAAAATCAGACAATTCTTCCAGCGTTTCATCAATCGCCGCTTTCATCAGCTTAAATATTTCCGTCTGGTCTTTCTTCTTTGCCAGAATCGGGCTTAATTTTGCGGGAATAGCCAGAAGACGGGTCCTGAAATTTACAAGCGTATCTGTGACAATCTTTTCAATGTCTTCTGTCGTATGAAGCTCATTCTTCCGCAACTGCAATTCAAGTTCTTCATTCTCTCTTTTTGCCCGCACCAACTTTGCCCGCTCCGTGTTATAGTCCACCTTTTCTTCTGCTTCCGGGTTCTTCTGCCGCAGAAAATTTATATACTGTTTCGTTACCGTCTTCAAGTCGTACAACCCCGGCTTGTATTCGGTCAGTATGCCTTTGTCCCGCAGCGTTCGCACGTTCCTTTCCGTCATATCCAGATAACGTGCCACCGCCGCCGACGTGTACAACTTCATTTTTTCACGAACCCCCTTTCTAAATTTTTCCGGCAGAACCGGAAGCCGATTTTTTTATTCTGTATCTAGGCAGGTTCTGGGCGTCGCCGTACCCGCATAGCTTCCGAACTCCTGAAAGAACCTATCACCCGTTCAGTCGTCGTCCATCAAATCGTCAATGATTTCTTCCGTTTCATCATCAATAATGATTTCACCTGTTAATTTTTGTTTAGCAAGCTGATATTTCCGCTCTTCCAGTGACAATCTTCTTTCTTCCATCTCGTATGACTTGATACTGTCTATCTGCTTTATGATACGCCCATGCAGGCGGTTCAGTTCTGCTTCTACCTTCATAGCTCTATCAAATGCGCTTGACTTAATGATTGTCTTCATTGCTGTCTTTAGCTTCTCTGTCCCACCTTCCGGGTCCTTCACCTGCCCTGTATCAATGCCGCTGTCCTGCTCCCCCTGTATCTCTTCAAGCGTCTTCGGTACTGCCATATGCACTAACTTATCAGCATAGAAAGCCCCCTCTGCTTCCGGGGCTGTGTACTGCTGCAATAGCCCTTCTAAATAGGCTTTGCGCACTAGCAGGCTTTTCAGCTCTTCCGTCATTTTCTCTATGCTTTCGCCCGGCTTCGTCGCTGTTATCTGCGCCGCTTTCTCCGGGTCTATGTCTTCAATGCCTGCTTTCGCAAAGGCTCCGTGCGTGACGGCGTTTTTATTGCCGTCCTTTTTGGGGGTCCTGCCTGCGGCGTTTTTATTGCCCCTCTGCCCGCCCTTTTTCTTTGGGGCTTCTTTCATGCGTTCTTCCCACTTGTCCTCTGATTTCCACTTGCTTATACGGGCTTTCGGAACGCCTGCTGCCGCCGCAAGCTCTTCAAGCGTCATTTTCCCGCCGCTTTCTATGTACCTTTGCAAGCTCTTGTCCCGCTCCGGGTTCCTCTTCCTTCCCATCTCCTGTTTCACTTCCCTTCGTTTGTTTTCGTAGCCTTCCCCAGCCCTGATTTCGGAAATATAAAAAAATCAGGGTTTCAAAAATCCCAGAATTATGAAGCCCGCCTGCTTCCCCCTGCATTTTGAAGCCCTGTTTCCTGCGCCTATTATACCAGCTTTTTCCGTGCAATTCTGGGCAATCCTTCATTCCTTTATGTCATATTCAGAAAGTATGCGGTTCTTCTCAAAACCTTTCAGAAGCCGTTCCACCGCTCCGTCCCTGATATTTTTGCACTGTCTTTCGCTGTAGTGCGTCCGCTCCGCTACCTGTTCCCACTTCATGCCGTGGAAATAGTACCCGAAAACAACGTTTTTCTGTTTCATTGTCAGCCGTGACACTTCTTTCAGGATTTCAACCTTCACTTTCTGCAATTCCTCTATTTCCCGCTGGTATCTCTGAATATCTCCCCGCACATACTCCGGGATATTCAGCGCAAGCCGTTCTGTCGGGTCAGAATTGACGTATTTTCCTTTTGTCGTGTCGCTGTAGCCTACCCCCTGAATCGGATTGTAATATTGTTCTAAGTCTGAAATGAAGCTGCGCCTTGACTTGATTTCCCCGTCAATCCCCGGGAATAATTCAAGCAATTTCAGAACCTTGTTTTTGTTCATTGCTTTTGCCATCCTTTTTACCTCCTTCTTTTCGCACGGCAAGGGCAATCACCGTTTCCGGCGTTGCCCTCTCTCCGTTTTCTTTTAGGTTTTCCACAACCTCCGCAATGTCCGCAATCAATCCCACTGTCTTTATCCTTCTTCCCTTCTTCTCAATTCCTGAACCGTAAAACCGATAATGCAATAATCATCTTCCAGCCCTGTCCAGTCTTCCCATACATACGTTATTTCTGCTACAACCTCCCGCCCCGTCTTCCTTCCTGCCGTGTATTCCTGCATGATTGCCGTATGTCCTACCCTGTACCCCTCATTTTTCAGCAGATAGAATGTAAGTGTTTCGCTTGCGATTTCCTCATACTTTGAAGCCGCCAGCGTGATTTCATGCACCTTCTTTTCCATTTCACTCGGTAACTGCTGCATTTTCTCTTCCTGCTGCTGTTCTTTCAGCTTCCTTGCCGTTTCCCGGTCAATTTCTGCCTGCTGTTCGTCGTACCGCTGTTCATCTGTCTTTCTTGCTTCTTCCCGGTTCACATAGGCATTGCAGGAAGTGACCGTGCTTTTCTTTTCGTGGCACGTTTCGTAATTTTCGCAGGAATAGCAAAGAGAAGTGATATTTTCCGGCTGCGGGTCTTCGTATTCCTCCGGCTGGTTCATGAAGCCTTCCTGCTGCCCCTCTTCCCTGCCCTCTGTGGCTTCTCCTGCGCCCTCTGTGGTCGTTTCTTCCTCTTCCCCGTGTTCTTCTTCACCTTCTCCCGTTACGCCCGGCAGAATGTCTTCTGTGAAGCTCATTTGCCCCGGCATTTCCTTTCCCGCTTCCTCCTGCTGCTTCATTTCCCTTGCTTCCTGCAATGAAAGCGTCCCTTCTTCCTCTATCCTGTCCGCTGCCCTCTCCTGCCCCGCCACGCTCATGCCGCACAACTCAACTGCTACGGAAACATTGATAATACTTTCTCTAAAGTTTTTCATCAGGCGGGCAGTCAGATTGTTATAGATGGACTTATACCGCCCCAGTTGCGCTTCCGTCGTCCCGGTTATCTCCGCAAGGACTTCACGGGTCCTTCCGTTCAGGCTGTATTCCTTTTTCAGTTCCTTTGCCAGTTCCTCTGCCTGAATTGCTTCCATCATCTTTTCCCAGTCCGTCTTGTCCCGGAATCTGTTTGCCATAATCAGTGCCAGGCGGTCCCTCACGTCCTCTTTCTTGAATACGCAAGGCACAAACCGCATTTCCTCTTTCCCCTCTTCTAACAGGGAAAGTGCCGCAAGCCGTCTTCTATGCCCCGCAATCACTTTATATTTGCCGTTTTCCGGGCGGCTTACCAGTAACGGCTGTAATATGCCCACAAGCTCAATAGAACGCTTCAATTCGTCGTCTACATGGTAGAAATTATCCTGCGACGGTACAAGGCTATATACATCAACATTGACAACCTCGTTTCCCTCTGCCTGCTGTGGGGCGTTTTCCTGCTGCCCCGCTGCGCTTTCCTCCTGCTGCCCGCTCACTCCCTCCAGCTCCTTTGAACGATTGTTTAATAGGTCTGTTAAATTAAATTTTGCCTTTCCTGCCATCTCTTTTTCCTTCCTTTCCGTGTCCGATTCGGTCACATTTTCAGATATTCTTCAACCAGTTTTTTATAGTCCTGCGCTGCCCCGCAACGGCTGGAATAAAGCAAAATCGGTTTCCGCTCAAACGTGCAAGGCTTCATTTTCGCCGTGCGTCTGATATGCGTTTCAAAAAGCGGGTATTTATTGCAAACTTTCAGATATTCTTCCCCCTGCTGGTCTGCTTCGTTCAATCTGTCATACTGCGTCACGAAACAACCCCGGAAACACAATGCCGGGTTCAGCTCTTCCCGTGCGTTTTCAATCTGTTCTGTCAGTTCTTCCAGCCCGTCAAGTGAAAAGTCGTCAATCGTTATCGGCACAAGCACATCATCAGAAGCAACCAGCGCATTTATTGTTGAAATGTTAATGTCCGGCGCATTGTCAATAATGCAGTAGTCATATTGCCCCGCTACCTGCTGCAACGCTCTTTTGAACCGGGTCTGCTGCGGGCGGCTCTGGTCCAGCATTACCTGTAAATTTGCCGTTGACAGGTTCATGTTTGCCGTGATAATGTCCAGCCCTTCAAAGTCCGTATGCTGAATGACTGCTGCCATATCAATGTTTCTGTCCGTCATTACCTCTGCAACGCCCGCTTTCTCGTAGCTGTGGCGGTTGAAGAACTTTGAAGCGTTCCCTTGCTTGTCATTGTCTACCAGCAGAACCTTCTTTTTGTATACAGCGTTCAGGATATGCGCCATATTGACGCTGGAAGTCGTCTTTGCAACCCCGCCTTTTAAGTTGATGATAGAAATTGTCTTCATGTGTCTTTCCTCCTTGTATCTGGTATGATATTTTTATTTTCCCAGTAATGCGCCGTGCGGGAATCGAACCCGCCCCGCAGGTCTTCACCTGCTGCCCCTCTACGGCTCCCGGCTCTTTTATGCTTCTACCGTTTCGCTTCCTGCAAAAAATACTTCCCTGTCGCCCCAGTCCTGTATTTTTACTTTCTTTTCTTCCCTCCTGCTTTCATTGCTCCTTCCCGGATGGTGTATTGCTGCATATGTGATTGTCTTTTCTGTTCTCTTTACGATTTCAAATACAACTGCGTGTTCTCCGTATCTTTTGCCGATTTCAAATGTTCTCATGTTTTTTACCTCCGTTTGCCTGATTGATTATGTATTTATTATATACTTGCGCAAGTATATTTTCAATAGGCAAACTGCACAATCTTACGCAAGTATATTTGTATGCTTTGTATACTTGCGTAAGATATTCGGGTTTTCAGACGGTCAGCCCGGCTTCCTTTATGGTCATAATTCTTTCATACCTCCCGGACCCGTTCAGCTCATATGTGAAAATTATTTTCCCGGTCTTTATGTAATGAGTACAGGCAATATCCGTTATTACCCCTTCCCGCTGCATATACATTACCCCGTTTTCATTCTTTCCCGCCACTTCAAGTACCACAACCCTGTCCCCGATTTCATACGGACACTTTGCGCTAAATGCTGCCATCTGCATTGTCTTTTTCCTCCATCTTCTTTTCATTCTGTTTTCTGACATACCACGCAACTTCCCGCAGTATGATAAACACAAGCCCTGCTGCCCCTATCAGCAAAATAATAACTACCGCTGATATGAAGAAGAAAAACGCTTCCACCGCTATGTCAAACAATATCACTTTTGCTTTCCCTCCTGTTCTTCTCCCGCATTTGCGCCCTTGCCCGGTCAACGGAAGGTTTAATTCTGTTGATTGTCTGCAACTGCCTTTTCAACGGCGGCTTGCGCTTCTCCTGCTGTTCTGCCGCCCGCTGCTGTCTGACCCTCTGCAATACTTCCTGTTTGCTCTGACAATGCCTGTTTCTTCTCTTCCCCACTTCCTTCATTCCTCCTGTCTATCCTGTAAGCAATCCGCATGATTGCTTCCATTGATTTTTTTATATTTGCGTCCGTACCTGCTGTAATGCTTAATACGCCCGCTATATCCCGCAATTCCTCTGCCGTTTCTGCGTCTGACTTTTCTGCCAGACAGTCCGTGCATATCTGCTGCCCTTCCTCCGGCATCGTCTTTCCGCAGATAATACATTTTGCACGGTTCATGCCCTCGCCTTCTTTCACCAATCCTGCATTTTCTTCATCTTTTCTGTCAGGTTCTTTTCCCGCTCTATCAACGCCCGCACTTCATACGGGGAAAGCCCCGTTTCCTCATAGTCAAATAATTTCTTTGCAGCCCGTACAACGCCCACATTTTGCTTTAAAACGGGTTTTCCGCTTCCTGCGCTTATCTCTGTAAGCCTTTCCCGTTTCCTGCCCTTCCTGCCCCTCTGTGGCTTCTCCTGCGCCTGCTGCCGGGCTGCTATCTTTGCCCCCTGTGATACAATCGCAGTATGGGGAATATAGCCCCGTATGGCGTTATTAGAAGCCCTCATTGCTGCTTTCGGTATCTTCTGCCGCATATCCTCTTCCCCTCCTTTAGTGAAGCTCTTCCATCTCTTTTTTCAGCAATTCAATTTCTTCTTCTACACATTGACAGATTTTCATTTTCAGGCGGTCCGTCAGTTCAAATTCTTTTTCACTCACGCCCCCGCACCACTTCCGCTTTAGCTTCACTATTACCCACTTGTATTTCCTTCCCCCTTCCCTCTTCCCGCTACACCAAAACATGAAATTTTCTAAATTTCGTATCTTCTCCAGCAATTCCCCTGCCTTTTTATATGCTTTTTCTGTCACGCCTGCTTCCCTCCTATCATCAGCAAAGAAGAACAATATTTTTGCCGCCCTCTTTACTTTCCTTTCCCGGATATACCCTGATATTCTTTTCCCTTCCGCTTATCACTACCGCTTCCGGGTCCATGCCCTCTAAAATCTCTATCAGCTTTTTCACTGTCACTTCCTCCGGGTTATCGTATTCTTTCGCAGAAAGCCCGCTTCTTTCCGCCTGCCCGGTAAGTATTGCATATTCTTCAAATATCCGGCTCACAATGCAACTTCCGCAGTCTGCGCCGTCTTCCCCGCTGCCGTCGAAACAATGACCGCAGCCCATAAAATCATCTGCGCCGCCCTCCCGGTCAATCGTGCAAAGGTCTTCCGGCACGGGTCCTTCTATGAAGTCTATCATCTGTATTGCCCGGCTCTCTATTGCGGGATAGCCCGGAAACTGCAAATATCTTGCAATTATCCTTTCTGCTTCCTCTGCCCCGTAGCAAACCACCGTGAAATATCCCTGTTCTTTCAGTGCTTCCAGCCATTCGTCCTGGCTGTCCGTTGTTTTGTTCCTGCCGTACTTCATTTCAATATACAGTCCGTGGAAGCCGTTTCTTGCTACAGGCAGGCACAAGTCAGGAACGCCCGCTTTTACTCCCTGCCGCTTTAGGTTCGCCGCTTCCAGCGTGTTCCTGCTGCCGCCATTCGGGATATGATAAATCAGTTTCAATTCCGGGTGGCTTGCCTGCTGCCAGCCGCACCACTGTATTACTGTTTCCTGTTCTGTCGCTTCGCTTCTCCTGCGGTTCTGCTGCCTTGTGTAGTAGCTCATTTCTTTTAGCTCCCTTCTTTCAACTTTTTAACGTGCGAACTCCTGAACAAACAAGACTGCGGATTGATTAAGAAATACCACTTCTGCGGCAAGTACAAGTTCGGGTTATTTCTGAATATCTCTTCGCCGCTTTTATGCAGCTCCCCCGTGATAACCTCATTGTCGAATAGCGTAATTGTTACAACCTTGCCCAGATACTGTTCTAAATCACTTCTTTTCACCGCTTTTTTCTTCCTCCCGTTCGTCAAAATGTGTCGCCATCATATCCGCAAGATGAAGCATGACTGCCAGCTTGCATTGATGAAAAGCGTTGTCTAAATCATACCCGCCGCCCCTTGCGTAAAAGTCATACTGCCCCATGTGCCACCTGATTGCCAGAATCTCTTCTTGTGTCAAGTGCATAAACTGTAAAATCAGGATAACGGACTTTTCCCCGTGTCCGGCAGGAAAATTCTTTGTCAGTCGATATTCTGTTATACCTTCAAATTCGGCTTTTCTATATGCGTCTATCTTGCATAAATCATGAAGAAGCCCGCAAATTGCCAGCGTTTCTAAATCATAGTTCAAGGACTGCTGCCGCCGTTCTTCCTCTGCGTTCATCTGTATAAGCCGCCGACACACATTTATTGAATGTTGTGCAAGCCCTCCGGGTTCTGCTCCGTGGTGTCGCTTGCTTGCCGGGGCTTCAAAGAAGCCGTTTGCGTCCATCCATTGCAGAAGGTCAGCCGCCCCCGGTCTTTTTATGTACGCAAAGTAATTTCTGAAAATCTGAATTGTTTCTTCCTGTGTCATTGTCTTTTCCCCCTCCTCTTCCTTGACAGCGTTTCAAGCTGCAAGCATAGTTTTTGTATGTTCTCATATGTCCCGCAGCCCATGCACTCTTCTTGCCCGTAATGACCGGGGCAAGCGTCGCACTCTTCCTGCTCTGCTTTCAGCATTGTTGCCGTTGTTGCCGCCTGAAATAGTGCGTCCCCGTCAAACGGCTTTTCCGGCTGCTCCTGCGGCTTTTCCTGCAATTCCTCTTCGCTTATGCCATACTTGCTTTTCAGTTTTTCATAAAGCTGCCGTGCGCCCTCTTTTTCGCCGCCCACGCCCTTCTCCGCAAGTGCTTTCAGGGCTTTCAGCTTCTTTGTCGCCTGTTCTCTTGTCATGCCTGCTGCCCTCCGTACACTTCCACAAGCCCGCCTTTCTCCTGTGCAAGCTCCGTTATTCCCTTTTCAAGCGCAATCTGTATTTCTGCAAGCATACCTTCTGTAATTCCGTACCTGCTGCCGATAAAGATATATTTGCAATGCTTCAAAAGCTCTGTGCCTGCCGCCATTCCTCTTTCCCGCTGCTCCTGGTCCTCTTCGTTTAATACCTGCGTCAAGTACAAGTGCGGCGTTATCGGCGTATATCCGCAGTCTAAGGCAATCCGGGTCAATTCCCTTGCATACTCCGTGTTCCTCTCAATATCGCCCCTGTACGGGCTGCATATGTAGCATAATTTACTTTGCATTTCCCTTCCCTCCTGTCAAAAATCAAATAATGAAAGCTGCGCCTGCTCTGCCTTTATGCGCCTGTCAGCTTTCGTGAAATAGTCTTTGTCAATCTCAACCGCATACCATTCAAACCGCAATCTATGACACGCAACCGAACAAGAACCGCTTCCGGCGTGTGTGTCAATTATCCTGTCGCCCGGCTCTGCGTAATTTTTTAATATCCATTCATACAGCTTCGCTGGCTTCTGCGTCGGGTGAATCGTCCCTTCTTTCAGAAGTTCCACCCGGTTCAGCGTGACAATTCTTGTGGGACAGTCAAACGACGTGTAAGCAAGCTCACAATCTGACATTGACAAGCCCCGCTGCCCTTTGTCCCATACAATCCAGCCTTTATGCCCCGCTTTTAAGTGCTTCACAAAATAATTGCCGCCCCAGATAATCTGATTTTCAGATATTCTTTCAAGTTCCCGGAAGTATTCTGCACCCGGTATGCCTTTGCTGTCCCAGTCTTTTTGTTCGTGTTCCTTCCTGCTTTGCTTCGGATTGCTGCATACCTTCTTTTTCTGCCCGTCGTTGCCTATCCCATAGGGCGGGTCAACTATAGCAAGCCGGAAAAATTTGTCAGGAATCTTGCGCATGATGGGCAGGCAATCCGCATTTAAAAGCGTGTTCGGTTCATATCTCCACAACCTCTTTCACCTTCTTTCTGTCTTACATTTTCCTGATTTTGTCTTGCAAAATCTTTTACAAGGTTTCGCAGCTTTTCCGTGAAGTTCTTCCCCTTGTACCCCTCTATGATTTCCAGCGTTTCCGGGTAAAGCCGCACTGTCTTTGATACGCTCAAATCATCATTTGTGTATACCCCGTTGACGTGTTTATACATTCCTGCCGCTTCCTCCCTTCCTGAAAATTCGCACTTGCTTCTTTTACAGCTCCAGACGCTGCACCACCTTTTTTCCTTTTCGCAGAAAAACATATTATTGCTTTCCCCTGTAGACAAGTACAAATTCGCTTTCTTCATAGTCCAGCCCGTACTTTTCGCAGTCTTCTTCATCAGCGGGAATGACATTTTCAAGCGGGCATGACCACTGATAACAACAACCTATCCCGTTTTCTTTCGTTTCGTTTTTCGGGTTCCGGCAGTTATAGCCGTTATTCGGGGAAAACTCACTGTCCGGGTCAAGCTCCGCATTGAAGAAGTGACCGCAGATATTAGCAAGCTGATTTATTGTCATAATGTCCGGCACGTCTTCCCCTCTGTAATACTGCCATGACTGTGGCGGTCTTTTCAGCCCGTACAGGCTCAATTTGTGCGGCGTGTAGTATTCTTTCACCTGCGACACATACCAGCCCCACAAGGGCTTCCCGCTCTCTCCTGCGTACTCTTTCAACTGCTGCCCGGTCAGACAGCTTCCCGCCTGTACGTCTATCTTTTGCAGCCCTGCCCGGCTCTGTACTTCCGGGATAGTCCGTATTTTCAAAAAATCTTTGCAGACAAATTCCCCTTTTATTTCCCCGGTCCCGGTTACATACACAAGAACCCTATACAAACCCCGCCCGGCAGGTTTTGTCTTCCTGATTTCAAGCGGCTTTTCTCCTTCAAGCATTTTCTTCCACCAGCGTTCATGCAGGGACAAAATGATTGTGTCCGATTCGGACAACCTCTGTTTTTCATCCATCTTCCCTTTCCTCCTGTTCTGCCGCAATTATCCCCCGGAAGACACGTTCTGCACACGGTACAGCAATACTATTTCCTGTAGCCATATAGCGCATATTGTCTGACATTGCTTTCCCACTGGCTCCGTACTGCGTCCAGTTATCCGGGAACCCGTCAAGCCGTTCACACTCTAACGGGGTCAGCCTTCGTACAATGTATTTCATCATCCCTTTTACCTTTTTTGCCATCGTTATCAGGTTTTCGCTACCGCCGCCGTTATTGCCGCCGCTTGCCCGCAAGGGTCCCACCCCTTCTTTATATCCTCCGTACCCGTTCAGGCTATATGAACGGCTCTCTTGCACCACAACCGACGTTCCACCCCTGATTGCTGCCTGCCCTTTTGTCAATGTCCCGGAAACGCTGTCTTCCTGAAATCCTGAAAAGCTCCCGCTCCTGAATAATTTTGCCGCCCCTTCTGGATAACAAACGGCGTGTCTGTCGCCCTCTGTCAGCGTCGGCGCAACCTCTTCACCTATCCCCAGTTGATTCCCTCCGTTTTTTCCAGTCCGTCCTATTGCGTTCCCGATAACGGTATACACGGGCAGCATATACAGCCCGGTTGAAGCTCCCCCGCCGCCATCCGTCGCTTTCAGCGTCACGCTTTTTTCTGGGTTTATTTCAATCCTGTCTGCTGTCCGTCCAAAATCAAAGGTTATTTGCCCGTCTGCGTCCGGCTCCATTCCTCCGCTATTCGTTCCAGCAACGCTATTTTTAATACTGTCGGTATCTCTTTTTCTTTCTCCTGCGCCCTCCGTAGAATACCCCAACACGCTTTCGCACTCAAAAAGTATTTGTCCGGCGTTTCCTCCTGTAAAATCGTGTACAAGGTAGATTCTCTTTCTTCGCTGGGGTACTCCCCAATATTGAGCGTCCATTGTTCTCCAAGCCGTGGAACCTCTGCCGCTTCTAACCAGCCCGGCTGCTGCCCATCTTCCGCTATCAGGCATTGGAATTGCGGTCTTTGTGATTTCTTCAAGCACCCTTTGAAAGTCCCTGCCTTTATTGCTTGAAAAAGCCCCTGCCACATTCTCCCAGACTGCATATTTTGGGTATTTTCCATTTGTTGCGCACCTCATTTCATCAATAATTCGCACCGCTTCAAAAAACAGGCAGGAAGCGGAACCTTCAAGCCCCTTCCCATTCCCTGCCGTGCTTAAATTCTGACACGGTGAACCAAAAGAAATAATGTCAACGGGTGGTATCTCTGCCCCGTTCATCTTTGTTATGTCCCCTAAATGCTCTATATCCGGGAAGTGCTTCTTCGCAACGTCTACACAATCTGGCAGGATTTCACTTGCCCATACTGTCTTTATTCCCTGCCGCTGCGCTGCAAGTGGAAAGCCTGCTATCCCGTCAAATAGGCTTCCTAACGTCATTTTCATTTTAAAATCCCGCCTTTCCCAGAACTAGCTCCCGCCTTATCTGCCTTTCTGCTTCCTCTTTGTTGAACCCGTTCGCCGCAATTATCTCTGCAACGTGTTCCGAACAATATGGGTATTTTGCAGCAATTTCAGAAGCTGCCTTTTTCATTTCCGGGTCAAGCCTGCTATATATCGGGTATGCCCTCTTTGATTCGTCGTACAGCATTTTCTATCCCTCCAGCACAACTTTTGTATAAATCTCCATTGCAAGGTCGGAAAAAGAAAATTCGCTGATACTTTCAACTGGTACTTCCTCCCCTGCGGTCATGTACTCTGCTGCTCCTACTCTTTTTAGCTCTTTCCGGTGTATATCCGTTGACAATCCGTGCCGCTTGACTTCCCGGCTCCTGTCAATCTGCGTATATCCCAGACAGGCAACAAAACCCCTGTAAAGCTCCCCTGTGTTATCTTCAACAATCAGCCTGTCACTTGGGACAGCTCCTTTCATAAACTCTTCCAGAATCACTTCTTTTTCCCTCCTGTTTTTCTGCCTTTTTTCTTTCCCGGCTTTTTATCCGGCTTCTTCCACATCTTCAAGTAGATATGCCAGCCCGTTTCTTCGTAGTAGACAGGTTCAATGCTTACAATGTCATAATTCGGGAATTGCTTCTTGAAGAACTCCTTCCCGCAATCATCAGACTTCGCCAGCTTCTCTATCTGCTTTTTCGTGTATTTATAATCTGCGTTCGGCAGCTCTACCGGGCGCACAAGGTTTCTGCTACTGCTCCACCTCTTCTTCCCCTGCGGGTCCTTCACTATGTACTTGCAAAGTGCTTCAATGCCGTTTTCATTCGTCTGTATGCGGTCAGCGTTCGCCCATCCCATCTGCTTTATACCTGCCCTATACTGCGGGTCATTCTGCGCTTTATTCCAGTTGATACGGTCAGCCGTCCACATCAGTTCTACATCATCACGGGACAAACCGCCGTTCATGATAATGTGGTGGTGTACCCTCTTTATCATCTGCCCTGCCTTGTCGAATTTATATTCTGTCACAAGGATATATTTCAGCGGGTCCAGCCCTAATTTCCCCCGCCTGTATGCTATCCGGCGCAAGTAGTTATTCACTATCTTTTCCGCTTCCTCTATGCTGCCCGGCAGGTGGTCTTTATCGTATGTACAGGAAACGTGCAAATCACCTGTACCAAAATTCCCATTCCCTAACTGAACCAGATACCGCTTTGCGTTCTTTTCATTCAGGTCTTTTTGCTTTGGCTCCGATACCTTTTTACGCTTCCCCCTCTTTCCCTTTACCACCTTTTCTGCCTTTTCTGTCCGGGGAATTATATCCGCTTCCCGGTACTGCCCGCAGTCCACCTTCTTCTCCCTCATGAACACTTTACCCAATGCAACCACACCTTCCTTTTCTGTCCTTATACCTGTGTGGCGTGGGTATGTTCCGGGCGGGGACTCTCCCCCTTCCCTTCTTTCCCTCCTGCTTATTATCCATGTATTACGCAAGTATACAATATATATTATCTTACGCAAGTATATATTCTATATCTATATTACGCAAGTATATATATACTATTCGTAGGAATGTTAATACCCCATACAAGCCCGCTTTCCGGGATAAAACCCGGCTTTTTCAATGCCTTTTCGCATTGATTTTGCTTGCTTTTACACCGCCAACATGGTATAATAAACGTGAATTGAGTTATTAAAAATGTTAGCGAAAAACCTTTGTCGAACGTGTTTGCGGCACTTCTTCAAAGGTTTTTTGTTATGTCTTTTTCGCATTTCTGCGGGTTTTACAGCGGTTTATATAGTTCCTTCCTGCTTTCCCCGCACCACAACTTCTTTCCGTCTTTCGTCCTGATAGTTACTATCCCGTCCCGGAACCTGTACCCGGCTTCAATCGTTCCTTCATGCCACTTCCCTTCATGGAAAATCGCCGCAGGCTGACCGACGACATACGGGAATTTCAGATTTTCTTTTGCTTCCATTTTCCAGCCGCCTTTCTTTTAGCGGGCGTTGTCACGCCCTTTTCAGTATTTCAGTTACCAGTTTCCAGTCCTCCAGATATAAAGCGGAACGAAAGGACACATCGTAGTAGACGAAAGAACGGGCGTAGTTCAAGAACAACGCCGTCACTCCACCGTTGGAAGTGTTGCTGAAACTCGAACCCCGGAAAGGCACGGCTTCTTCAAGCTCACTGTCAACCCATATACCCGCTTTTTCCTGCTGCCAGTCCTGCGGCAATATCCCCAGCCTATGTATGATTTCCGGGACTTCTTTCAGGCTCCCGGCAAGCTGCAAATCCCGCATATGACAGCAATTCCAGCCCCCGGCAATCTGTCCGTCTGTCAGCACGACTTTTCCGCACTGTGCGTCAAGATACAGCGGATTTCCGAACGGAAGCCCTTCTTCCCCCGGTTCCTCTGTCCGTGCAATCGTCCAGGCGGGGTCCTGCGGCTTGAAGTCTTCTGCTGCTGCGTTATTGTCCGGGATATACTCAATTACGCCTTTGTGAAGCCGCAGCCCTGCTACACGCTCCCAGAAGTTCCCGCAAAGTCCGAAAACCCCTTCCGGCGTTCCGTCGTGGCTCCATGAAAGCGGCTCTGTCCCAGTCAGAACCGTGTAGCCGTCGTAACAATAGCCCTTTTCCTCCGGGTCGTCAGCGTTCTTCCCGTAGTCTGTGTTACCGCTGATTGTATGCCCTGCTGCCGCTGCGTCTTTCATCAGGTACACCCATTCAGCATTAGTCATTAAATGCCATCCGGGTCCTTTCCTCCGGCAAGCTGCCGCCGATTCGTCTAAACTCATGCTTTCGGCGGGCTTCTGATACGGCAAGGATACGGGGATATTGTTTATCATTGCGTTTGTATACTGCGATATAAGCACCGCCGCAACCGTCTTCCCGTCCACCTTGAACATTTCCGGCACGTCCTCCGGCTTATAGGTTCCCGGCTCCATGTAAAACATAGTCATGAAGTTAGGAAGCCCGGCTTCATCATTCACGACAACCGCCGCTTTGAAAATGCCTTTTTCCTGTTCTGCTGTCATTTTTGACATTCTTCTTTTCCTCCTTGTATCTGGTATGATTTTTATATAACAAGCCGTTTCCGGCGTGTTTTCAATAGTCAATCCCTGCTTCGTCCATGAAATCAAATAATGTTACCTGATTCGGGTCGTCACCTACCCACCAGCGCATGACGTGTTCCCCGTCACACCATTCTTTCCTATTTATCAATCCCGCTTCTTCCCTTGCCTTTAACATTCTGTCAAATGCCGCTACATATGCCGCCCGATATTTCGGATATTGTTCAAAGTCCTTTTTCATTCCCTTTGGTCCCTGAAACGGACAGCCTATGCAGCCGATTCTTTTATTTCCGCATTGATAAAGCGGGTTCCCCTGACAGCCGTAATAATGCAGGAACTCCCACACGTCTTCATCTGTCCAGTCAACTATGGGGTTCACCATTGTTGAAGTGGTTCTGTAGCACATTTCCACGAAACGCCTTGTTTCTGAATTATCATCATTCATCACAAGCCCGCCCTTTTTCACCTGCCGGAAATTCACTTCGTTTTCTTCTGCTATTTTCAGCATTGTTTTTTCTTTTCCTATTACCTGAACTACTCCTGCGCCCTCTTTCCTATTTGCGCTCTCTGACCACCGTACCCCCGTTATTTTTACTCTGCCTTTTCCTCCCCTTTCTTTTAGGTGTTCGCAGCAATAGCGAACAAGTCTTGTCGGCGGCATACGCTTTTTAACTATCAACTGCCACATTGTCAATTCTGGGCGTTCAATGTTTTCTTTTCCTATCGTTTCCCGCACATAGTATACCGTTTCTGGTGCATCAACCGTCGTCAGATTATGCTTGCACTCATGCTTCACGCCTGCCAGCTCTGCTAAAATCCGTATGCAATCGCTGTCCTTCCCGCCGCTGTAGCAAAGATAATACGGCTCTTTTTCCGGCTGGAAGGATTGCAGATACTTTATTGCCCTTTGCTCCTTTTCTTTGTTCATGCTTTCAGTTTCCCTTTCTTTTATCCTGCCGCCTTCTGCTGCTCTTCCTTCTCTTCATGCACTGTTACTGTGATTGACAGATTTTCTTTCCGGGAAATAATCAAGGCAAGTGTTTCAAAAAACCGCTTCGCATTGAAAGTCCCTTCTACCTGAACGCCTGCTGCCGCAATCCCTTTTTTCATGCGTGCCACCTCCGTTCTATTCCTCCGGGTCCGGGTTATAGCAATCATGCGTTGACCCGACAAGCCAGCCTGACATATCAATATCAATTCCCGCTCCGTCCGTCCCGTCTGATATGATTTTCATATCACCGTAGAAGCCCCACGCTTCCCCGTCCGTTGTATGTATCAGGATATATCCGGGCTGCGGGTCCTGCGCCTGCTGCCCGGCTCCCTGCCGCTGCGCTTCCTGCACCGCTTCTTCTATCAGCTTTTCTTTTGCATAGCTTCCCGCAGCATAAGCCGCAGCGCAAAGAAACAATGTCCCCAGAATCACCGCCGCACACGTCTTTTTCTTCATGTTTCCTTCCTTTCTCACGCCCGCAGCCGGGACGGGCGTGTTACGCTGTTTTAATCGCCCCGGCAGTCAGATTTTTCATGAACTTTGCCCCCTGCAAGAAAGCAAGAAATTCTTTCTTTTCGTGACCGTCCAGAATCGCCATGAAGCCCATAACCTCCGCAGCTTCCTTGCTGTCCTCCTGTGGAATCATGGTTTCTGTCCTCTTTTCCTCTGCCATCCGTCTTCCCTCCTTCCTTTTTCTCCCGTCCCCTGATACAATAGAATTGCCGCTGCCGGGCGGCAACTCTACTGAAAGGGGGGTGTACATCATGCCGCTTCACAAAGACTTCATCAGAAAAGCCGTGAACGACGCTGTTAAAAAGCACGGTTCTTCCGTTCCAGAAGAAGAAATTGAAAAAATTTTAGCGTCTGCAATTTACAGCATTTTCAATTCCCGTGATTTTGAAAACTACATCAAAGAGATTGTGAAGTGATTTCCCGCCAGCCTGTCATACATACAGGCTGGTATCTTCAAGCAACATTCCTTCAACCTCTGCGGCAAAATTTCTGAACAATTCCCGCAGTTCCGCAACCCTGCTTTCCTGCAATCCCTCAAATTTCAGATTGACTTCTGCGTATGCGTCCGGGTCGTCTGATACTATTCTTTTTTGAAATGTCACGCCGTTGGTTATCCGCACTTCTCTTTCCGCTTCTTTTTCCATTGCTGCACGTTCCTTTCCGCACCGCCGCTGCCGCTTTTCACCTTAAAAAGCCGCCTGCCCGGAAAACTTGTTGTCCGACTATACGCTTTATAGCTGGCGTAACCGCTGCCCGCTTGACAGTGCTTTATTTTTAGGGGTCTGGCTTGCCCCCGATTGAACCGGGCGGGAATCGGACCCGCCCCGCAGGTCTTCACCTGCTGCCCCGTGCGGCTCCCGGTCCTTTTATATCGCCGCTGCTGCCAGCTTTGCCTTTTCGATTTTTTGTCTATCTGCTAAAGCCGTCATGTAGGTTCTGGCAAGAACTATCGAATTTTCGTCTAAAGTTTCAAGAATCTTTGCTACTTCCTCCGTGTCGGAAGAAAGTATTGTTTTTCTGATTTCCTCTGCGCCTTTCATGTGGTCTTCCTCCCTTCTGTTTTGTTGCGTGATTTTCTTTTTCTGTTGCTTATGTTATCATTATAGTTGCTTCCGTTACCCTTGTCAACACTTTTTTAAAATTTTTGTTGCGTATGTTTACATTTTGGTGTATGCTATTAGTACAGCCTACAGAAAGGGGGTGTATTCGTTGAATGAACGTATCAAAGAATTGCGTACTATTTTAGGGTTATCTGCTGAAAAATTCGGTTCCCGGGTCGGCGTTACCCGCTCCGCTATTAGCCGCATAGAAAACGGCGTTGTAAATGTAACCGAACAAATGATACTTTCCGTTTGTCGTGAATTTAATGTGCGGGAAGAATGGCTGCGGAACGGCAGCGGGGAAATGTTTCTTGATTTTACGGAAGATGAATTTTCAAAAGCTGCTGCTACTCTCTCAAATGACTCTTTTGTTAGAAGCCTGATTGTTGAATACTGGAAACTTGATGAAGACAGTAAACAGCTTTTCAGGGATTTTATACATAGGCTGTCAGACAATATGCGGCGGCAGGAATAACCGCCGCCACATACCGCCATCCGTGCAATTTGCTTTGACACTATTTCAGATACTTAATAAATGTGTAAATCTTAATCAAAATATTTTTGTCTGAAATTGCGTCAACCATCTTGTGAATGGCTGCTTTTAACTCGTTCAACAACATTTTTCGCTTCCTCCTTCCTTATCTTTGCAATGTTTTCAGCAACATTACAATTTTAAGATGGTCTATGGATAGCACAAACACACAATCATGGAGGTTTTTACAATGAAAAAAATATCCTTTGTTCTTTCGTTCCTTATATGCCTTTTGCTTTGTTCCTGTAGCTCTTCCACTCCTAAATCTGCGGAACTTACTGAAAAATATGATTTTTATAAATCCAGTATTTCCGGCTTAAAAACCGCTACTGGCGTAACCGCAGAAGAAGCCGACGAACTTTTTATTGTTCTTGCTTCTAAATGTGGTGTTGACAGCTTTTTCACTGTCACAAAAAACACTTCTGGCGGCTTTTATAATGTCAATTACGGTCTGAATACTTTGGAAGTCTACCTTGACGGAAGCACTATTTCAGAAGTCTATAACAAAAAAGATAAAATATATCCTGAAACTGTTCTTCATAATTTTTTAATGGATTCTGAACTTACTGTAAAAGACGTTATGAACGGTTCTGGTGATACTGTCATTGGTGAATATGCGTTCATTCGTATAACGAATGATAACCTTGAAAAAATCACTCCTGATATGTTGAAAGAATTTGCCGACAATGTAGTTGCTGATTCTGGTTATAATTGGGTTTCTATTATGGGCTATTCTGATACTGGTATCTGCTTTTCCGGCTCTGACATTTCATCTGCCTTTTATGGTGAACTCGACAAGGACGGCAGTATACTTGACGCATACGGTCTTTGGGTTCGTGACGATAACGGGAATTATAGCTACACTGAAACTGAATGAAGAAAGGGAAGCGGCGGCAATACTGGGAATATCGCCGCCGCAATGCAAAGTATATCATACCAGATACAACATACCGTCTGCAATTCTGATTATATCATCAGCGGGCGGGAAATGAAAGGAAATGCAGGTGATTTTCCATGAAAAACAAGGAATTGCCGCCGCTGGTCCGTGTCGCCCTCTATATCCGGGTATCAGGGGAAGAACAAAAAATAAAAGGTCTGTCCCTTGAAGCCCAGCAAGAACGCCTTGAAGCATACGCACGGGAAAAAGGCTGGATTGTGACCGGGGTATATATCGACGCTGCGAAAACCGCCAGAAAGAATATGCACAAGCGGGCAGAATTTCAAAAAATGATAGAATCCGTGAAGCGCAATGAAGTTGACTTGCTTCTGTTCTGCCGCCTTGACCGCTGGTTCCGGTCTGTAGCAGACTATTACAAGGTTATGGAAATATTGCAGGCTCACGGCTGCGACTGGAAGACAATAGATGAAGAATACGACACGACAAGCGCAAACGGGCGTTTGTATATCAACGTCAAACTTTCAATCGCCCAGAATGAAGCTGACATTTGCGGGGAAAGGATAGACGTTGTATTTGACAGCAAGATTGCCCACGGAACCGTCGTTTCCGGCTCCTGCCCGTTCGGGTACAGGGTCAACGGGGAAAAGCGGCTGGAAGTCCTGCCGGAAGAAGCCGTGATTGTCCAAGACGCTTTCAATCACTTTGAAAGCACCGTAAGCCAGCGGGGGACTATCAAATATATCCGGGAAACTTACGGCGTGAACTGGTGTGACGCAACTTTCCGGCGTATGCTGTTAGAATCGCTCTATACTGGAATCTATGACCGGGGCGGCAGGAAGAATGAAAACTTCTGCCCGGCAATCATCAGCCGGGAACAATTTGACAAGGTTCAATCGCTCCTGAAAAGAAATTCCCGGTCCGCTCCGTCCGGCAATGTCTATATTTTTACCTCAATCGTGAAATGTGCTGAATGTAGCCACAACCTTGTCGGCTATAAAACACGGGGGTATTACTATTACAGGTGTAACCAGCACTTTCAGCGGGGCAGGTGTAACCACAATAAGTCCGTTCGGGAAGAAACTATTGAAAAATGGCTTTTTGACAATCTGGAATCCGAACTGCGCCGGGTCCGGCTGGAATGGGAAGTAAAAGCGGCAGAAAAGAAAAAAGCTGCCCTGCGGACAGATAAAGCCGCCCTGAAAAGGAAGCTGACAAAATTAAAAGAACTTTATGTGAATGAACTGATTGACATTGAAGAATACAAGAAGGACTATGAAATATATACGGCGGCACTCCGGCAGGTCCCGGAACCCGCAGCAGAAGCCCCGCCCGACTTTGAAGCCGTGGAAAAGCTGCTGCAATCTGATTTCAAGAATATTTATGAATCGCTGACCCGTGAAGAAAAGCGTACACTGTGGCGGTCCGTCATATCGGAAATACGCATTGACAGTGAAAATAATATCACGGGTATTTCTTTCGGGTAATGTTGTACTAACTTGACATTACCCGTAGGTTCATCCGCCAGAATCAGTTTGGGCTTTGTGATTAACGCCCGACCAATGGCAACACGCTGCTGCTGTCCGCCGGATAGTTGGCTCGGCAGGTGATGCCGACGCTCGGTAAGGCCCAAGAGTTCCAAAATTTCTTCTACTGCTGCCGGGTCTGGTTTGCGATAGTCCAAAAGAAGCGGAAACATGATATTCTGCTCCACATTCAGCTCGGAAACCAACTGAAAGGATTGGAAGATAAAGCCGATATTACGACGGCGGAAAATCGTGCGCTGTTCCTCTTTCATGGAAAACAGGTCTTGTTCATCAACCCAAATGTGGCCGGAGGTAGGGGTATCCAAAGCTCCAATACAGTTCAGTAATGTGCTTTTGCCAGAACCGGATTCACCCACAACGGCAGCAAATTCGCCTTTATCCAGAGAGAAGGAAACCTTCTTCAACGCTTCGACTTTCGCCTCACCCTTTCCATAAGTTTTACATAAATCTTGTACTTTCAATATTTCCATAGTCATCAGTACCTCCTTTCTCAAAAGGATAGCAAAAGCAGCTTACAAGCAGATGAATTTGACCTTACAGTTCCGTAAGGAAAGAAAGTGTAAACCGCGTACCTTTTCCAGCTTCGCTTTGTACGGAGATAACACCGCCTTGCCCCTCAATAATGGACTTGGCGAGGGGAAGCCCCAGTCCAATTCCTTGTGTATCAAGAGAATGTTTGCTGCGATAAAAGCGTTTGAAGATATGATGAATATCTTCCGGGGCTATACCGTTACCATTATCAGAAATAAAAATACGAAACACGGCAGGAGTGCGATCCCATGTAATATAGACAATGCCGCCAGCTTGTGTGTGATCCAGCGCATTTTTTACAACGTTTCCAATCGCTTCGCCTGTCCATTCCATGTCACAAATAAGCTGCTGTTCACCATCGCCATCTATCTGAATCTGCTTGCTTTCGCTTTTAGCCCTTGTGGTTAGGTCATTGACTGAATGAGCTATCAGCTCGGACACACGGCAACTTTTTTTCTCAAAAATGATGTTTCCCGTATCCAGTCGGGTTATCTTCAACATGGATAAGATTAACTGCTCCATACGCTTTAGAGAAATACCCATCTTCGCCGCAAACTGTTTGACCGTTTCTGCATTTTCTGGCTCACTTTCAATGATCTCCTGATACATAGCGAGGGCTGCCAGAGGCGTTTTGAGCTGGTGAGATATATCGGATATGGTGTCTTTCAAAAACTCTTTTGCTTTACGCTCTGTTTCGTTTTTGGATTGGAGCATAGTTGCAAGCTGTTCTATCGAAGAAAACACTTGATAGATTGCACCCTCGTAATTCTGTGGCAAATGAGAAGAGTAATCCCCGTTGATGTAATTTGATAATATTTTGTCGGCCTGTTGGTACAATCGCTTCCTTTTCCAGAAAAAAACGAATACTCCTATGGTAAGCACAAAGAGAAAAAATAACACAGTGCATAGCATGATGAAGAAAGCGGAACGCTGAAATTGATTAAAAAAAGGCCGCATACTGCTTTCTGCCTGTTTTCCCAAACCCGCAGCCGTTAATAATGACCTGCCATTTTCACTAATGTTCGTATTAGTAAAGGCAACTGCTATCACTTCTTTAGAAACACCCTGTTCCAAAAGTGAGGACGAAACCGCTTCATCGTGTTTGAGCCATAGGACTTCCACATCGTTCACCTGATAAATAGTCAAAACGGCTCCTGTACCTACAAACAACAGGGAAAACAAAATTAAAAATATCAGGAAGCCTTTAATCTGTCTATCTTGGTACAAGCTCATACAGACACCTCTTTCCATTGGTAGCCAAATCCCCGGATGGTTATAAGGTGTTCTGGATGGGACGGATCGGTTTCCACTTTTTCACGAAGCCGCCGTACATAGACGGACAGGGTGTTATCATCAACAAAATTTCCTGTATCATCCCACAGCTCATTTAGAATGATGTCCCTTGTCACAACGCGATTTGCATTTCTTACCAGCAGGCAAAGCAAACGATATTCAGCGCTTGTCAAATCCAATGCTTTTCCCTTTAAGGTTGCACGGCTACCCAACAGATCAATGGTAATGTCGCCACATTCCATAGAAGTGTTTTTTTCGCTTTTGGAAACTCCGGCCCGACGCAGCAGCGCCCGGATACGGGAACACAATTCCCCCAGCTTGAAAGGCTTGGTGATATAATCGTCCCCGCCGCTATCTAACCCACGGATTATGTTGACTTCTTCATCCGATGCGGTCAGGAATATAATCGGGACTTTCTGATTTTCTTTTCGTACTGTTTCACATACATCAAATCCAGTTCCATCTGGCAGGGTGACATCCAAAATCAACAAATCGTATCTGTCGAGTTTGGATAAGTATTGTTTTGCTTCAGATACAGTACGGGCAACTTCAACATCAAATTCATTCTTTTTCAAAGAGTAGACCAAGCCATCTATCAGACTAACATCATCCTCCAATAGTAATATTCTATTCATTTTTTAATTCCTTTCCTTGTTTTGTCCGGCCATCAAGCGGCTTCTCCGCAGTTTTAGGAATCAGCCAAACACCGGCCATTTTCACAGCGCCGGGGATACGCCCTCCGGCACAATAATAATTTACCCTACGAGGTGTCACGCCCCACTTTTCGGCGGTCTCTTTCAATGTCATATAGTCCATTTCGCACCTCCACAGAATACATTATAGTTCTTTATCTCGAATAGTACAAGTTGGAGGCTGCACATTGATGAAATGAAATACTACTTTATGTAAAATTTCATTACATTCTCATAATCCAACCCGAAATGTACAATGATATAGGGTGATATGAGAATGAACCAAGATGAAAGAAGGTTTGACTTTCACGGCCTCGGGGCAGCTCTCAAATGAGCCAGAGAAGAAAAGGGTTGAACACAAGCCTATGTTGCGGAATTAGTAGACCGTGACTCCCGTACCATTATGAATATTGAGAACAAAGGTCAATATCCCAGCTTCGACCTTTTTGTTAAACTCATTACTATGTTTGACGTTTCAGTTGACCAGTTTATTCATGCGGACGGAGGGGCAAGGCCAAGCTCTTGCAGAAAGCACATTGATGTACTTCTAAACTCCATGAATGAAAAAGAGCTTGTCGTGATAGAAGCCACAGCCGAAGGCATTAAGAAAGCCAGAGAAACGGAGGTTCCAGAATAAGGGCCTCTGTTTTTTGCGCCATTTTAGGGGCTGCCGCTAAGTGGTTATACCGAAACTTCTATTATACCGAAATCTCCATGGAAAGCTGATAAAGCATGGCTTCTTGCGGAGATTTTCGGTATAACTTTTTACTGGATCTTATACAGTAGAAAACAAAAAATGCCGCCCCGACACAGGAATTCGGTATAACCTACAAGAGCTTACAAGCCATAGAGTTGCTTTAGGAGATCCTCATCGTCTATGGTATAGCTTGAAGAATCTTCTGGAGCCCCTGTCCCAGAACCCATGGCTTTTTCTATCGCTTTACGCTTTGCCTCCGTGTCGGCATGGGCATAGACCAGAGTGGTCTCAAGGCTGGCATGCCCAAGCCATTGGGAGATCAGTGTCAGGTCCATCCCGTGCTGGTACAGGTGCATGGCACGGGTATGGCGGAAATGGGGAGCTCCCCATTTCCGCCATAGCAAAGCAATGCATCTGCTTCAGTCCGGAGTCAATCTTGTTTATATCAGAGATCTACTGGGACACTCTGATATTTCAACAACCGAAATCTACGCACGGGCAGACGAAAAAATGAAGCGAAAAGCATTGATGGAAGCTTACAACAGTCCATCATCTAACGAACTGCCAGCGTGGAAAAAGGATAAAGACCTTCTTGATTGGTTGAAATCTTTGTAAGGGTTTACTCCTGATTATGCAAAGTTCAAAAGAGCCTATACCCTATAAAATCAGCAAAAGTGTAGGCTCAACTTTGCATAATAACTTACTTTTCATAACCGACTCCGCCTTTCTGGTTTGCGATTGCGATTATTTTACACATGATAATTCTCCTTTGCTTTCTACTGGTTTTCTTTTACGTTGCTTTTCCGGACTTCCACATAAGTCCTGTAATATTTCTTTGTCCCTTTGTTTGGGAACATATCGGAAAACTCCGTCACTTCAATTTTCGGGTTCCTCTGTAAAATCTTCCCGAACCACTTAATATCGTTCTTTGTTCCCATAAGTCTGACTTTTAACATCAATCCCGTCCTCCAAGCACGGCGTACAAGTTGTGGTTATATGTTACATATTCCGGATAACGAATCTGTACCGCCTGCCAAAAATAAGGCGCATAGACACAGCAGAACAGTTCTTCCACTGTGTACCGTCTGCACTCGTCCACCTGTTCCTCCGCATCATCGTAATCAAAGACACTTGGCGTACCATTGCAGTAAAGGTTAAACGCCATCCTGACTACTTTTAAGCTCCCGCTGGTCTGCCATCCTTCATGCAGACACTCCGTTTTTACACATCCTGTCTTAAAGTTATAAATGCTTTTGATATTTCTTCTTGTGTCATCGCTGATACCAAGACAATATACAAGCGCTTTGTGGTATACGTCCTGATACCTGACCTCTTTCAATTTTTCATAGTAGAATTTTTCATGTGCATCGCTGATAAAAATAATCGCTTTCTCTGCTCCTAACGCTGTACTACTCATGTTCATTTCCTCCATTTCCTATTTTGTTTTTTGACCATAACAAAAGGACACTTCCCTAAATTTTCTTTTAGAAAAATGTCCTTATCGTACAAAATATTGAATTGGATTTATGAGTACAACTATTCATTAACGCCCATTATTCTTCATTATGCGTTGTAAAATTGTTGTAAATTTGTTGTAGTTTACAAGTCCAAGTACCGCAAACCCTTGATTTTACTGGTCTTTTCCGCCAAGCGTTTTCATTGCCGGGATTTTAAGTCAGTTTAATTTAAAATGGCTTATTTCCCTTTATTTAGCCGCTTTTCGGTATCTCGACCACAGCAATTTAACGCTGTTTCATTGATTAAAACTCTTGAATTTGTCGTACTCTTGTCGTATGGCACACAAGTTGTCGTACCCTCTGTCAGTCCTAGCCGGACTCTTTCCTAAAATACATCCAATTTGTGTGCTAAATTTTCAATCGCTTCCTGTTTCTTTGCATCGGTGACTTCTGCATAAATGTCCATTGTGGTTTCAATATTAGCGTGTCCCATAATGGACTGGATCACCTTTAAATTTGTTTCATTCTCGCAAAACCTCGAACAAAAGGTATGCCTCAAATGATGACATGAGAAATGTGGTATTAGCACAGGCTCCCGGTGTTGCTTGGAAGCATTAACCACTTCTTCTGCATTGTACGATTCGTATATACGCTTAATTGCCCGGTTGATAGACTGCGGATTGTGGACGTATCCAAAACGGTTCATAAAGATAAAACCTTTCATCCCATCAATCTCCGTTTCATTGAATCCATTTTCCTGCTGGTCTGCAAGCTCCGCCCGGAGTGCATCATAGACCGCATCCATCATCGGAATAAATCGTATACCCGCTTCTGTCTTTGGGAGTGATATAGAAAATGTACACATCGGGTGTTCCTTAAATTCCCTGCTGTAATAAACCAAACTGTGGTTGATGCTGATTATACGTTTTTCAAAATTTACATCTTCCCACCTTATCCCGATTGCTTCCCCAATCCTGCACCCCGTCCCTAACAAGAACTTAAACAAAGATGTCCAGCGGTAATATGTAGGATTGTTTTCTATATAGTTTATAAAAGCTCTCTGCTGTTCCAGAGTTAAAGCGTGTCTTACGCCATGATTTCTACCCGGCTGTTTTTTTATCTGCGCCATAACCCCGTCACTCGGATTATTACGGATAATATCATCCCGCACTGCCAACTGGAATGTTGGGTGAAGCACCGTATGGATTGTTTCTAAATGTGTTAATCTGCATTTCCTTATCTTTCAGTAAATGCTGGTAGAATTGAAGCACATCAGAAAATTTTATCGCTGCAATTTTCTTCTTCCCAAACCCTTTCCTGATAAAACGGTCATACATATATTTGTAGTTCCTCATGGTTGTTCCCCTGAGTTCCGACTTTGTAGATATATACCTGTCAAATACAAAATTGACCGTTGCGCTGCCAGCTACATAGGTATCCAATCCGTCTAACTGGTCTTTAATCAGCTTTTCTTCCCTCTCACGCAGCTCCATAATGTCCTTAGAGTATATGCTCCGGCGTTTCCCTTCCGGATCGGTATAGGTATAAACATATTTGCCATCGCAACTGCGTTGGGTTTCGCCTTTTCTTAAAACCCTCCCTTTATTATCCTTTCTTGATTTTGCCATCTCTGCTCCTTTCTCAAGGAAAGAGATTTCGTACTAGCTACTTATCGGTTCTTCCATTGCATACTGCATATCAATCCCCTTTTGTAGCACCTGCGTTATGGTCATGTCATGTTTGGACGCATATTCCCTGAGTTTTGCGGCTTCTTCCTCTGTCAGCTTCAACCCGATAAGGCTTTTTTTCGGATTGTCAGACTTTGGTCTGCCTGTCCTCGCCACAATATACACCTCCATCCATTTCATAATCATTATACTTTCAGTTTAACCAAAAGTCAACACTTATTTTCAGTTATACGAAAAATCTTTCTGCTTTGCATATACGCATCTTAACTATTTCACACGAAATGATTCTAAATACTGGTCAAACATATCTAAATCAACTAATACCATTCTGTCAATTTTCAATATAGCTCCCGCATCTTTCGCCAAAGACTGAAATTTATTCATTCCCATGCTGTACATTTCTGCGCCTTCTTTATATCTGACTAACCTCTTTTTGTTAATCGCCTTCGGTATTCTCTGCATCAAAAATATCCTCCTAATTCTTTGCACAGCTTTATCTGCTAATAAACAGGCAGAATAACACTTCTCCCCATTTATTAGCAGATAAAAACTGCAATACAGGTGGCGGCTCATTACGCCGCCCACATCGGTCTTGCACCGTCATTTCATTGACCGGACTGCGGTTTTCCCACAGCCCGGAAGTATCATTATCACAGATATGCTTCATCGCCCCATGTAACTGCTACATATTTTGCCCGATCTCACTCGCTCCTTACCTTTGCTTCAATGTCCTGCTTCAACATTTCCTCACGTTTCACCCTGTTATAAATCAGGGCAGGTACGTCATGGCGCATCTGCTTAGTGGCTCTGCATATCCTCACGTCCTGTATGCAATACAGTATTCAATTATCAAGGTACACCGCTGTAAATCTGTCAGCTATGGAAAAGGGCAGCAAGCCGCCCTTTATACCGCTTCAAACGCCAGTATCTTTGTGATTAGCTTTGTTTCGAGCCTCCGGCGCAGTGTTTCATCGACACAATAATGAAGCCGCCCTCCCTCGTCATACATCTTCCGGGTGGATAGGGTAATTATGTATCCCTCATAATGCTTCAGGACTGTGTTGATTGCCAGTACATCGCCTTCTGATGCTGCCTTAATGATATGGAAAGGCAACAAATTCTTTTCTTCTCTGTTCTTACATCTCTATTTCATCTGCTTTTCCCTCCATAATCTTCCTTAAAATCTCAAGTGAGCGTGTCCGGTGTTCATGGACTGTGCTGCGGACAAGGTTCATCTCCCTTGCTATATCCGCATCGCTCATTTCCAGAAAATACGAAAGCAGTATTACATTCCGCTTCCTCTCCGAAAGTGCCTGCAACGCTTCCGCAATCAGGGTGTCTTTCACCTCAATGTCATATCCATGCACTGTAAAATGGCTGTTTTCCACTCCGTATTCATTCATAACAAACAACTGGTTCAGCTCCTTTTCAGACAGTTCAGAAAACATGGCTTCATGTTCCCTGCGGTAATCCATGTGCCTGTAATAATTGATTGCTTCGCCTTTCAGCGACATCTGGCACAGGCGGTCAAAACGATGCCTGATCGTCATTTCATCATGGTGAGAAGGTTTCTTCATGCGAGTTCACCTCCTCCCCCGCTGTGACGTGACAAAGGCATACGCCTTTTCCCTTTCCGTTGTATCTGCCAAATGGAGATAGGCTGATGTTCGGGTAAGAGCAAAAAATGTTGAAAAAAATATTTTTATATAAAAAACGCCCGGACAGGCAAAATGCCCGCTGGACGTTATTCATATCTGTTATTCTGTTTTTCCCACACGCTATGGGAGCGTATAATTCACTTATCAGGGTGTATCCTGTCTTACTGCCTGTAAAACACCTTATAAAAGAGCCTTTCCACGCCAGAAGCCGGACAGGTTCATAAAGTCAAAAAAATATCCCTCAGACCGTTCAGAACACATAAATTCCCCTAAACGTACCCAAAGGATAAAAGCCACGCAAAAAACCTCTGGATACTGCGTTTTTTTATATGCAATATCCAAAGTCTTTTTATTCTTATGTGTGCATTATGCCCCTATGATAAAGTGATTTATTAGTGCATTTTCAAAGCGAAATGTGCAATATACACTATACATGGAGGTGCATATATGGCAAGTAAAAAGAAAATTGACAAGGAAATGGGATTCCGTCTGAAGAAGGCTAGAACCGACCAGAAACTGACCTATGAAGAACTGGCTGAAAAATCCGGCGTTTCCTCCCGCTATATCAAGGAAATCGAAAATCATGGAAACGTGCCAAGCACCGAAAAGCTGGGGCAGCTCATACGAGCCTTACATATTTCCGCCGATCCGTTTTTCTATCCAGTTGCCCCGGCAGACAATCTTGACTACAAGCGTCTGCTGGTCTATCTGTCACAATGTACGGAGGAACAAATTACAACGATACTCGCTATTGTGGAAGCCTATCTTCGGACATACAAACATCCCAAAGAATAGGATACCTTAAACATTTTGATTATCTCTGGATTATTTCTGAATTTTTCTGCAAAAACAAGACGGCTCTCTCAACGCATCTGCCGCCTTGTTTTTATCTGTTTATCATCTTAAACATAATGACAACGATCCAAAATATTTCCATCACAGACCATTGTATAAATTTTTATTGAACCGATAACCCACGCCCCACACTGTCTGTATGTAAACAGGCTCGCTCGGATTGACCTCTATCTTTTCTCTAATATTATGGATATGGCTCATAACAATATTGCAATCTCCAGAGTACAGCTCCTGCTAAACGACATTATATATCTGCTCTTTACTAAATACTCGACCTTTATTTTGTGCAAGCAGTACAAGTATTTGAAATTCCTTCATTGTTAATACAATTTCCCTACTCCCCTGAAATACCTGATGTCTGTCTCCCGGATTCTCGAAAACGTGACGATGAATTTTCGCCACACTTAGCCGAACCACCTGAATTTTATTGACAAAACCACC